>NZ_FQWP01000010.1:0-120275 GCF_900129715.1 Fibrobacter sp. UWH9 | reverse complement strand
GTCACAGTCCGATACTTCTGCCCGTCGCGCGGGTCGGTGAACTCGCCGTAAGACACCTTCTCGTTGAACTGCTTCGACATGTCGAAGTAGCTGCTGGTCGGCACAGCCGAACTGGAGGAGGCCGGAACCCAATAGCCGTCATGACAGATAACATTGACTCCATTAAGTGTTGCCATTTCATCTTCTTCAGAGCAAGGGATTCTCGCTTTACTAGAGCTACTGCTATTCCCTGCCGACGAGTCCGCAGACGTTCCCGAGCTGCTCGACTTAACGCTTGACGAGGCTGGGTTAGACTCACCGCCACTGTTCTTGTCTCCTGTAGACGAGCTTGATTTTGCAGAAGACGAACTGTTCGTCGACGAGGACGAGACACTGCTGCTAGATTTGTCTCCATTGCCGTCACTGGTCCCGTCGCCGCTGCTCAGGATTTCGCTAGACGAGGATTCCTTTTCCGGTTCAACGAAGCTGCTGTCGTCGTCACCGCAGGCGGTAAAGAACATGGTTGCCGCGAACAGGGCAAGGGCAAAAGGTAACAGTCGATTCATTTGTTCACTCCAAAGAAAGAAGATAGAAATTGTTGATGAGGCACGAGGTTCGAGGGCGCTCGCGGGGCTCGCTTCGAGGTTAAAATTTGGCGGCTACGCCGCGTAGCTAAATCTCATAACTCATAATTCATACCTCATAATTAATTGACGACGCTTACCCCCTCGTACGCCGATAAAGGCACAACAGCCGGAGTCCGCTGTCTGAGGGATTAATTAAATTAAATGTATGCATTTAAAGTTTCGCCAGAGCATTCTCTCCCTGATACCGTCACTGGCGGTTATCTCGTTCCTATTCGCAAGTTGTTCTAGCGAAAACTACGAAGAAATCGTTACCGTTTCCATCAAGGACGGTGTTCTAGGCGATCCGGTAGACATCGATGTTCCTTCCGACCTTTTCAGGTCCAGTTCAGACATGTCTCTGTTCAAGACATCCTCCAGTTCGATAGCCAGCGGTAAATCTTCTGACAGTAAGACGGATTCATCTGACAGTTCCGTCAAACCGGTTAGCAGTTCTTCTATTGACGTCCCAAAATCATCTGCATCACAGGCAAGCTCCTCGTCGCAGAAAACCGAGACTCCGGCCTCAGCCCTTCCGCCGGCAGGATTCTACTCAGCCTTTACCCTGACCGCCCCTACCCCGAAGAATGGCGGTGTGTTCCGTTGCACTTACGACGGTTCCGAACCCACCAGTGCCACGGCCCAGGCAAGCAACAAGAACATCTCTTCTACAACTGCCGTTCGCTGCTACGAATTTATCGGTAACGACATCGTCGCCAAGGAAACCCAGACCTACTTTATCAACGAAACCATTTCGATGCCCGTAGTGGCCATCAGCGTGGCTCCGGAATATTTCAACGGTTACGTCGCGGCCCCCAAGTGCTCCCCGGACCCCTGTTACTCCGCCAAGTTCTGGGAAGACGTGGAGTACCCGGTACATGTCGAATACTTCGCCAACGGCAGCCGTTCCACCCAGAAGGATTTCGAAATTGACGCCGGGATTTCCATCATGGGCGGCTGGAGCCGAAACCAGATCAAGAAATCCGTTTCGATCGCCATGCGCAAGGAATACCAGGACGGCCGTCTGAAGTACCCGCTTTTTGACACCCGCCCCGAAAAGAAAAAGTTCAAGGCATTCAACCTCCGCAACAACGGCAACCGCTTTGTCAGCGACTACATCGAAGACCCCATGGCCGTAAGCCTGCTGGAAGGGACCCATGTGGATTACCAGCGTTCTCGCCAGGTGGTGGTTTTCTATAACGGAGTCTATTACGGCATTCACGACATGCGTGAAAAGTTGAACGAACATTTCGTAGAGACCAACTACGGAATCGATTCCAAGGGCGTGGACGTCATCAAGCATACGAACACGGATATCAGCGCCAGCGGTGGTACCAGCGAAGGTTACATCAGCATGCTGAACTACGCCGTCAATAACGACCTGACCATAGACGCCAACTACATCACCCTGGGAACCATGCTGGACATCGCCAGCTACGTTGACTACATGGCGGCAGAAATCTACTACCACAACGGAGACTGGCCCAACAACAACCTTCGTGCCTGGCACTCCGTAGAACAGCCCTGGAAGTTCATGGCCTTCGACATCGACCACGGTTTTGACTGGACCTGGAACGTTAGCGGTTTTGGCCAGAGCACCAACATATTTACATGGATCAAGAACGGCGGAACCACAAGCGGATCCTGCTACAAGTCCAGCAACAGCCTCTGCTTCCACAACCTGTACAACAACATTATCAAGAACGAGAACTTCAGGCGCACCTTCATAAACAGGGCTGCCGTCCTGTACAACAGTTTTGTCAATTCCGCAAAGGTTGAAACCGCTGTCGACAAGATGGTATCCACCATGCCCATTTCCGATATTACCCGCGATATGAATAAATTCCCCAGGGCTCAGTTATGGTACACCAACAGTTGCAACAACGGATTTGAATATACGGGCTCCTGCCTCAAGACCTGGTCCCGCAGCAGGGACAGCAAGGTCATCCAGGAATTCCAGAACGAATTTGGCCTTGAATCCCTGGTGAAGATGACCATCAGCGCCACAGGACTGGGAACAGTGCTGCTAGATGATATCGCCCTGCCCAGCCAGAGCTACACAGGCAATTTCTTTAACGGTCACCCCATGAAGTTGACAGCCAGCGGAAACGGCGGCATCTTCGTAGAATGGGAAGATGGATCCACCCAGAATCCCCGTTTTGTCTACGCATCGGCCGGGGCCACCTACACAGCCAAATTCAAGTAAAAAGGACGCTCACGCTAATCGCGTAGGCAACGCACCGAGTACATATTGGTGCTGATATCGAAATCCCTGGAAAAGTCCCCCGGAGGAGCCAGATGCCAACCAAAGGCATCACCATCTTCTTCGGTAGCGCTCCAGAAATGGGCAGACACACCCAGATCTACAAACTCATCCGTAGCCTTCCCTGCCGGAACCACGTCGAAACCATAACGGTCGGAGCCGTCCCATTTGTCCCTGGACTTTAGGCTGACCCATGCTTCTTCCTTTCCGTCGCTATCTTCGATAAAGCGTTTGAACATGGTCCATTCGTCGTTATCGGGCAGATGCCAGCCTCGGGGGCAGGATTTTACAGCGGATGAAAATGCATACAGTCTGCCGTACCTTTTACAGTTTTCGTCACTGTTATCGTAACAGGCACTCCCTTCGGACTTAAAGTTCAAATTCTGGGACATCCACGTTTTTGAGCCAATTTTGACGGTTTTGTAGGTCTGACCGTCTCGAGAATCCGTAAAAGAACCCGTGACAGGCACGGATATTGCTAAAGTGGGCAGGAAGAAGCAAAGAAAGGGAACGAAAATTTTATTCATGCAACTAAAGATATATTTCTTTCCCCATTTTGCAATGCAAAGGATAAATAACTAAATTCGCCCCGCTTTTTTTTAAAACTTGATGGGGTACATCAGGTACCAGTGGACTTCGGGGTAAACCTGCACCGTGGGAGCCGGGAACTTGAAGTAGTTCAAGTAACGCACAATTTGGCGGGCCAGACGACTCTGGGGCCGGAAGGCTTCAAGGTCGTAGTCCAGGGCGATGTAGACTTCGCGATGGGGCGTTCCCTCGTAATGCTTGATGAAGACGCCCTCGTCAATGCTGAGACCCACGGCAATGGCAAGCCAGCTGGGGTAATAGGCGCGGGCTGCGGCGGGCAGCATGCGGTAAGGCTTGAAGCTAGCCCAGTAAGTCTGGTTCACGTAGTCGTCGGTAAAGATGCCGTCTGAAGCCTGGTGGTCCTGGCGGTAGTAAACCTTGGTATTGATCCAGTAGCTCCACTTGAGGTCCACATACTTGAACAGCGGAACATAGCGTTCTGCCATAGGCAAGAAACCGCCAAGGGACCCGGACAGAACGTCAAAGATGCTGAAACCCCAGCTGGGAGCGAAGCCGTCCTTGATGTCGATGGCGATATGGGTGGACATGGCAGAAAGACCTGCGAACAGGTAGGAATAGAATTCCGAGACACCAGCCCAGTGGTAACCTTCGTAGAAGAATTCGCCCAGAGCCACACCCGAGGCAAAATGCCCCAGCTTGTCCAGGTTCAAGGCGTAGTCAAAATCGTTTTCAAAGTGGAAATCGTTGCCGTTCTCGCCCCACCAGCCCTTGTCAAAGACAAGCCAGTAGGCGGCACCGTAGGCGATCAGGGTCGTAGAGGCCACGCCCGTCAGCTTCAGGGCACTGAACTCGTGATTTTCCTGAGGATCCTCGGAGCGGTAATCCCAGGTGGAATCTCGCCAGGTCATGGGACCAAGGAAGCTGTCGGCCTGAGCCGCACCAGTTCCAGCCAGCACACCGGCAAGCATATATTTCAACACTCTTTTCATCGGGCTGCAAAAATAGAAAACCTCTCGGCATAAGCCAAGAGGTTTCCTAAAATCAGATTTGAGCCGAAGGGCCAAAAGGCCGAGCGGTCTCATTAGTCCTTAGCCAGGAGCACGACGCTGTTGTGGCCACCGAAGCCGAAGCCATCGGACATAGCGTACATGAAGCTATGAGCAGTGTTCTTGTTGGCGCAAACGTCAAAGTGGATACGTTCGTCCTGGTTGAACACGTTGGTGGTAGCGTGGATCATCTGGTTCTGGAGAGACTTGATGGTGATGATTGCTTCGAGAGCACCGGCAGCACCGAGAGCGTGACCGATCATGCACTTGGAAGAGTTGATCTTCAGAGTGTCGCGGAGACCGAAGACCTTTTCGAGAGCGGAGCATTCAGCAACGTCGCCCAGCGGAGTAGAAGTACCGTGGGTGTTGACGTAGCCAACGTCGGAAGCAGAAATCTTAGCATCGCGGAGAGCCATTTCGATAGCCATGCGAACGCCTTCACCGTCTTCACGAGGAGCGGACATGTGGTGAGCGTCGGCGCTCATGCCAACACCGGCAACGCGGGCGAGGATCTTTGCGCCACGCTTCTGAGCGTGAGAAAGGCTTTCGAGAACGAGCACGCCAGCACCTTCACCGATAACGAAACCGTCGCGGTCAACGTCGAACGGGCGGGAAGCGGTGGTCGGATCGTCGTTACGCTTGGACAGAGCCTTCATGGAGCAGAAACCGGCAACAGCAACTTCGTTCACGGTTTCGTCGGCACCGCCAGCCAGCATGATGTCGGCACGGCCCAGACGGATAGCGTCGTAGGCGGCAGCGATAGCGTGGTTGGAAGTAGCGCAAGCGGAGGTCACTGCGAAGCAGGGGCCCATCCAGCCAATGCGGTTAGAAACTTCACCGGCAGGCATATTGGTGATAGCCATGGGAATGAAGAACGGAGACACACGGCTAGGACCGCGAGTTGCATAGGCAACGCAAGTGTCGGTGTAAATCTTCATGCCACCGATACCGGAACCGATGATCACACCGGCGCGGCTGGGATCTTCTGCAGCAGGATCGACACCTGCATCGGCCAGGGCCTTGTATGCAGAGTAAACGGCATACTGGATGCTACGGGAGTAGCGGGACTGGTCGCGAGAGCTGAAGTATTCGTCAGCAACGAATTCGTTCACGCTAGCGGAGAACTTGGTGGTAAAGTTGGTTGCATCAAAGCGAGTGATCGGGGTGATGCCGGACTTACCTGCGAGGAGGCTGTCCCAAAGAACGTCGGGAGAGTTACCAAGGGCAGAAACGCAGCCCATACCAGTGATTACAACTTCTTCCATATATTCCCAAAGGTTAAGATTTGAGTCAGTTAACTATTACCAAATGTAGAAATTTCATTTTGTTGATTAAAGTCACACCATTGGCGAGACCGCGAAAAAATTATAATAAAAAACTTACAGAAATCTTACATCAGGATTGAAGCAGCCCCATTTTCGGTCACCACGCCAAAACCACGCCACCTTTAAAAACGTTTCCAAAGCATTGACAAACAATAATCTACATTTGCCCCCGCTATGGTAAGAATTAAAAGTGCGCCGAACCTCGTGTGGATGGACCTGGAAATGTCCGGGCTGGACCCAGAAAAGGATGTAATCCTTGAAGTGGCAACCATCGTGACCGACGGAAACCTGAAGATCCTGGCCGAAGGCCCCGTCATCGCAATTCATCAGACCGAAAACATCTTCGAAGGCATGGACGCCTGGAACACCCGCCACCACACCCAGAGTGGCCTGGTGGACCGCTGCCGCAAATCGAAAATCACCGTAGCCGACGCCGAAAAAATGACACTGGACTTCATCAAGCCCTTTACCCAGGAACGGGGCAACGTACTCTGCGGCAACTCCATCACCCAGGACCGCCGATTCCTCTACAAGTACATGCCCAAGCTCTCCGGATGGCTCAACTACCGAAACGTCGACGTCAGCTCCATCAAGGAACTGACCTTCCGCTGGTACCCCAACCTCCCCGAATTCGAGAAGATGGAAAAGCACCAGGCCCTGGACGACATCCGCGAAAGCATCGCCGAACTGGAATACTACCGAAAAACGATATTTGTAAAGAACGTTTAAATGACCATCAAACCTTACGAAGAACCTAACCGACTCCCCTATGCAGTCCGCATGAGGAACCGCGCCATCGCCATCTTCGTTTTCATTGGAATTTGCGCAGGCATCGGTTCGTGTATCTATAAAGACAAGATTTCCGGGGCGGAAGCCGCCGAGTTAAAGGTGGAAACTCAGGCAGAGCCCGCTAACGATTATAACAAGGAAGAAGTTGCCGCAGGCAATCAGGCGCAAGAGATAAAAGCAGCCGGTCCGTCTGAATCCGCAAAGATGTTCGAAGGGCCCACCGCCGAAGACATCGAAAATACACAGATGGCGGTAACTGCAGAAATCGCCCCATCCAACCCGCCTGCCGTAGAAATCATCGACAGCGCCCACATCAAGAGCCAGAAAGACGTGTTCATGGCCGAAAAGATCGACAACCTGCTCCGTCGATTCAAGCCCGAAAACGCCATCATCCTGATCGTAGACGCCAAGAGCAACGAAATCATGGCCTGGGGCGAACGCAAGAACAACGCTGTCCAGAACCAGCCGGACTACCTGCCCCGCAACACCTTCCCCGCCGCCTCCCTGGCAAAGACAATCACCATCGCCGCCGCCATGGAAAGCAACCGCTACGCCCTGAACACCTCGATCCCGCTCATCGGCCGCGCCCACCATCTTTACAAGAACCAGCTCAGGGTTCCCCAGAATTATCATGGCCCCACCGTAGAAATGCAGGACGCCTACGCCCATTCCTACAACCCGCCCCTGGCCCTCATCGGCATGAACGTGGGAGCAAGCAAGCTTAAGGCCGCCGCCCGCAACCTGGGTTACAACATGAACTACGCCGCAGGACTTCCGGGCAGGTCCAGCTTTACGCCGCCGGACACTGGCTACGGGCTAGCCGAAGCCAGCTGTGGCTTCACCGAAGCCACCACGCTGTCGCCCCTACAGGCCGCCGCGCAGGTCCGCGCCATCCTCATGAAGAAGCCACTTGAAATCCCCTGGTCCACCACCCCGGACCTCGACGGCTACGCCCCCAAGACCCGCCTGGCCCTGGACGTGAACAAGTTCAGCGAAAACACCTACTACGGACTCCGTCAGGCCATGATCCGCTCCGTGACCCACGGCACCGCCCGCAAGAACATCTCCACCAGGCACATGGCCCGCAAGAACTATAACGCCCTGAACATCGGCGGCAAGACAGGCTCCCTGGACGGTTCCGACCCCAAGGGCCGCTACGACTGGTTCATGGGATTCGCCGAAAGCAAGGAAGACCCCAGCAAGGCGATCATCATCGTAGTTTTGCAGATTTACGACAACCAGGGCTTGCGCCCCCAGCCCACCACCCAGGTGGCCGGCATGCTAATCAATTATTGGGCCCACCAGTACGTCACTGGCGGAAAGAAGAAATAGGAGAACAACATGGATTTATCTTGGTGGAACTTGATTCCCACTTACTTTGACGGTACCGCCATTGAACTTGGCAACTTCCCGGTGCGCTGGTACGGCATCATGTACATCTTCGCCTTCGTCACAGCCTACCTTACGCTGTGGCACATCAACAAGAAGGACAAGCTGGGCTACACCAAGGACCAGTTCGACAGCCTGTTCACCTGGATTATCGCCGGTATCATCCTGGGCGCACGACTGGGCTATGTGATCTTCTACAAGCCTGGCTACTACCTGGCCAACCCCACCGAAATCCTGCTGCCCATGACCCACGACGCCCTGGGATACCACTTTAGCGGTATCGCCGGCATGAGCTACCACGGCGGACTCATCCTGGGCATCGTCTTTACCATTATCGGTCTCAAGCGAAACAAGATGGATGTCTGGCAGGGCCTGAACCTGTGCTTCCTGGCAGCTCCCCTGGCCTATACCTGGGGCCGTTGGGGCAACTTCATCAACGGGGAACTTTACGGTGAAGTGACGACAAGCGCCATCGGCATGTACTTCCCCCTGGCCCACGACAGCTCACTGGCCAACCCTATCCTCCACCACCCCAGCCAGCTTTATGAAATGTGCTTCGAGGGTGTTATCTTGTTCGTGCTCCTGTACAACCTGAGGCGCATCCCGCTGCTCAAAGACAAGATGCCCTGCCTCTACCTGATGGGCTACGGCCTCTTCCGCTTCTTCATCGAGTTCTTCAGAAAGTCTGACGCACACCTTGGACGTAACGACCTCTTCGGCATGAGCCGAGGCCAGACGCTTTGCAGCGTCATGGTCCTTAGCGGCCTCATCTGGCTGATCGTAATGATCTACCGTCAGAAGAAGCAAGCAAAGGTGTGAGGTACGAGGGATGGGGGCGGAGCCTGCGGCTCCTTTGAGCTAGATAATCGTGCCGGAAGCGCCCTACTCAGCCATCAGTTTTCAGCATTGAGCAAAGAGTCATTATAATAGCGCCGAAGGCGCCTTACTTTAGCTAACTGCACACAGCTCATAACTCATAACTAAAAAAAAACGAGCCCGCAGGCTCGTTTTTTTAAACGCTAACGCTGAGTTCGCTTACGGCTAATGCCGGCACCATGTAGGTTCCGAAGGGGTCCCGGTATTCGCTACCCACATCCACCACGTTCTTCATGATGTCAAAGAAGTTGCCGCTGAGGGTCACGCCATCTACTGGATGCTGGATGACGCCATTTTCGCACCAGAAACCGTGAGCGCCCATAGACAGTTCACCGCTAATGGCGTTACAGCCGGAGCCACCTTCCAGGCGAACAACCAGCAGACACTTGGGGAACAGCTTCAGCAAACCGGCCGTAGTCAGTTCACCTGCGGGAACCAGCAAGTTGTTAAAGGAAGTCCCCATCTTGCTGCCGAAATCGCGGGCGCCGTTGCCGGTGGTCTCGCGGCCAGCCTTGGCCGCCGTCTCAAGATTGTAGAGGGCTTCGTTGAACACGCCGTTCTTTACCACTTCCACACGCTTGGCCACACAGCCTTCGGAGTCGCAGCGGTACTTGTGCTGGAACAATTCGCCCTGAGGGTCGTTAACGATGGAGAACTTTTCGCCAGCCACCATCTGACCTTCCATGCCGGCCAGGCGGGACTGTCCCTTCTGCATGGCTTCGGCTTCGAAAGCGGAGCAATACATTCCCACAATGCGGGCAGAAACTCTTTCCGAGAACACCACGGGAATCTTGCCGCCCTCGATTTTCTTGGCACCAAAAAGTTCCGTGGCATAGTCAGCAGTCTTCGTCGCGATTTCATCGATACTGAACTGCTTCCAGTCGCGACCGGACTTCACGAAGTTTCCAAGTTTCTTGACGCCATCGCGGACAGCTACGGCACCAGCCCCCGCAGAAGCGGAGTTGGACTTACCCTTGTAGAATACGCCTTCGCTATTGGCAATCACAGAAGAGGCGCTGGTCATATCCGCACCCAGGTACGGAATATTTTCAATTTCCTTGGACTTCGCGAAGGTCTCTTTTTCTAGTTCGATACAGAAGTCCTTCATCTGCTGCAAGTTCAGGGATTCCAGGGCCGGGTTGTAGTTGGGATATTCATCCGGCATTTCCACAGGCTTGGGCAGTTGGATATCGATGGACTCCGTCCACTGAGTATGACAGAGAGCATCCTTCAAAGTCTGCGCCACCGCTTCCTTGGTCAGACGTTCCGTATAGGCATAACCCGGATGGCCATCCTTGATCACGCGGACACCGAGACCGACGGAGTCAGAAATTTCTGTATTCTGTACCTGTCCCTGAAAAACGGACAGACCTTCAGAATGGGAAGTAGAAGCAATTACATCAAACTGCTGAGCCTGGCCCTTGGCCAAATCGCACATATAAGAAACAGCATCAACAATATTCATAAGACAGGTACGAGGTTTGAGGTTTGAGGTACGAGGAGTCATCCTGAGCGAAGGCCAGTAAGGCCGTAGTCGAAGGATCCAGTCGTTTAGAAATAAGATATGAGTTATCAGCATCGAGCTTTGAGCTAAATATTCGCGCCGGAGGCGCCTTACTTAAACTCACCGCTCATTACTCATGGCTCACCACTGCTCTTTGATTTTCTTTCCAGCATTTTCCAGTAGGCGGCGGGGCTGCCGGTTACAGATTCCAGTGCAGAAGCCAGGTCCGCAGTAATGGGCTGGGTTCCAGCAATCAGGGCTTCCAACATTTCCATAGACACGCCGATGCGACGGGCGAATTCAGCCTTGTCCATCTTAAGCCATTCGATGCCTTCCAAAATTGCCTGTCCCGGAGTGGGAGTTCCACGTCTTGCCATACACAACTTCCTTGATTAAAAGTCTACCGTCTTCCAGCCTTCTGCGCCAAAGCGCAGATCGCGTTCCACAAATTCCCAGATCAAGAGCTTCTTGCCCTTCAGCACACCAGCTCGACGAGCCAGCTTTTCGCGGACCAAGGTACTTGCACCGCCATCGCTTACAATGCTTGCCACCGGACGCTTCATGTCCTTGGCGAAATGTGCGATCCAGCCGGCATTCACCGGGGAATCCGTCTGGTAAATTCGGCTGAAACTGTCCCCGAGAATCAGGATCTTCGCATTGCGGAAATCATCCTTGAATGGGACAACCACATGGCCCATCACCTTCTGGGACTTAAACACATTGAACTTGTTCAGGCCGCTCATTTCTCCGATGTCACCCATACGGTCTGCGGCACTATCCTGAACATCATACTCTATAGATTCCGGTCCCACATCAACCAGACTATCTTCCACCATCTTCTGAACCTTGGTGTGGATTTCCCAGGCAGCCAGTTCCGCGCCTCGAGGAGTCCAGTGGGTATCGTCATTCAAGTACAGGGCACCCAGTTCACCATCGTTGGCCTTGGCCGCCCACAAGGGAGTGTAAAGGTCTACCGTATTGAAGCCCAGGGCAGTAAGGCTGTCCAGAACGGTCTTGCCATGACCTCTATAGTCGCCGCCACCCATCACAGGCTTAATATCATTATCTCCGGTCAGTCGTTCCGGGTAGATGCTAGGTTTACCAGGAACCACCACCACCAGAAGTTCCACACCCTTGGCCTTCAGTTGGTCCCTAAATTTTTGGATTGCCTTAATGGGATCGTCTAACTTGGCTGCGCGTTCATCAAACGGAGACGGCTGAACCAGAAATTCCACATCCTGGCGGTAATAAAGCCACGGGTCAGAAGAAAGATCTGCTGGATTATTCCCCAGGACCACCTTCTCGCCCGGCTCACTGAACAGTTTCCACACCGTCAGCTGGTACTTGGGACGAATGGCCAGAACCAAGGCATTTTCATTTTCCACAGTTTTTTCGAAAGCCCTGAGATAGCTTCCCTTCCAGACACCATAACGTCTAATACCATCCAAGGCGCGCAATACAGAAAAATCACTAAAGCGTTCCGTAATCACGCGCAAACAGGAATCCAGTTCCGGGAAATGTTCCGGTTCATCTTCCAGAACATACAACAGAGTGTCAGCACGGCGGAGCAATTTGTAGTCATCGTCAGCCGTGTCCAGCTGCGCATAAGTATTTACCGCAAAAGTCGCAGATTCAAGATCCGAAAGGGCATTTACCACAGGTTCCAGATTCTGGGACAGTTCCCCCTCATTGGAGCCGGCAGCAACGTTCTCACGGGCGTCATGCCAGGCAGCCTTCAACTTGCGGGCGTTATCCACCATGGAAGCCTCACGCCTGAAAGGCCCGTAAAAAGTATCCTTGAAAATGTCAAAGGACAAGAGCCGCGGACCGCCAGAAACAGAAGAATCAGCCTCTTCATCGGAGGTACCACAAAAATCAACCACCGTCTGCACAGTAAAGGGTAGCAGGAGCAATACGCCAAAAATCGCGATAAGAACAACAAAGGATTTCTTCACGTTCAAAAAGATAGTATTTTCTCCCGCCCACAAAAAAATTATACTATATTTGGTTGCGCTTATGGCAGTAGGCCTAAGGCCCCGCCGTAGTTGTTGCCTGGATAGTTCAGTTGGATAGAACGGGTCCCTCCTAAGGATCAGACTCGCGTTCGAATCGCGATCCGGGTATTTTCAAAGGTTTCTGGTTCACTCCAGAAGCCTTTTTCTTTTTCCCCCAAAAAATCCTGCGCCCATCCAGAAGTTCTATTTCTTTGTTGTAAACAAAAACAACGTATAGTTTAGTACAAGTTAAGAAACAACTGTATAATTTATTAGTTTTTACACATCTTTTTGTGTAGGGTAACAAACAAAGGAACAAAGATGAAAAAACTTACAACAATGGTAGTCGTAGGTTCGTTGGCCCTGTGCGCCTCCGCCTCCGAAAATACAGTACGGCTCAAAAGGGACGTCCTAGGACGAGCCCTGGGTTCAAACCAGAAGCAGCCCGTCCTCCTGAAAAAGGCAAAAGTCCAGGAAGCTACGCCACTGGCCACCAGATACAGCGGCCTGTACAACAGCATGGCAGACCTTTACAACCCCAATGAACAGGAGCCCAGCCTGGGCAGATATGTCGTCGCCACCTTCATCAACGACAACAGTACCGGTTACGCGGATCGTTTCGATTTCAACGAACGCTCCAACATTCCCCTTAGCGAATTCAAGACCAGGGTCCAGGACTTCGAAGACCACTACACTTCCGTAGTCGGTGACTACGATACGCCCCAGATCAAGGTCCGTTACAGGGGTATATATCCCTACGAGACCACACCCTACTCCGTCATATTCGGTGCCGACATGTACAATTACCAGGGCAGTTTCTACAGGGTCAACAACGAAATGTACATGACCAAGAACGGGCTGAACTCCGTCTACGGCATTCGAAACTACGCCCATGACAACGGCTATGTCGGTGTCGCCACAAAAATGTTCTTCATGAGCCAAGGTACGGCATTCCCCGGTTACGTCAACTTTACGCAAAAGACAGGATGTAACCTCAGCATGAGCCGCGGCTACAACAGGACCGAGGAACTAACCTACAACGTAACTCTGGCCATGGACATCGCCCCCTTTGCCAACGTGTACCTTTTTGACGCCGCATGCGCCAACAGCGTGGACTTCTACACCTATCTTCCCGATAGCCCCAGAAACGAAGACCTTGCCGTCGGCGTCCACGACTATTCCTACTTCGGCTACATCTTCAAGGATAACGAAGCCTACAAGCTGACCTATGACGAAGAAGCCGCCATCCTGGACGACTTCATCTACCATAACAGAACCATCGACTTCGCAACCATGTCCGAAAGGAACAACTTCGCCCTGGCCAACAACGCCATTTCCGTAGCCCCCTACCAATACTACAATGGCGAAATGCTCCCCCACGACGATGTAAACCCGTACTTCAAGAACGGATACAGCTATGTCAAGCCCGAAATCTCCGCCATGACCTACCTGTACCTGAACGGTCATAAGAAGGTGACCCAGATTATGACAGGCCAGTTCGTAGACCACGATGCCGTTACCGCCAACCCCAGCGCCGCCCCCACCCTGGCCGCAGCCATGGTGACCGACCTGATTTCCAAGAATCCGTTCTACAAGTGGCATCCCGAAGTTGTCAAGGCCTTGCTGCTCACATCCGGCCTTAGCGACATCCTCAGGAACCGCTACACCAAGGACAACTATAACGGAGGCGGGTCTGAAGTAGGCATGTTCCGTCCCAATTTCAGCGGTATGATCAAGGGCAACCGTTCCCGCTATTGGATCGGCGACAACAACGACTTCTTCAAAAATGGACCCATCAAGTTCGTCGAGAAGAACCTGGTCAAGGGTAAAAAATACAAGCTCGCCATTTCCTGGCTGAACTCCGGCATTTACCAGATTGCAAACGGTCGAATTCAGCAAGATCTGGACCTGAGTGTTGCTGTCCCCCAGGCAAACGGTTCCAAGAAATATTACCGTTCCATGTCCTACGGCAACACCTTCGAAATGGTGGAATTCGAGACCGTCACAAACGATCCCATCACCATCGAGATTTCCCGATTTGCCAACAACGGCGGCCGAGTCATGCTAGGCTACAACCTCCACGAAATGTAGTCTAGAGTAAAAGTCAATCCTGTTTCAGGTAAACCACTTGCTGGGGGAAGGGAATTTCAATCTTGCCTTCGTCCAGCAATTTCTTTATCTTCTCGAGATATTCCCGTTTAAGGCTCGGGAAATCACTGGCACGAACCCACACGCGTACCGAAACGTTCACGCTGCTGTCGGCCAAATTCTCAACGAAGATCGCGGAGGCAGGATCCTTCAGGAAACGATCTTCTGCGGCGACCATCTTGCGGAAAATATCAAACACCTCGTCCAAGGAAGCGCCGTAGGCGACCCCAACGGACAAATCCAGTCGGCGAACCTTATTGCGGCTGAAATTCACAATGGGAGCGCCCCACAGGGAACTGTTCGGGGCAGAGACATACAGGCCATCCGTCGTCTTGAGGGTCGTATTAAACAACCCGATACCACCGATTTTACCCTTGACGTTTCCGCATTCGATGTAATCCCCAGCCTTGAAAGGGTTAAGGAACAAAAGCAAAATACCCGAAGCCACATTTGACAGGGTATCCTTAAGGGCAAGGCCAATGGCAAGGCTTGCGGCACCGATCATGGCCAAAATTCCATTGGTATTCACGCCAAAAATATTCAGCCCTACAAGAAGGCCTATTACATACAGGGAATACCTGAACAAGTCCGTTATCAGGGGCACCGCCGCCGGGTCCAGCCCACGCTTGGTCATACGACCGATCACCTTATTGAAAGACCAAACCAGAATGATAATGGCCACAATCACCAAGAACAGCGTAACCAGCTGCCCCATCAAAGTATTTTCAGAAATAATATCTCTAATCTTATCCACGAAAGGACAAGTTAGAAAAACAATTAGAGCGAAAAATTTAGCAACTAGATTTTCAAGATACTGATGGGAAATGAACCAAAGCCGGTTAAAAGAACTTTTGGGGCACTTTGTATCGAATTTACACCCTGACGCCAGTTTCTTACTTTTTTCACGGAAACTGTGTTTTGTTTCTTACGTAATATTTATATAAGCATTCTATATTATTAATATCAGCTGTTTCTTCTATCTTTGGCGAGAGTTTTTGACCATCAAAAACGACTTTTCAACCATAGGAAACATCCTTATGAACCGCACCTCCAAGCTATTTGCGGCAGTCCTCGTGGCCATTCCTTGCGCCATTACCCCCAGTTTTGCAGGCGGCCTCACCCATAACACCAACCAGACCGCCCATTTCGTACGTGGTATCGCCCGCGATGCCTCCACCGATGTGGACGCCGTCTACACCAACCCGGCAGGAACCACCGAATTCCAGAAGACCTGGAACATCTCCTTGAACAGCCAGACCGTCTGGCAGAAGCGAATCATCAACACCACCTTCGCCACCGGCGCCGAAAAGGAATATGTAGGCGAAGCCTTCGTGCCCAGCATGCCCAGTTTCCTGGCCGCATGGCACCACAACAACGTGACCGTTTCTGGCGCATTCACCATCGCCGGTGGTGGCGGCACCGTCACTTACGATGACGGACTCCCCATGTTTGACGCATTCACCCTCAGTAATCCCCTTACCAAGGGCATGCTGCTAAGCGACATCGGCGGCAGCGCCGAACTTGAAGGTTCCAGCTACATCTTCGGATGGACCCTGGGTTCCGCCTACCGTTTTAACGACTACATTTCAGGTTACGTAGGCGCCCGCTTCAACTACGCCACCAACAACTACAAGGTCAAGGCAGACCTTTCCAAACTCGGCATGGGCGAAGCCGAAATGGACGTGGACCAGACCGGCTACGGCGTCACCCCGATCCTCAGCATGGACGTACGCTACAAGCGCCTGACTGTCGCCGCCAAGTTCGAATACCGCACCCGCATGGAACTTGAAAACGACACCAAGAAGATGCCCAAGCAGCTGGCCGCCTCCTTCCCCAACTATGCAGACGGCGTAAAGACCGATGCCGACATGCCTAGCTACCTTTCCCTGGGCGCCCAGTTCGAATTCGTGCAGGGCGTTCGCGGCGCACTTGGCTACCACAGGTTCTTTGATGCCGCCGCCAACTACGCAAACGGTGGTGACAAGTACCTGGAAAGCACCAACGAAATGCTGGTGGGCTTCGAATGGGATATCATCTCCCGCTTGACTCTTAGCGCAGGCGCCCAGTTCTCACGCATTGGAGTCAGCGACAAGTACCTGACCGAAATGAACATGAACGTCGATGCCAACAGCTACGGCGGCGGTATCGCCTTCAAGGCCACCGACTGGATGAAGATCAACCTGGGCTACTTCCACAGTTTCTACTACGAATGGAAGGGCGACAAGGAAGCCTACGGCAAGAACAACTACGATCGTGAAAACCAGATGGTGGGTATTGGCGTAGACTTGACTTTCTAATGGGTTAAGCAACTATAAAAAGCTAATTTTATAGTAGGACCGAGGCCACGCCCCCGGTCTTTTTTTAAATTTGGGCGCATATGAAGAACTTTTACGTTACTACCCCGATTTACTATGTGAATGATGCCCCCCATATCGGGCACTCCTACACCACCGTCCTTGCAGACATTCTTACTCGTTTCCACAAGATTCTTGGCTACCAGACCTTCTTCCTGACCGGTACCGATGAACACGGCCAGAAGGTGCAGCGTGCTGCCGCCAAGCGCGAAGTGGACCCCCAGGCCCATGTGGATGAATACTACCATCACTTCGAAGATCTCTGGAAGAAGATGGGCATCTGCAACGACTTCTTTATCCGTACCACCTACCCCGAACATAAGGCTTACGTTCAGGAATGCCTCCAGAAGCTCTGGGACAAGGGCGAAATCTATTCCAAGGAATACGAAGGTTGGTACTCTGTCGGTGAAGAACGTTTCTTCGGCGAAGACGAACTGGACGAAAACAAGTGCGACCCCATTAGCCACCGCCCGGTGGAATGGTTGAAGGAAAAGAACTACTTCTTCAAGATGAGCAAGTACCAGCAGCAGCTCATCGACCACTTGAACCAGAATCCGGACTGGATCGTTCCCGACTACCGTCGTAACGAAATCCTGGGCTTCCTCCGTCAGCCGCTGAACGACCTTTGCATCAGCCGCCCGAAGGCTCGCCTTAGCTGGGGCATTCCTCTGCCTTTCGATGGCGACTACGTGACCTACGTGTGGTTCGACGCTCTCCTGAACTATGTGAGCGCCTCCACCGCCTTCCACAAGACTTTTGCCGATGGCACTCCCATTTGGCCCGCTACCTACCACCTGATCGGTAAGGACATCCTCACCACTCATAGCGTGTACTGGCCCACTATGCTCATGGCTCTGGACATTCCTCTGCCCAAGCATATTCTGGCTCACGGCTGGTGGCTGGTGAACGGCGGCGAAAAGATGAGTAAGTCTGCCGGTAACGTGGTGAAGCCCATGGACTACATGGAAAAGTACGGCGACGACGCCTTCCGCTACTACCTGGCCCGCGAAATGGTGGTGGGTCAGGACGCCAACTTCACCCACGATTCCTTTGTCCGTCGCATTAACGCCGACTTGGCAAACGACCTGGGTAACGTTCTGAACCGCGTCCACAAGCTGGTGCTCACCAACTTCGAAGGCAAGCTCCCCGCAGCCGTGGTCATGGATGACGCCGCCAACGACGTAATGAACTTGGCCAAGAAGGTCATCGAAGACATTAAGCAGGACCTGCCCCAGGCACGTCTTTCCCAGTCTATCGAAAATATCATGAGTCTGGTCCGTAGCATCAACCGCTACTTTGAAATCAAGGCTCCCTGGAAGCTGGCCAAGGACCCGGCCCTCAAGGATGAACTGGCTACCGTTCTCTATGTGGCAGCCGAAGCCGTGCGCCTCAGCCTCTGCATGCTGTGGCCGGTGATCCCCACCAAGGCTGAAGAAGGCCTCAAGATGCTGGGCACCAAGTTCGAAAGCGCTGAAGACCTGGTCTGGGGCCTGATGAAGGGTGGCGAAGCTTTCGGTGAAGGCAAGCCCCTGTTCCCCCGCATCGAAGAAGAAGTGAAGCCCCAGCAGCAGCAACAGCAGCAGAAGCCCAAGCAGAACAAGCCCCTGACCGCAGCCGACGTTCCTGCCGCCATGGACCTCCGCGCCGCAAAGATCGTTGAAGTGGCCGACCATCCGGATGCAACATCCCTCTACGTGCTGAAGGTGGACGCAGGCGAAGGCGAACTCCGCACCGTTTGCTCCGGCCTCAAGGCTAGCTACGAAGCATCCGAACTTAAGGATCGTATGATTCTCTTGTTCGCAAACCTGAAGCCGGCCCCCCTCCGCGGAATCATGAGCGCAGGCATGCTCTTCGCAGGCGACCTGGAAGCAGAATCCCACAAATGCCGCCTGGTAGCCGTACCCGAAGGCGCAAAGCCCGGTGACCGCGCACTGTTCAAGGGTGTTCAGCCCAGCGAACCTCGCGAACTGAAGCTGAAGGATTTCGACAAGATCGCTCTCTCCGTCAAGAACGGCGAAGTGTTCTGCACCGCAGGCGAAGGTGCTGCTCCCATCGCACTGGAAATCGATGGCAAGGCTGTCACCTGCGACGTCCCCGAAGGCAACGGCGTGCATTAACAAAAACGCAGAAAACCATTCGCGTTTGATAAACATCACATATTAACAGTTAGACTGTTAAAAAGACCCGTCTTTGGCGGGTCTTTTTTTTATGCAGGCCCCCAAAAATCTCCATTTTCCGTCATTTTTATTTACTTTTCTTTACAAGAAGAAAGGAGATGCATATCGTGTCCGACACCAACCAGAAAGGGTTGCAAGAAAACCAGACAATCGCCAACCGAATGAACGTCCTCATGATCGCCCTGACGCTAATCATGATGGTCATTTACTACGCCATCGGCGCCCATATCCTGGTCACCTTTTCCATCTTCATCGCCCTGGGATACGCCTTCAACTTCTTGCTGATCCGGAATCGCAGGATGGTGGAATCCACCTGGAGCACCTACGCCCTACTCACCTTGTACATGGTCGTTTGCACCATATGCCTGGGCTACGATTACGGGTTCCAGCTGTACACCATGTCCACCATTCCCCTGATTTTCCAGCTGAAGTACATTTCCAAGAAATTCAACCAGCGGGACCCCAAGGCCGCCGGATTTTCCATCATCATCCTCCTTTCTAGCCTAATTTCTTCGCTGTACACAGTGAAGGTGGGGCCCATCTACCATATCGGCGGCCTACCGCCCCTGATTTTTTTGGGGATGAACATCTGCATTGTGTGCTACTTCCTGATTTTCTTTTCTAGCAACACCATCAACCAGATTATCGATTTTGAGATAATGCTGGGAAGGCAAGCTAACTTTGACGCCCTGACCGGGCTTGCCAACCGTTACAGGATGCAGAACTACCTGAAGGAAATCTTTGAATCCCAGGAACAGTCCGACGGACAGGCTAGCAAATCCACCGACAGTTCCGAGAACATCTGGGTGGCCATGCTGGACATCGACTTCTTCAAGAAAATCAACGACAAGTACGGCCACGCCACCGGCGACCGGGTTCTTGAAAAGTTGGCGGAAACATTGCGCAAGGTTTGCCAGGACTGCGAAGTCAGCCGCTGGGGCGGCGAGGAATTCTTGATTTGCGGCAAGGGAGATCCGCAGACCCTTCTAGAAAATCTGGTAAAAAAAGTCGAGAGCGTTTCTGTACAGAGCCCTCACGGTAACATCCATTTTACCATCTCGGTCGGCGTTACCCATAAGACACCCAACGACACCTTGGATACCTGGGTTACCAGGGCCGACAAGCTTTTGTACAAGGCCAAGGAAAACGGCAAGAACCAGGTGGTCGTCTAATGCTTTCCAATCTAAACGATCTTAAGAAGGCAGCCTTTGTCGTGAACACCGTGCTTACGGTGCTGGTCATCGTGATGATGGCCTTTTACTACTTCATGGGCGCCACGTTCCTCGCCTACTATTCCATCCCGGTAGCCTGCTTCTACTTTTTCCATTATTACTGGATCCACAAAAAACAGTTTACCAAGGTCACATGGACCACCTACACCATGCTTACCTTGTACATGTTCATTTGTACCATATGTCTCGGCTATGATTACGGATTCCAGCTGTACGCCATGTCCACCATCCCCCTGATTTACCACATCCGGTACATGGCCAAGAAGTTTAAGCAGCCCGATCCGAAGCCCAATCTCTTTTCGGTTTTCATCGTCATTTCCTGCATGGTTTCCTCCCTCTATTCCGTTTATGCAGGGCCAATCTACCAGATCGGCGGGGCAGTCAAGCTGGCGTTTCTGTGCATGAATCTGGGAGCGGTGTGTTTCTTTTTGGTCAGCTTCTCACAGGTAACGTCTAAACTGATTATCAAGACCGAAGAAAAGCTGATCAAGCAGGCTGATTTTGACGCCCTGACCGGGCTTGCCAACAGATACTACATGATGTCAAGACTGGATCCGATTTTAGCCGATAAGAATGCGGCATCCAATCAGTGGCTGGCCATGATCGATGTAGACAACTTCAAGAAAATCAACGACACCTACGGTCACGACGTTGGCGACCAGGTTCTGATGATTCTCGCCAACCAGATGAAAAAGATTTGCAAGGATTGCGTTATCAGCCGCTGGGGTGGCGAGGAATTTTTGGTCAGCGGCAATAATTCCAAGGTATCTCCACGAATCATGCAGACCTTGCTTGAAGAAATCAGGAAGCGAGAAGTCCATTCCGACACGGAAAATTTTCACTTTTCCATTTCTGTGGGTGTTTCGATGCACATAGCCAACGAGTCATTGGGACCGTGGATTAGAAGGACTGACCGGTTGCTCTATCAAGCCAAGAAAAACGGCAAGAACCAAGTGGTTTGCTAGTCAATCGTTTGTGCGGCCAAGTGTTGTAAACTTCTCAACACATAATATTAGCAACATATTTCTGTAAGCAGGCGGACTTTCGTTTTTGAATTTTTACATTTGATTTCAGGAAGTTTTGTGTATGATTATTGGGTATTTAATAACAATGTGCGTTCTGGCAGCCATCAACAACGTGCTGCATTTCCGTAACTACGGAAGAAACACGCATCTTTATTCGCTGTTATTCTTCGCTCTATTCATCTGCTGCGCGGGACATTTGCTCCTGGCTTTGTCTCAGACGGCCGACGGCGCCATTATGGCCGTCAAGATGAGCTATGCAGGTTCTGCATTCCTCCCCTTCTTCTTGTTCTGCGCCATCTTGCAGGTGTGCCATGTCCGTTTCCAGCAGGCTTATCAGCTGGTACTGTTCCTGCTCAGCTTTGCCATCTTCGGCATGGTCTGCACCATCGGCTACAGCGACCTCTATTATAAGGATTTTGCCTATGCAGTCGCCAGCGGTGTGGGTAACTATGTAGTACAGAACTACGGCTGGGGTCATGACCTGTTCAACGTCATGCTCCTTGTCTACCTGGTCGCAAACGTAAGCATTATCGTCCACACCTTCTTCAAGAAGAAGAACGTCTCTTACAAGAGCCTGTTCGCCCTGGCCCTGATCGAAACTTCCACTATCGCTTCTTTCCTGTTGGCCCGCTTCATGGAAAACGATATGCTGATCATGCCGGCGGTCTATGTATTCGACCAGTTCCTGTTACTGTATATCTGCGAACGTGTCAAACACTATGACATCAGCGAAAGCGTACTCCGTTCCCTGGAAGCAGGTAACGCCAACGGCTACGCTTCCATTTCTACCAGCGAAAAATTCCTGGGCGGAAACGAGATCGCCTACAACCATTTCCCCGAATTGCTGGAATGCCGTGTAGACCATACCTTGCCTAACAAACCCGGTGTCGTGCAGTTCTTTAAGGAATGGGCAAACGAAATTCGCCAGGGTAACGTCATCCACGAAAAGGAATTCGAGACCGGCGACCGGCACTTCAAGTGCACCGTCAAGAAGTCCGGCAATTCCGACAGGGATTACGCAACTTTATTCAAAATCGAAGAAGATACGGAATACCACCGCTACGTGCAGATGCTGGGTAGCGACAACAACCGTCTGCAGCAGTTGGCCAAGAGCAACGCCTCCCAGATTCACGCCATCCAGGAACAGATGATCGTGAACATGGCCAGCATGGTCGAAAGCCGCGACTCCAATACCGGCGGCCATATCAAGCGTACCAGCAAGGTTGTGGCCATCCTGACCGAAGAGATGCAGCGAGACCCCAGTTTCAACTTGCCCAAGAAATTCTATGAGGCTCTGATCGTTGCCGCCCCTATGCATGACATCGGTAAGATCGCCATCGACGACATGATCTTGCGCAAGCCGGGCAAGTTCACCGACGAAGAATACAACATCATGAAGTCTCATGCCGCCAAGGGCGCCGTCATCGTAGAGAACCTGCTTTCTTCTATCGAAGACCCGTACCTGGTGCAGATTGCCCGTAACGTGGCCCACTACCACCATGAACGTTTCGACGGAAGTGGCTACCCCCATGGACTGGCCGGGGAACTGATTCCCTTCGAAGCCCGCATCATGGCCGTGGCCGACGTTTACGACGCCCTGGTCAGTCGCCGTTGCTACAAGGAACGCATGTCTTTCTCCAATGCAAACGAGATTATCATGGGCTCCATGGGTACGCATTTTGACCCCCGCCTCAAGCAAAGCTTCGTGAACTGCCGCGAAAAGCTGGAAGCTTATTACCGCCAGGTGACCCACTAAGCTAAATTTGGGTCCATGATAAACACCACTCTCTGCTATATCGAACAGGACGACAAGTACCTGCTGCTCCACCGCGTCAAGAAGAAGAACGACATCAATAAGGACAAGTGGATCGGCATCGGCGGGAAGTTCGAGGAGTGGGAATCCCCCGAAGACTGCATCAAGCGCGAAGCCCTGGAAGAAACCGGGCTTACCCTGGTGCGCCCCAAGTATCGCGGTATCGTAACCTTCATTAGCGATGGCATGGACCAGACGGAATTCATGCACCTTTTTACCGCCACCCAATGGACTGGCGAAATCAAGGAATGCGACGAAGGTAATCTGGAATGGGTTCCCAAGGCCGACGTGGCGAAACTCCCCCACTGGGACGGCGACCTGATATTCCTGGCCCTTCTAGAAAGAGGTGAACCCTTCTTCAGCTTAAAGCTGACCTACAAAGGCAGCACCCTGACCGAAGCCCTCCTAAACGAAGCCCCCGTAAAAGTCGAAGACTTTATTTAAAAAATCGTCGCGGAGCGACTACCACTTTGCCAGGGCAGCCCTCATTTAAAAAATCGTCGCGGAGCGACTACCACTTTGCCAGGGCAGCCCTCATTTAAAATCGTCGCGGAGCGACTACCACTTTGCCAGGGCGTTGGTGATGATCAGGTCTTGGAGTTTTTCGATGGCTCTTGTCTGACCGTGGCGGTCTTCGGTTTCGTTGGCCTGAACGTCGTAGGTTCCTTCGGCAGACAGAGACTTGTTTTCGTAGATGATTCGTTCCTTGACGTTGTCGTAGAACTTGACCCCGACGCGGATCGTTACGCGGTAAGATTCCACATCGCTGTTGCTGTTATAGTCCATGGGCTTGTTGGTATAAGACAGCAGGGTCACCTCGAAGTCGGCATTGGCCTCGGACTTGATAACGCGAACGCCACCGGCATTCTTCTTGAACATATCTACGACAGCGGTATAGATGTCGTTTGCCAGCACCGGATCCAGAGTCTTATCGTCAACTTCATGGATGTTCACCGTCTTGATATGACTGGGAAGCGTACTCGCAGTAAAGCTATAACACCCCGACAGAACCGTCAGGGTGCATAGCCACAAAAAAGCTAGAGCGACTTTCAGGCAATACTTCATCGCTCTTAAATTTAGTTAAAACAACCTACTTTACAGAGAATATCCTGTTTAGAGCGCCGTTTTTCACAATGTACAAGCCCTTGTTAAGGTTCATGGAATTCAGTCGAGTCTGAATTTCACCGGGGCGAGAATTGAGCTTACATACAAAAGCCCCTTTCAAGTTGTACACGCGGAACGAGGTTTCGCTAGACAGCATAAGACGGTTCTTGGCCAAGCCCACCTCGTCAGAAGTAACTTCGGTCAGCTTGACATTATCGATGAACACAGATCCTGTGGCAAGACCAGCATTAATGGAAATACGGCCATTTTCATCGGTAGGTTCGTTCATGGTGAACATGATTTCATAAGTCTTGGATGTTGTGCCAAGGTCGAAGGTGGCGGCTTCGCCCAGGTAGCTGGTCCACGGGTCCGTATCCTTTTCCAGGTTCACTTCGAGAGTCCTTGCGACGGAAGCATAGGCATCAAAGGTCAGCTTGTAGCTCTTGCCCTTTTCGTAATGCATGCCGTTCTGAATCACCTGTACGTCGTAGGCGTTGGTACCCACCTTGGTCACATTGATTTCGCCCTTGCCTTCGTTAAACTTGAAAGTACCGGCACCGCTATGAACGGTCAGAGACCAACCAGCCAACTTCAGGGAATCAGAGAAAGTACCGTTGAAAACGGTATCCCTATTGGTGGGAACCACGATCGGTTCAGCCACGCCATCCAGGGAGTATTGCTTCACGAAATTCCAGATGTCGGAAACATCGGCCTTGGACGGGCTATGACCACGGCCCTGAAGTTTCAGGTGCTTGATATAGACGCCATCATCGCAGGGGCCCCAGCTGTAAAGGGTTGCCCGGTTTTCGCTATTGGGATAGTTTTCCGTGACTTCGGCCTGAGCCGGGCAGTTAAACTGGTCACGATAATTCTTCAGGAAACTTTCCAGCGAGCTATACTGCAACACATCGTCATTGGTTCCGTGAGGGTGGAAAATGGGAACCGGGCGCATGGCCTTGGACGCACCATACACATTGGGGCCGGAACAGGGAGCGAAAGCGGCGATCTTGTCGGCAATCTTGCTCATGGCGTGGTAAGTAAACATACCTCCCATAGAGAAACCGGAAAGGTAGACGCGCTTGGTATCGATATCGTAATCCTTGACCATCTGGTTAATAATTTCGGTCACCCACTTGGTATCCTTATCGCCCTGGATATCCCAGGTAGACATTCCCGTACCGCCTCTAGGGTACACCACCACGAAACCAGCCGTATCGGCCACAGTTTCCCAGTGGGTCATATCCTGCTGGTAATTGGGATCCTGGTCCATGCCGTGCAGCGAAAGAAGCAGCGGGCTCTTCGGCGCCAGATTCGACGGGGCGTACACATGGATGTCGCGCCCGGAAACAGACACCTTCTTATAGTCATTCAGGGATTTTCCGCCTCCACCCCACTGGGCGAAAGAAACGGTTGCGGCAATCATTAGCAGGGGAAGAATTCTCATTTTTTGCACTCCTTTTAAATTCCCATTCCAATTTGGAATATATATGTGGGCATTCAAATTATTACTGCTACCTATAAAAAAATGATGTAAACCTCAACAACACCGCAGCCATTTTTTATTTTCTGTTTCGTATGAGGATTTCTATGGATTTAAGACAACTTACCACCATCGCCGCCATCTCGATTTTCACGGCATCAGGAGCCTTCGCCACAAAGGTGGCCTGCGTCGGCAACAGCATCACATTCGGATACGGCTTAAACTGGGACGAAAAAACATATCCGCAAAACCTGCAGATTATGCTAGGCGATGACTTCGAAGTGGGAAACTTCGGGCATTCCGGTATGATGTTCCATAAAAAATCTAACGAATCCTACTGGACGTCCCCCAAATTCAAGGAAGCCTACGAATTCCAGCCCGACATCGTGGTCATTGAACTGGGAACCAACGACAGCAAGTATTTCCACGACGGTGCAGGAAGTTCCACGGGGTACAACTACTACGCCTACGATTCCAAGGGCTATTCCCGGGAAGACCTCCTGGACGAAATGAAGAAGGACTACGAGGCCCTTATCGACACCTTCGCCCACCAGCCCCAGGCCCCCACCATTTACGCCACCCTGCAGCCCTACGCCAACAACTGGGACTGGTTCATTACAGACACCGTTATCGTGAACGTCATCAACCCCCTGATCAAGGAAGTGGCCACCAACAAGGGCGTACAACTCATCGCCCTCCACGAATCCTTCAATAAGCCGGAATGGCTGCTGGATGACAACGTCCACCCCAATGCCAATGGGGCATACGAACTGGCAGCCATTATTGCGAAATCAATCAGACCGGCCAGCGGCAACGAAACACCCGCCAACAGTTCCAATTCGGCAGACATTTCCAGCAGTTCCTCTGCAAATAACGTATCGGACAACGAAGAAACAGGAATTTTGCACGAGACCACGGCCTTAAAAACCTACACCGGAGACGTCTCTATTTTTGATTTAAATGGGAATTACATCAAAAAGGTATACGCAAACGGTTCTTTAGACATAAAGATTGGCCATAAAGGAACGTTTATTGTGAAAGCGGGACGGAATACGCAGAAAATTATCCTAAAATAATTGCTATTATTACATCCGAAAATTTTTATCTAACCGAGGCATAAAATGCTTGACATTAAGAAGATCCGCGAAAATCCGGAATATTATATTGCTGAAACCGAAAAGAAGTATACTACCGTGAGCCTGCGCGATGTTCTCGCCATCGACGAAGAACGCCGCCCCCTCCTCACCGAAGTGGAACGCCTCAAGAGCGAACGCAACGCTCAGTCCAAGCTCATCGGCGAACTGAAGAAGAAGGGCGAAAACGCAGACGCCGCACAGGCCGCCACCCGCGAACTGGGCAACAAGATCGACGAAATGGACAAGAAGCTGAAGGATCTGGAATACAAGCAGACCGAAATGCTCATGCACGTCCCCAACATCGCTCCCCGCTCCATCGAAGGTAAGGACTCCAGCGACAATAAGGTTGAAAAGGACGGCCCGATTCCTTTCGACTACTACACCAAGAACGATGACTTCGCCCGCGTCGACCACAAGACCCTCGGCGAACGCCTTGGCATTTTCGACTTTGAACGTGGCGCAAAGATTTCCGGTTCCGGCTTCCCGGTCTACCGCGGTCTCGGCTCTCGCCTGGAACGCGCCCTCATCCAGTTCTTCCTGGACGAACACCAGAAGGCTGGCTTCGAAGAATTCACTCCTCCGTACCTGGTAACCCGTAACACCATGCGTGGTACCGGTCAGCTCCCCAAGTTCGAAGAAGACATGTACCGCTGCGACAAGGATGACGACCTGTTCCTCATTCCGACCGCAGAAGTTCCTCTGACCAACCTGTACTCCGGCGAAGTGATTCCCGAATCTGAACTCCCCAAGCGTATTTGCGCCTACTCCGCTTGCTTCCGTCGTGAAGCAGGTTCCTACGGTAAGGACACCCGCGGCCTCCTGCGCCTCCACCAGTTCAACAAGGTTGAAATGGTGTACTTCGCTCATCCGGAACACTCCTACGAAGATCACGAAGAACTGACCCGCTTCGGCGAAATGCTTTTGGAAAAGCTGGGCCTCCCCTACCACCGTCTGGCTCTCTGCAAGGGCGACCTGGGTTTCGGCGCTGCAAAGTGCTACGACCTTGAAGTCTACGCCCCTGTAGAAAAGAAGTGGCTTGAAGTTTCTTCCTGCTCCAACTTCGAAGACTACCAGGCCCGCCGCGCAAACATCAAGACCAAGATCAACGGCAAGAACACCTT
The DNA here is from genome assembly GCF_900129715.1 of Fibrobacter sp. UWH9. Lineage (NCBI taxonomy): Bacteria > Pseudomonadati > Fibrobacterota > Fibrobacteria > Fibrobacterales > Fibrobacteraceae > Fibrobacter > Fibrobacter sp. UWH9. The sequence goes on along the minus strand of NZ_FQWP01000010.1, from coordinate 92,348 downwards.
CATCCACACCTTGAACGGTTCTGGCCTTGCTACTCCTCGCGTGATGGTTGGCATTTGCGACAACTACCAGCAGAAGGACGGCTCCCTGTTGATTCCTGAAGTGCTGCGTCCGTACATGGGCGGCATGGAAAAGATCGAGCCTAAGAAGTAATCACTTCGTTAGACCAATTTACAAAGGCGAAATTCCCTAGGGAGTTCCGCTTTTGTTTTGTAAAAAAAACACAAATAAAATCGTTTTTTGTTGATAAATGCTACAAAAAAGCCCGTAATGTTTTTTTTCTTCTCCGTAACCTCGAAAAAAAGCAAATTATATGCTAAATTGTAGCTCAAACTAATTAAGGAGTATATATGAATTTCAAACTCGTTTCCGTTGCTGCAGCTCTTGCAGTTTCCGCAGCCGTCGCTCAGGACTATGACGACGAATATGAAGAAGCAGCCCCCGCCGCTGCCGAAGAACAGGCTGAAGCCGCTCCGGCACCTGCTCCGGCACCCGCTGCTCCCGCTGTAGAAGATTCCTGGGACAAGACTGCAGAAGCAGCTCCCGCACAGGCAGCCGCAGCTCCTGCAACCGGTTTCAACGTTCTGCATGCCAATGCCTATAACGCTGTAGGCAACGAAGCTGCTGCAGCTACCATCAATGGCGATATGTCTATGCCTCACAAGATGGCAGGCCGTACCCTCTTGTACGTTCAGCCGTCTGCAAGAGAAGGCGTTGTCTCTCTCGCTAGCGGTGGCATGACCTACTTGATGCAGTACACCAACAACGGCGGCCCCGCAATGCTCACCGCCGGTATCGCAACTGGTGGCCTCGGTGTTACCGTTGATTTGGCTCTGAGCAAGACCTTCACCTCCCACGAAGTTTCCACTCAGGCAGGCACCGCTGAATCTGACGCCTCTACCACCGGCGCAGGCGACAACATCGGCGTGAACTTCTCTATGAACCTGGGCGCATTGGAATTCGGCGCACACGCATTCTGGGAAACCTTCCAGGATGAAACCGACACCGAAAACGATCAGACTGAAGTCGACCGCGACTATTGGGATATCGGAATTTCTGCCGTCGTTTCTAACGCACCTTCCGCCAAGAGCCTCGCCTGGTCTGCAGGTCTTTCTCTCATCCGCCATGCAAGCACCGAAGAAACCTCTACCGGAAACCAGTCTACCGAAGTCACCAACCCGGAATCCAAATTCACAATCACCCCCAACTTCAACCTTGCATTCCCCGTTGCAAGCGTAGCTAACGCTCAGCTGTTCCTCGGTACCAACACCTACCTCCCCATCGTGATGTACGATGAAATCAAGGATGATGACTCCAAGAACAACCGTTCTGAATTCGGTCTCTACACTACCCCCAACATGCTGGCAGAAATCGCCCTGAACGACAACTGGATGTTCTTCGGTGGCGCAAGCTTCACTTGGGTCATCTTCGACCGTCTCGGCGAAGAAAACAAGGCTAACCTCCATACCGAAGACAATTCCACCATTCGTCTTGCAACTTCCACTGCATACGCAAACGCTGGTGCTCGTTTCTCCTTCAAGAACTTCGTCCTCGAAGCTTCTGTTAGCCAGACCAGTTCCCTGGATAACTTCGCAGGAAACCTGGGTGCCTTCATCCACTTCTAATTTGAGGTTGTCATGAAAGTTCTCGTAACAATCGCTGTCGCCACCGCCATGGCCGCCTTCGTTGGCTGCTCCGGTGATGGTGATGTGTCCAAGGCCTCCGGCAACTTCCAGGAAACCATTCCTAGCAGTCCTACCGAAGACGTCCCTGCAGCAGGTGACGAAGATTTTGACGGCGGAAGCAACGCAAATTTCGTCAACTGCAGTGCAAACGGTGAAGACTTCTCCATTTGCGTCGAAGCCTCTGAAGAAATCTACAACCAGTACGGTGCCTTCTGCGAAGCATTCGAAGGAAGCAAGGGTTCTGGTAAGTGCACCAGCAAGGGCAGCAAGTCCTGCCAAATCAAAGGTGCCACTGTATACGTAGGTGGTGAAGCTGCCGAATACTCCTGCGCAGAACTCGAATTGATTGTAAACGCAGCAATTTCTGGCCTATACGATTAGAAATAAGTATTTTACTTTAAATCGAATCGTTTAAACGTCAAAAATGGGACTGGTGAAAACCGGTTCCATTTTTTTTGTGCAATCTTTTCTAAAATTAGGCCCATGGTTTTAAATGTTATCTGGCTTGTATTCTTTTTTGGTGCATTCGTCGCCTGTATCGTTCAATGGTTGGCCTTCGGCGACACCGGAATTTTCAACAAAGCCATTTTGGGCGCATTCGACATGTCCAAGACAGCCTTCGAAATAGCCATCGGCCTCACCGGCATTCTCAGCCTCTGGCTTGGCATTCTGAAGATTGGTGAAAAGGCTGGTGCCGTGCAGATTCTCGCCAAGATCGTGCAGCCGCTGTTCAGCCGACTGTTCCCCCAGATTCCCAAGGGCCACCCTGTGGTGGGCACCATGCTCATGAACATCAGCGCCAACATGCTGGGCCTTGACAATGCGGCCACCCCCATGGGCCTTAAGGCCATGAAGGAACTGCAGGAAATCAACCCCAACGAAGACAAGTCCGTGGCAAGCGACTCCCAGATCATGTTCCTGGTGCTGAACGCCAGCGGGTTGACCTTGATCCCTGTCAGCATCATGACGTACCGCGCCCAGATGGGAGCGGCCAACCCCAGTGACGTATTCCTCCCCCTGCTGCTCTCTACATTCTTCAGTACCATCGCGGGCATTGTGGCCTTGAGCTTTTTCCAGAAGGTGAAGCTGAAGGACCCTGTAACGGTGGCATGGCTCGGCGGTCTTTCGGCCTGCGTTATCGCCATCATGGTCTACTTCAGCCACCTGACAGCAGAAGCCATTGGCGCCAGCAGCCTGTTCATTAGCGGTTTCGTACTGTTCGGCGTTATCGTGGCCTTTTTGGGTCTGGCCTGCTACAAGAAAGTGCAGGCTTACGAAGCCTTCGTAGAAGGCGCCAAGGACGGCTTCCACACCGCCGTCATGATCATTCCCAACCTGGTAGCTATCCTTGTAGGCGTTGCGGTGTTCCGTGCCAGCGGCGCCATGGACCTCTTGATGAACGGCATCGCCGCCCTGCTGAACATGATCGGTGTCGGCAGCGATGTGGTTCCGGCCCTGCCCACCGCCATCATGAAACCCCTTAGCGGAAGCGGTGCCCGCGGCATGATGATCGACGCCATGAAGACCTTGGGCCCCGACAGTTTCGCCGGCCGCCTAAGCTGCATGTTCCAGGGAGCCGCCGACACCACCTTCTACATCATCGCAGTCTACTTCGGTTCCGTAGGCGTCAAGAAGACCCGCCACGCCGTGACCTGCGCCCTGATTGCCGATGCCGTGGGCGTTATGGCAGCCATCGCCATCGCCTACATCTTCTTCCCGCCGATGTAGCGGTTCCGTAGGCAGTTCACGTCAGCGTTATAGACGCTCCTATTGCTCCATAAACTTTAAAAGGGTTCCGCAGTTGCGGAGCCCTTTGTTTAAAAGTATGCTTTTCTATTCTGACTCTCACCCCAAAAAAGGCGAAGCCTATTTCAAATTAAATCGCGCCAGAGGCCTGGGCAATAAGCAATCCAAGGTAACCCACATATATGGCTAGCAAGACACCGCCGGCAATGCGGTTAATGCGGCCATCGCCCTTGCGGCGGAAGCCCAGCACCAGCAGCGACAGGGTGAGTACAGCCATCAGGGGAAGGTCGCGGGTCACCATGTCTCGTTCCACGGATTCCATGGGGTCCAGGGTTGCGGCGATGCCCACCACCATCAGGGTGTTGAACAGGTTGGAGCCGATAATGTTTCCTACGGCCAGGTCGTCTTCGCCTTTGCGGGCGGCGGCAATGGAGCTGGCCAGTTCCGGCAAAGAGGTTCCAATAGCCACGATGGTAAGGCCTATGAGCAAGTCGCTCATGCCAAGGCTGCGGGCGATTTCAACGGCGCCCCACACCAGCATCTTGGAACTGACCACCAAAAGCACCAGGCCAAGAAGCAACCAGAAGATGGACTTGCCCAGACTCTTTGAAGAACCGTTGTCGGTATCATCCGCGGCACTTGCAGAAGCGTCTGCATTCAAGGTCTTGGAGCCGCGCATCTCGCTTACGATGTTATAGCCCATGACAGCAAAGAACACAGCCAAAAAGGCAATGCCGTTCATGCGGGTCACGCTTCCGTCGGCCACAAGGATAATGGCCAGGGCCGTCACACCGATAAGGATCGGCAAGTCCTTCTTGAGAACGGAGCGCTTGACTACCAGCGGGGTTATCAGGGCGGTAACGCCCAGAATCAGAGCGATGTTCGCAATGTTGCTGCCATATGCGTTACCCAAGGCCAGCTCAGGATTCCCCTGCAAGGCAGAAAGGGCAGACACCACCATTTCGGGGGCGCTGGTACCAAAGCCAACCACCACCATACCGATCAGGAGCGTAGACATACCACAGAATTCAGCAACGCCAACGGCGCCATCCACAAACTTGTCGGCGCTCCAGACCAGAACGGCAATGCCAGCCACCAGGGCAAGGATAGGCAAGATCATAAAGCGATCGTTCCTTTTTTACGAGTTATTAGAACGGGTAGAGGGTAAGACCAATGCCGAAGGAGGAGCAGCTCAGGTCCAGGCTGGGGAATTCGCTGTAACCTTCGTACAGGTCAGACAGGCCCACATCGGCCTTCACGTCGATGGACAGGCGCTTATGAGCCATGACAGAGAATCCAAAGACCAGGCTCCAGTCCATGTTCGTGCGGTAATCTTCATCCATCAAGTCAGTCGTTTCCTTGATTTTCTCCTGACCGTTCTTGTAAGACACCTTCAGTTCATCCTTCACCGGAATAGAAATCTGGGCACCCAGATCGAAGTAAAGGTTGGAAGATGCACCCTTGAAGGTAAAGAGTACCGGAATGTTCACCTTCATCTGGTCGAAGTTGAAGCTTACCGGAACAGCCTTGTTGTTGTTGTCGTAGTAGTCGTAAGTTTCGCTAGACTTGCTGCGTTCAAAGATTACACCCAGCTTGATACCCATAGTGTAATCATTCAGGGGAATGATGGACATCAAACCTGCGCGCCAGGAAATGCCATAGTAGTCATCATCGTCCCACTTGTCACCGGTCAGGTAATAGGAACCGATAGAACCATGAGCACCGATCTTGAACTGCATGGGAACAAGACCCATCAGCTGATCCATAGAAACGGTATCCTTAGAAGAGGACCTGTGCTGAGCCACATAGACAGTGCGCACGGGGGTACCATCTTCGCGGGTGTAGACGGTTTCGTAGTAAACGGTACGGGGAGCATCATCTTCGCCACGGACAGCCTTGGGGGCGGGGGCCGCAACGGGTTCGGCTACCTGGGGAGCGGGAGCTGCAACGGGTTCAGCGGCAGGGGCAGCGACGGGTTCAGCAACTTCTGCTGCGGGGGCAGCATCTTCGCCACGGACGGCCTTGGGGGCAACAGCCACATCGGCAGGTTCAGCTTCCTGGGGAGCGGGGGCAGCGACCGGTTCAGCTACCTGGGGAGCCGGGGCTGCAACGGGTGCGGCTTCGGCGGGGGCAACAGCCGGTTCTACGGCAGGAGCGGCAACTTCAGCAGGGGCGGCCACTTCGGCAGCGGGAGCGGCTTCAGTTGCAGGAGCAGCAGTTTCCTGGGCAAAGGCTGCAGAAAGAGCCAGTGCAGACACAATTCCAACATACTTAAGATTCATATAAAACCTCCTGTTCTTACATGGAATATAATAGCATTTTTTAACTACATTAATGACATATGAAATTGAATATTGTTAAAACTCCGTCGGGCAAGGCCAATGTGTCCGCCCTTCTTTTTGTCAAGCAGTCCATCCAGTTCTCCAACGTCCTTTCCGAAACCGCCGAAAAGCAGGTAGAATCCGTTCTGGCCGGCATGCAGGAAGGCCCCTTCGAAGACCTGGAACTTCTGGAAATCGATGGCACCTCCACCATTTTCGTCAACGCCGCCAAGGAGCGTGGCATCTCTAATCTGGACCACTTGCGCATGGCCGCCTATCGCCTGGCCAAGAAGGCCATGGCCCGCCAGATTCCCGTAGTAAGCATCATGCTTGCCGATGCCGCCCCCGAACAGTTCAAGGCCATCGCCCACGGCCTCCACTACGCCGATTACAAGTTTGACGCCTACAAGAGCAAGCAGAAAGAAAACTTCCAGGTCACCTTCGAAATCGTCGCCGGCGAACACGTTGCCGAATTCAAGGCCATCGCCGAAGACGTAGCCATCGAACAAAAGGCCATCGCCCTGACCAAGAACTTGATCAACACTTGCGCCAGCGACCTTTACCCCGCCGAGTTCGTCGAACGCGCCAAGACCATCGCCAAGTATACTCCGGGCCTTTCCATCAAGGTCCGCGACATGAAGCAGCTGGAAAAGGAAGGCTTCATGGGCCACGTTACCGTTGGCAAGGGTAGCTCCCACGAACCCCACATGATTACCATGACCTACGACGGCACCAAGGCTGCAGCAGGCAAGCGCGGAGCCCGCAGCTCCGCCGACCACCTGGTCATCGTTGGCAAGGGTCTCACCTTCGATACCGGCGGCCTCTGCCTCAAACCGCCCAAATCCATGCCAGAAATGATCAGCGACATGAGCGGTGCCGCCACCACTCTGGCAGCCATCCAGGCCATCGCCACCTTGAAATTGCCCATGAAGGTCAGCGCCATCTGCTGCCTGGCCGAAAACGCCATCGGCAACAAGTCTGTGCTCCCCGGCGATATCTTTACCGCCAAGAACGGTAAGACAGTCATGGTAGACAACACCGACGCCGAAGGCCGCCTTGTACTTTCTGACGGTCTGGCCGAAGCAGGCCTCATCGGAGCCACCCACATTATCGATCTGGCCACCCTCACAGGCGCCATGGTCCGCGCATTGGGTTATGCCGTTACCGGATTCTTCAGCAACGACGATGCCCTGGCCCTGAACGTCATCAACGCCGGCGAAGCCTGCTGCGAAAAGTTCTGGAGCATGCCTCTGGAAGAAGAATACGCCGATGCCCTGAAGGACAAGTTTGCAGACCTCAAGAACACCGGAAGCGACGCCGGTGCCATCAGCGCCGCCCTCTTCCTGCAGGAATTCGTACCCGAAAACACCGCCTGGTCTCACTGGGATATTGCAGGCACCGCCTTCGTTACCAAGAAGTGGAAGTACACCGAATACGGAGCCACCGGCTTTGGCGTGCAGACCCTTATCGAACTTGCCCGCCGCATGTCTACAGCACCTGAAACAACCGAAGAATACAAGGAGGTTTAACCATGTTCTCTTACGAAATGAAAGTGACCGACTCTATTAAGTACGTTGGTGTCAACGACCACGAAATCGACCTTTTCGAAGGCCAGTTCGAAGTGCCCCTGGGCATGGCCTACAACTCCTACGTCATCATGGATGAACAGATCGCCGTGATGGATTCGGTAGACCAGAATTTTGGAGAACAATGGCTTAAGAATATCGCCGAGACCATTGGCGACAAGCAGCCCGCTTACCTGGTGGTCCACCACATGGAAATGGACCATTCCGCAAACATCAAACTGTTTATGGAAAAGTATCCCGCCGCAAAGATCGTCTCTTCCAAGATGGCCTTCACCATGATGAAGAACTTCTTTGGAACCGACTTTGCCGATCGTCAGGTTGTAGCCGGCGAAGGCACCAAGCTGGAACTGGGCGCACACACCCTGAACTTCGTTACTGCCGCCAACGTCCACTGGCCCGAAGTCATCATGAGCTATGAATCCAGCGAAAAGGTCCTGTTCTCAGCAGACGCTTTCGGCAAGTTCGGCGCTAACGACGTTGAAGACCCGGAAGGCTGGGCCTGCGAAGCCCGCCGCTACTACTTCGGCATCGTAGGAAAGTTCGGCGCCAACGCCCAGGCTGTGCTTGCAAAGCTTTCTGACATTCCCGTAGAAAAGATTTGCGCCCTCCACGGTCCCACCATCGTGGGCAACGTAGAAGAGTACCTGAACTACTACAAGATCTGGACCAACTACGACGTGGAATCTGAAGGCGTCATGATCGCCTACACCTCTGTCTATGGCAACACCAAGCAGGCTGTAGAAAAGCTGGCAGAAATCCTGAAGGCCAAGGGCTGCAAGAAGGTAGTCGTCTCTGACCTTGCCCGCGAAGACACCTACGAATGCATCGAGAACGCCTTCCGTTACGGCAAGCTGGTTCTGGCCACCACCACCTACAACACCGGCGTGTTCCCCAAGATGCGCGAATTCATCGACCACCTGCTGGAACGCAACTACCAGAAGCGCACCATCGCCTTCATGGAAAACGGTTCCTGGGCCCCCGCCGCCGCCAAGAACATGGCCACTATGTTCGAAGCCGCCAAGGACATCACCATCGCCCAGAACAAGGTCAGCATCAAGATCGCCATGAAGGACGAAAACATCGCCCAGATGGAAAAGCTGGCCGACGAACTGTTGGCATAAATTCGAGAATTTGAACTCGCAAAAAAAGCCGCGGATCAATCAGATCCAGCGGCTTTCTCTTTAAGGGGAAAAATTATTCCCATTGCGCTTTCGCTTTGCTCAAGCGCTGGTCGCGCGGCTCGGTCGAGCCTATGCTGAATAATGTATTGATGGCTGTGATGCCGTGTGACGTCAATAGCACATACGCATCTTTGTATCAAATGGTTGCTAGCCAATTTGATTGGTGGCGGCATTTGGATGCGTCCGCTGCTCGAAATTGGCAATGCATACCCGCGATTTTGGATCGCGGCAGTCCGTACAAGTACGACGTACATGAGACAGACAAGTGTATTGACCTTGGGTGCGGAAACTTATCTGCTGAGTATTTGCGTCTTGCTCAGGCTGAGGCTGCCGACAAAGAACACCAGTAGCCCGCAGCCTAGAACCACGGGCAGTAACAGGAGGCCGAGAATGCAAACAAGAATGATGATTACAGGTGTAAAGGCTGACATGTCTTGCTACTGATAATCCTTTATGTCGTATCCGGGAATACGTCTGGCGTCCATAAAGTAGAACTTGTCCTTGATGTTGCCGGCTTCGTCGGTTACCACGTTCATGACAGAATCCAGGGTTGTGGCAAAAACGGAGGAATCTTCTTCCGAGCGGATATACCTAAGTATAGTAAAGAGTTCATCTTCTTCTTTTGTGGTGGCGCCTGTGGGCCAGGCGACTGCAAGGACTTGCACCGAGTCTTCGGAGGTGCTTTCGTCGATGAGTCCGTCATAGACATCTTTCCAACGCATTTGATGCATGACTCCAAGAGATGTTGTATGGTACAGTCCATAGGATTCGGAAGCGAAAATCTTTTCCCCCTTTACGGTGGTTCGTGTGAATAGGAAACTCACCAAATTGGAGGGCTCGACTGTACTTATATTATAATCATTAACGACTAGGTCTAATAGACGAAGTTTTTCCGCTTTCTTGAAATGGATGGAATGATTGTAGTATTTGAATTCCTTATTAACCTGTGCGGGTACAAGCCAGTCCTGGAAAATGAGCGCGCAGGACAACGTTGCGCTGGTATCGCCATTCAGGAAGTTGACCAAGGTGGCGCTGTCAAGAGATACTTCACCTCTCTGATAGCGACTGGAATTCATGATGTCGTAATCTTTTTCAAAATCAATCTTCAGTTCCATGGATTCCGATTCGGTTTTTAGGAAACATCTGGATTGGAGTGTATCTACGTAGGTGGAATAAAAACCTCCGTAGTAGCATGGAATGACCCTGGAGTAGAAATATCCCTCTACGTAAGTGCTAAAATAGTCATCGTAGTTGTAGCAGACTTCTGTAAAGTGAGCTTCACCTGGATTTTTTGATGGAACCAACGTGTAGGTTTCCTTCAGGTTTCCACAGTTGGCGGAATCCAACTGAATTTCCAGACGATGTGTTTCATCCTGCTTTTCGAAAATGTCGCTGAAAAGGAGTCCTCCGTAAGAGTCTGAAGATTGTTCACCTTTGATCTCTTTGCCGTTTAATAAAAACTTTGTGTTTTTGTAATTGCAGACCGTAGGATCGCTAAAGCGAATTTCTACGATCATATCCTTGACGAACTTATTGATTTCGATAGTGGTATCGGTATTGCGGGAGGGGCGGAATCCATCGGAAATATGTGTTCCGTTGCCTCCGCTGGAATGGTTTAATCGAATGACGGAACTCATCCCTCCAACGATGCTGTCGAGTAGATCTCGCTCAGCACGATAGGCTTCCAGTTCCTTTTCTCTTTCCTTTTCTTCGGGGGTCATGCCGCTGTCTGTGCAGGCCGTAAATGTGCAGAACAAAAAGGAAACAAGTGTAAACCACCTTATGTTTTTCATAGAATTTGCTAGTCCTTTATGCAACGAATAGAAAGAAATGAATCTGAGCCTACTCCGCTATTGCTAACGTTCGGGGTCCAATTTTCGAATGTTATGATTTCGGCCACGAAATCATTTCTGCGATCGGATGTCCAGAAAAAGGCTACGCCACCTTGATCATAGGGATTGATTTCTCCTATGTCATCGGCGCGGCCGGCCGGTAGCACGCAGAATCCGTAGTCGTCATAACCGTTTGCGTCGCGATTGTTGTATTCACTCCAGCCATCAAGGGACTTCAGTGATTTTTCAACATTGGTCCAATCAGGATATCCCGGTATTTTATGTCCTCCGATGGCGGTAAATAGGACCTGATATTCATTGACGTTGGGCAGATGCCAGCCTTCGGGACAGATTCCACGGACTGTGCCCTTGTTATCTTCGTTAGCGCATTTCCTGTAATCGTAGCCGCAGCCTTTACCGCTTTCTGAAAATACGGCTGCGGAATCCATGGCAGCAGACCATAGGTAAAGACGGCCGTATTTTTCGCAATTTCCTTCAGCTTCACTGTTGCAGAAACTGGAGGAGTCCTGTGTCTTTGTGGGTTCCGTATAGGCGTATGCAAGATTTTCGGCCATCCAGGTTTGACTGCCGATGGTCACGGTTTTGTATTCGCGATTGTCCCGCTTATCGACCATGGTTCCAGCGACAGCTTCTGAGGGCGGCACGTAGGCGATGCTGCTGGAAGATTCCCTGGGGTATTCCATGCTTGAGGAAGATTCCTCTTCGGCCATGGAACTGGAACTTTCCGCTAAGATTTTCGGTGCGCTGTTGCGATAATAGGCCTCGCCCTTTTCTTCCTTGCAGAGGCATTCGTCCAGTTTCCATTCAGGGGCCTTTGCGATCAAGGTGTTGAAGTCGCCGTCGCTTCCTAACTTGTATTTACAACCGTCAAGGGTAACCCAGACTTTCCTATAGCCATATTCAGACGAAAGGAATATTTCCAGGCGGTTATATTCGGAATTGTATGTTAATTCGTGACAAACAGTCTGAACGCCACCCTTTTGGTCGATGAATTCCGTAGCCTTGGAACAGGCAACGTCCTTGATCAAGGATGAGTCGGTGATCGTTTTCGACCAGGAGTTACTTCCGGAAATGCCATAACGATCTTCGCATTGAGCTATAGACAGACTGTTGGAAGAATTAGCCTGGTTTTCCTCCGGCGAATTTGGACTTCCTGAGTCGCTATCGCCGCAGGCTGTAAGGAAGACCGATGCAAGGATCGATGCAAGCAGGCAGGTGCAAAAAGACTTTTTCGTATAGTTTAGCATATAAACAACCTTCTCTCCCAAAAATCAAATTAGTTGTGGACGCAGCGAACGTTCATTCCCATGATTCGTTCTTCGAGGTCGACTCTTGCGGGTTCCTTGGCGTAATCGAACATTAATAGATAGGAAGAGAATTCATCGTCAGGGAGAAAAGACTTTTGGCGGCTCCAAATATTTACCAGTTCTCCGTAACCAAAGAAATATTCTTCTATCACGTCGCAAGCATCGCCACAATAGCTCGCCTCGTCAACGAATATTCCAAGGGGCAATGCGGAAAATCCGCTTTCGTTTGTTGCTGGGCTTTCTTGCCAAGTCCATTCCGCAGACTTAAGGGAGGCGTCGCTTACTGTTTCCAGAAGGGTGTAGATTTCATCACTGAACGGAAGATGCCAACCTTCGGGGCATGCCTTCATGGCCGCCACCTGGGTGTAAAAACGTCCAAAGATTTCACAGCTGTCGGGGTCGTTGCCTAGACAATGGGTTTTCCCTGCAAAGAAGGGGTGGGCGATGGAGTCGACATAGTTTAGGTTTTCTGCCATCCAGACCTGGTCTCCGATTTTGACACTCTTGTAACAATGGCCGTCTCGGTCATCCTGGAAAACATCATACTTTACTTTGGAGCTCAGATACTTCCAGCTCTCTTTTTGTACACTGGCGCAGACTTCTTCACTGGATGAGGAAACTTTTTCTGATGAACTGGACAACTCAATAGAGGAACTGGAGGCGACGGAGGAACTGGAGGGAATGATCATTTCCATGAGCAAGGTATCCTTGACGCAACGTAAAGAAAACCCGTGGGATTTGGAGGATTCGTTGATGGAGTTGTCTTTTGGGTCGACGCCGAAGCTGTTCACTCTTGTTTGAGGTGCCGTTTCGTCGAAGAAAGTATCCTGATTGTAGTCTACATAATAGTCCATTTCGTCACTTTCGGTAGAAGTGATGAATCTGTCTGCGTCAGGCCAGTACGAGAAAAAATAGTTGTTGTAAAAACCGCCATGGAGAACCTTGAAACCGTAAGGGTCTTCTTTCATGATGTCGGTATAGCTCATCAGGTATTTCCATTCCAGAGTGTCGGGGACATGCCAACCCGGCATACAGATTCCCTGATGGTAGGGCTTTTTGATGGAATCCTCGGCTGTGTTGCGCAGGAAATAGGGTTTAAAATCCATGGCCTGCGTCCAATTGTACAGACGGCCGAACTTGACGCAGTTTGAATCATTGTCTTCGAAACAGCGGCTGCCCTCGACCTTGTAACGAAGGTTCTCGGATGTCCAGATCAGTGCGCCAATTTCCGTGGTGTGGTAAATCTTGAAATCGCGAGGGTCGCAAATTTCATTTTCACCAAGATTCTCGGGGCAGGATATTGGAATATCAGCTTCAATGAGGCTAGAAGAACCTTGCTCGGTTGTTGAATTTCCGTTAATGTCGTCGGGCTCGGATGAGTTACTGCATGCGGAGAACTCGACTAGAATCATCAAAAGAGTCGCGATGAAAAGAGGGAATGTTTTTCTTTTAAACGAATGCATTTCACAAATATAGTATAGATACGTATAAATCAAAAAAGCCGAGGAAGAAGTTCTTCCTGCGGCTTTTATGTTTAATGAAGAGTAAAAATTACTCCCATTGCGCTTTCGCTTTGCTCAAGCGCGTGTTCGCGCGGCTCGGTCATAAAAATGAGCAAGCTCATTTTTGCGACACTCGCCTTACTCCCACTCAATGGTTCCCGGCGGCTTGTGAGTTACGTCGTACCAGAGGGAGCCGGCGCCTTCTGCTTCGAACTTGCGCCAGAGGCCTGCAAGCATGCCCTGGTCAATTTCTGCGAAGTTGGCGGTCATGGCTTCGGTGGAGTTCACAGGACGCATCACGATGCAAGGCTTGCCTGCAGTGCGCAGCGGAACGGATACCACAGGCATCTGCCAGATTTCTTCGTACAGCTTGTTTTCCTGCAGGAAGGTGGTGCAGATGTCGTCGAACTTGCGGAGGGTATCGAAGTTTTCGCGAGTAGCGTACTGTTCCACAAGCTTCGGGTCTTCATCAGCCACGGTACCGATCTGGTAGATCACGCGGTTGATGGCCTTGAAGCGGTTAGCAAGTTCGGTGGAGAACTTTTCGCAGTCCTTCCAGCTGAGGCCGGCGGTAGTCAGAAGGAACGGCTGTGCGTAAGTACGGCCATCGCCCTGAACGCCAACGCTCTTGATGGGGAGCATGCGGCCAGAAATGTTGTTAGCCTTCAGGTAGTCGGCGAGGCTGCCGCCCTGAGTGTCCTTCACGTCGTTGAATGCGACCATGTCGTCCTTCAGGACGCCATCGCTGCAAAGCAGACGGACACCCAGACCCGGACCCGGGAAGGGGTGACGCCAGACGAGATTGTGGGGGATGCCCAGTTCTTCACCGAGGGCACGGACTTCATCCTTGTAGAGGTCGGCCAGCGGTTCAAGCACAAGGCCCTTTTCCATCAGGTCCAGAACTTCCTGGACGCGGTTGTGGTGGGTCTTGATCTTGTCTGCATTCTTGGTGCCACCGGATTCGATGGTATCGGGGTAAATGGTGCCCTGAGCCATCATCCACTGGTTGGGGTCAAGGTTCAGCTTGGCCATTTCCTCGTCCTTCACCACCAGGAATTCCTTACCGATGATGCCGCGCTTGGTTTCCGGCGCAGTCACGCCAGCCAATTTTGCCAGGAAGTGCTCGCTGGCGTCGCGGATCTGAAGGTTGTTCATGCCTTCGGCCTTGAGGAAGTCCATGATCTTCTGGGATTCGCCCAGACGCATCATGCCGTTATCCACATGGAGGCCAAGAACCTTTTCGGGGCCAAGGACACGGTTCAAGAGAACGAATGCCACGGTAGAGTCCACACCGCCAGACACCAGGAGGAACACCTTGCGGTCCTTCACCTGTTCCTGGATACGTGCGGTAATCAGGGGCAAATAGCTGTGCATGTTCCAGGTCTTCTGTGCGCCGGTAATGTCGATGAAGTTTTCGAGAAGCTTCATGCCGAACTTACTATGGGTCACTTCGGGGTGGAACTGGATGCCGTAGATCTTGCGTTCGTCAAAAGCGACAGCTGCGATTTCGCAGTCCTTGGTGCTAGCCACGATGCGGTAGCCTTCGGGCAGCTTGGTCACCTGGTCGCCATGGCTCATCCACATGGGAGAAGCCTTGGGTAGGTCCTTCAAAATCGGGCACTTTTCGTCGCCAACGATCAAGTCGGCAATGCCATATTCCTTTACCTTGCCCGGTTCAACGTGACCACCCAGCTGCTGAGCGATAAGCTGATGACCGTAGCAGATGCCCAGCTTGGGTACCGGCAGGTTCAAGATTTCGGGATTGTATTCCGGAGCGTCGGCAGCATAAACGCTGGAGGGGCCACCGGAATAGATGATTCCCTTGACGCCTTCCAGTTCGGAAACGTCGCAGTTGGGGGAATGAATTTCGGTGAAAACGCCGAGGCGGCGGACACGGTTTGCGATCAGGTGGGCATACTGGCCACCAAAATCAAGAACGGCAATAGTATCTACATTCTTCATACGGGGGTAAAGATAGAAAAAATATTTATCAAACAAATCTCTTCTCTAGGCGATCAGCGATCCGATTATCCACTTCATATTCAAATCAGCAAGGTTCGTTTTCTACGGTCGCATCAATCATCTCCAGATCGTTCATCGTGCGTTCAAGCTGATCGGCATCGGCATTCTCGATATACTGATTTCTGTGACAGAGGAAATTGTCTCCTGCAAATTCGGCGCCGGATTCGTACTCGACCTTGAAAACTTCCAGCATCCGTCTTTTCAATTGCCTGCGGAGAATTTTCGTTTTTGATTCGCTCAGGAGCAGGTCTCGATGGGGTGCCATTTTGGGTGTGATCGGCTCAAAAAGTCAATTATATGGTTTATTTATTTTAGTCCGTTAGATTTTTTTTGGGGAAAACATATTATTTTCCTTTCTATAGACGCTTTTAAGAAGAGCGCACAAGAACTGGAGAAAATCATGATTTTATGCCCCAACTGTTATGCCGAGATTACTGACGCCACAACTCATTTCTGTATGAATTGTAAAAAGGCGCTCCCCTTGATCAAGGGCTGCAAGAAATGCCATAAGGATATTTCCTTCAATTTCAACTACTGCCCCCATTGTGGAGCCAACAACCAGGATATTCTCCCGCCCGAAAAGTTGGAAGAGCTCAACCGTATCGCCAGCGAAGCCAACAAGGTTTCCAGTGAATTTACCGACCCCCGTGACGGCCGCACCTACAAGACGGTCATCATCGGCAACCAGGAATGGATGGCAGAGAATCTCGCATTCGTGGTAGAAGGCGCCAACCCGTACAACAACAGTTCCGAAAAGGCGACCACCTACGGCCTGCTGTACACCTGGGAACAGGCAAAGCTTGCCGTACCCGAAGGCTTCCGCCTCCCCACCCGCGAAGATTTTGTCGAACTGGAAAACTTCTGTCAGAAGAGCACGGGCCTGCAGGCAGGTACAGCCCTAAAGTCCAACACAGAGCACTGGTGCGAAACCGGCATGCTTGGGACACGTATTCCCGGCCAGGACTCATTCGGATTCAAGGCATTGCCCGCAGGATCCCAGAGCAGCCTTAAGGTCTTCAACTATCTGAACAATTACGCCTACTTCTGGACCGACGAAGAAAAGGACCAGGAAAAGGCATACTTTAGACATTTGAGTTACTACAACGAAACCTTCGCCGAACTATCGTCAAACAAGAATTGCAAGTTCAGCGTCCGCGCCATCAAAATCAAGTAACAGTCTCACAAAGGGAATCGTCATGAACAGCAAGTATCTAAGTCTACTGGCAGCATTCCTTATTGCTTGCAGCGGCGAAAGTTCCACATCGGCCAACGGAAACTCCGTCGACATTCCCTCCCAGGGTGAACCCACAAACAACTTCGTTAGCGAAGATGTGTCTTCTGTCGATTTCGCTTTCGACAGTTCCCCTAACTTCGAAATGGAAAGCGGAGTGATACACGTTACCAGCGGCGACGGCAAGGCAAACAAAAGTATCAGGAACTGGATCCTCAGTGCCAACTACACACGCTTTGTGGCCTGCGGTTTTGTGGCTCAAATCAAGATAGGCGACAACATGAACTATGCGGGCATTCAGCTGTTCAAGAAAAACAGTTATGATGACTACCGCTTTGACGTCCACGCCGACGGAAAGTTCACCATCAACGACCCCGGCAAGAACATTTTGAAATTGTCGGCCGATTCCTCGTTCATCAAGATCGGGGAATTCAACCAGGTCAAGGTACAGACAACCGATTCCGGCAACTTACAGGCCTTCGTAAACGGTCACCTGGTCAAGACCATAGACAAGAACGACCTGGCCTTTGACTTGACCAACACCGACAAGATCGCCGTCGACTACAACGTGCTGTCTACAGCAACAGAAAAGACCCCGGCCGAAGCCTGGGTCAAATTCGAGTCCATGCAAAATGTAAAGGACTAGGCTTATTCCGCCTTGGTAGCCTTAGCTTCCTTGGCGGCCTTTTCTTCTTCCTTAATTTGTTTATGCAGTTTGCGTAAAATTACCGGAGAAAGAATCACTAGAGCGACGCCCACAGTCACAAAGGAATCCGCCACGTTAAAGGTGGGAAATCTTGTCATGATGAAGTCGGGGAAATCGCAGTCGATAAAGTCTACCACCATCTGCAGGCGCATACGGTCAATAAAGTTCCCGATGGCGCCACCGATGATCATCACCACACCAAGGCGGCTCAGATAGTCGCGTTTGTCGATGCTTCTGTAGAACCAGAACAGCACCACCGCAGCCACAACAGAAATCAGCAAGAAGAACAGCCAGGGCGGCAAGAAGGGCATCAGGTCCTGGGGGCGGCTACTGAAGGCGGCACCCTTATTGAACACCAGCTGGAATCGGGCCAGTTCGCCAATCACGTTAATGATTTCATGATTGGGAGCGCCGGTTTCGTTGGTGAATCGGGCCAAGGCCCACAGCTTGGTAAGCTGGTCAGAAACGATACTAAAAATGATAACCGCAATATGGAACGGCAACTTGTTATAGAACTTCATTAGGTTCGAACCTCTTTAAACTTTCGGTCGATCCACTTATCGCTGTAGAAATGCTTCATGGTGGACTTCACAATCTGCTTGACGGTATCGCGGGAAATCTTCACCTTCTTGTCGCTTGCGAAGATGGCGGAGCCGTCGCCGATCAACTTCATGTTTTCGGCGGCCATGAACAGGGGCCACAGGCAGAACAGGCGGGTACGCATCTTGATGTTGGGAATCAGCTTGGTATAGGCGATGGCATCATCCAGATGACTCCAGGCCTTCTGCACCAGCTCACCCATGACGGCAGCACGACGCTTTTCGAAGTCGGCAGATCCTGCGGATCCTGCAGCGGGAGCGGATCCTGCAGCGGGAGCGGAACCGGCCTCGCCCACGAACATGTCGTAGCTATGGGCAAAACCGTGCCTGCGGCAGATTTCTTCGGGAACAAAGCACACGCGGCGTTCAGAATCTTCGCGGCAGTCCTTTACGATATTTGCAACCTGCAGGGCCAGGCCGAAGCTAACATCCAGCTTCTGCATTTCGGCCTTGCGGGCGTCGCTAATCAGGCAGGTGTCTGCGGCAAAAAGGTGAGTCAGCAACTTGCCGACGATACCTGCAACATAGTAGCAGTATTCATCCAGATCGCCAACGGATTCCAGAGTGAACCAGCCGGAGCTGAGGGCGGCTTCCTGACGCTTGGCAAACTTGGCCATACCACCGCACATTTCAACAGTCACATCACGGACCGGAGCGGCATAGACTTCGGGCAGTTCCTTGAGCAGGGGAACCACCACATGGGTATGCAGGCACAGATCAAAATAAGGTTCCGTAGCGCGGGCACGCCAGCTGGCCGGCAAAGAATCCTCGAATTCAGAAACGGCCTCTTCACGCAGTTCAGCGGATCTAAAAATCTTGGCGAACTTTTCCAGTATGACTTCCTTTTCCGAGGCAACCATATCAGGATCGTCTTCTACCGTATCGGCAATTCGCAGATACAGGTAGGCAAGCAAGATGCTCTTGTGCAGCTTACCCTTCAAGACATTAATGTTCAGGGCGAACGTCCTGGATACCTTCAGCAGGATGTCTTCGGAATAGGCCCATGCCTCCTTACCGGTCAGCACAGCCTCGCCCATACCAGCCTGGTCGAGAATGTTAGACATACATGGTCTCCGCGTAAATGTCGGGGGGAATCTTCTTAGTCTTGGCCATGGCGTTCACATACTTCCACAGACGACCATGGGCCTCGGCATTCTTCAATTTCTTGGTGTAGCTCCAGACAGTCTGATTCTGTACGTCAGCCTCGTTCCTGAAGTTTCCCTTGACTTCGTACTTGTAACGCACCTTGCGGTACTCAAGGAAGTAAGCACTCTGGTAAAGCTTGGCCGTTTTGTTCTTGGCGGCCCTGCAAAGAACAAAGCCAACCGCCAAAAACAGGGGCGAAGAAGCAAAACCCATGTACCATGGGGAATCAGTCCACCTATTTACGATCCAAATGGCGGGAAGCGCCGACAACAGGGCCGCAGCCAGGGTAAAAACCTTGTCGCACAGAGCCCAATAGCCCTTCCAGGCCGGGATGTAGGCCCATTTTTGACCCTTGCGCATCTGACTTTTAAAATAAGTGGGGTAAGAAATTCGATTAAACCAACGATAGAGGCCTACCCAGGCAAAAATCGGGGTCCAGAACCAGTAATCCAAACTAGAAAGAATGTCCATAACACGGCAAATTTAAAAAATTCCGCATAGGGGCACCCCTTGAAGCCGGCGCCAAGCGCCCCAAAAAGCCGGCTCCCCCACCGGCCCGATAGCCTAACTTATTGAATATCAAACAGTTATAGCCCAATTTTTTATAAAAATTTTCCCATTTTTTAGCAAACTTATCAACAGTCCATCCAATTTTTACTACATTTATAAGCCAATTGTTGATAGATTTGTATTAAGCGTTGCTGCTTATCGAGGAAGAGGAAGATCATGACAGTCGAATGGGAAAGATGTTTGAGCTATCTCCATGGGATGCTTTCGGACACAGTCTTCAAGACATATTTTGCTCAGACCAAGTTGGTCAACCAGACCATCGGTCACGCTGTCATTTCGGTTCCCCACGGTCTTGATGTTGCAGTCTATGCCGCCTACAAGGCACTGATCGGCGTCGCCTGGAAGGAA
The DNA here is from genome assembly GCF_900129715.1 of Fibrobacter sp. UWH9. Lineage (NCBI taxonomy): Bacteria > Pseudomonadati > Fibrobacterota > Fibrobacteria > Fibrobacterales > Fibrobacteraceae > Fibrobacter > Fibrobacter sp. UWH9. The sequence goes on along the minus strand of NZ_FQWP01000010.1, from coordinate 72,547 downwards.
GTCAGCCACGACGAAACTCCCATGGAATTTGAATTCCAGAATCAGGAAGCGGCTCCCCAGCCTACCGTAACCGCCGTCCGTGACGAAAGCAACAGCATTTTCAAGTCTAGCATCCCCCTATCTAGCAGTTTCCGTTTTGAAAACTTCGTGCCTGGCGACAAGGCCCAGCTGGCATTCAACGCCGCCCTGTCTGTAGCCCGCAACCCCGACGGCACCCAGTACAATCCGCTTTTCATTTACGGCCCCTCCGGCCTGGGCAAGACCCATCTGCTCCAGTCTATCGGTAACTACATCCTGGAAGAAGACCCCACAAAGCGAGTCCGCTACCTGACTTCCGAAGACTTCTCCCAGCAGTACATGAAGTGCCTCCGCGACCAGCGCATCACCGAAATGAGCGACTTCTACCGCAACGAAGTGGATATCCTCCTGATCGACGATATCCAGAACTGGTCCGGCAAATACGAACTTCAGAACGAATTTTTCTCCATTTTCAATGCCCTGCATCAGGGCGGCAAGCAGATTGTTCTTTCTTCTGACGCTCCCGCAACCGAAGTCAAGAACCTGTCCGACCGTCTGGTCAGCCGTTTCGCCTGGGGCCTTACCGTGGACATCCAGCCCCCTGACGTCGACACTCGCGAAGCCATTCTCCACAAGAAGGCCGAAGAACGCCACCTGGAAATCAGCGACGAAGTTCTGCATTACCTGGCAGAACATATCGCCAGCAACGTCCGTGCATTGGAAAGTGCCATTATCAAGCTGACTTTGCAGTCTAGCCTCATGAGCCACGACATCGATATGAATATCGCTCAGAAGGTGGCTACCGAATTCGCACCTAACCCCCGCCGTCGCGTCAGCCTGGACGCCGTTCTCCGTGCCGTTTCTAACCAGTACGAAGTTCCCGAATCCAAGCTTATCGAATCCGGCCGCGGAACCAAGGAAATTTCCAAGGCTCGTCAGGTCGCCATGTTCCTGATGCGCGAATGCTCCCCCATCAGCCTCCAGAGCATCGGTTCCCGCTTCGGCGGCAAGGACCACTCTACCGTGGTTCATGCCATCAAGAGCATCAAGAAGGAAATGGAAACAGATCCCAGCTTTGCAAGAATGATCGAGAATCTGAAAAATTCCATTCACGACTAGGTCTTTTCAAGACTTGTAAAACGCGAGGAAAAAATCCTCGCATTTTTTTGCAGACGAATTTTGCAGACGAATTTTGCAGACGAAAAAAGCGAGGCTGAACCTCGCTTTTTAAACTTTTAGCAGGCATGGCACCGGCGCGCAGGCACGTCGTCGTCCAAGACAGAGAGAGATTACTTCTTGGATTTCTTGCCCTTGGCGGCCTTGGGTGCAGCCTTAGATTCCTTAGCGGCCTTGCCCTTCTTGCCCTTGACATTCTTGGCAGCCTTCGGATCTTCAGCAGCAGGAGCAGCAGCTTCGGCGGCGGCATTCACACCGGCAGCCTTTGCAGAATCAGCCTCGGCCTTGGCCTTTTCTTCGGCGGCCTTCTTGGCGGCAGCTTCAGAAATCTTTGCCAGACTATCGGCCACAACAGCGGCACGTTCTGCCTTGATTACATTGGAATCGGCGATGGCAGCATCCTGCTTGCGGATAGCCACGGCTTCTTCGGCAATGGCCAGAGCATCGTGAGCCTTCTTGGCTTCCTTCTTGGCCTTTTCAACCTGTTCCAGAGCGCGGATAGCGATCTGACGCGGGTCGCGGCTCAGAGAATCCTGGATCGGGTCGGGGCAGTCCATATCAACCTTGCCCTTCTTGCCATTCCAGCATTCCATGGTGCCCTTGGGCATACCCATGTTGTAGGCGCCCCACTGCTTTTTCTTGAGACGTTCTGTATAGCACACAGAGGAACCGGGAAGCCATTCATAGCAGGTATCCTTCACAGACCAGAAAGTAATCATGCCGTTGGGCAAACCATCCTTGAAGACACCGCCGAAGTCACCAAAGTCCACAAAGCCATCCAGGTTGTTGGCATTGTAGGTAATGGCCAGGTTCTTCTTCTTGAAGGGGTTGAACACGGTTGTACGGCCGTGGAGACCGCCACGCTTGGTGGAGACTTCAGCCATGACAAAGCCCTTGTCGCTGAGCATACGGACAGTACCGTCAACATAGCCCTGCTTGTAGGGGACTTCAAGGTGCTTGAAGTAGTAAGGCTTTTCGGCCTTGTCCATGACGCTGGACTTATAGAAGACAGCCGTACCTTCCTTCATACCATTTTTATAGTTAGCGGTCCATGCCACCTGTCCCCATTCATCACCTTGCTTAGAAGGATAGTTGGGATCGTTCATGTAACCGATTTCTTCACCCTGCAGAATGCCCTTGTCGTCTACGTGGCGAACATTTTCCTTATAGCCGTTGTAGGCAAAGCCGGTCAGTTCGTTTCCATCGAGGCAGCGGGCATCACTAAAGTCGTTAAAGCGAGCGATAGTTTCGGGAAGCAACTTCTTGGGCAGGCCCTTCATGTGGAAGATGCCGGAGTTGTTCCAGTCGGCGCTATTAGGGAGATCGGGGCGACCATGCACGTTCAGGAAGCAGGTAATTTCGCGGGCACGTTCCTTGCGCTGGTTGAAGTATTCGCCAAAGGGAGTCATATCCCAGCCTTCATCAAAGACCAGAGGCACGGCACCGGCCAGAGGATGACCATCGACGAATTCAGACAGGGCAAAAGCGGTCTGACGCACGTTATCCATGCACTGTTCAAGAGCCTTGCCCTTGAGGCAGGATCCGTCGTCGCACTTCATGACGTGCGGCTTGGGAAGGTCGTAGACCTTGAGAATCTGTTTGGGATCATCGTTACCGCGCCAGCCAAAGCCGCCATTTTCGCGAACTTTGAAGCAACCACAGATGCCGGAATCGTCTGTAGCCTTCAAACGGGCCTTTTCAGCGGGAACAAGGGCGCTACCCTTTTCCATCCAGCAGTCAAAATATTCAATATGGGTGGCATCGGGAGCAGCGAAGGCCTGAGAAAGACCAAAAACAGCACCGAAAACTAACAAGGAACGATAAAATCCGAATTTCATGCCCCGAATTTAGATTTATATAGCGAATTTGTACTGTAAAATTTGTTTACAAGGGGGTAAAACAGCTAATTTTTTGCAAGCGAAGGGGATTCTCTGCCTTTAGGACAGGGCCTTGGCAAGCATCGGCACAACATCAAGCTTGCGACTCAGGCGACGTTCGCAATAAACAATGCCTTCCCGCTTAGATTTTCCGAAGGCACGTTCTGCAATGGCCTTGGCAAACCGGGCAGACGAACTATCTACACCGCCATAAAGCATGTAGGTCTTTTCTTCAAAACCCACACGGCAGAAAACCATATTGCATCCCGAAGCCTTGGCTACGTTAGGCATTACCGCCAACAGCCGATCCGCAAATTCATCGATGGTTGAAACGTCACGCCAATCCAGGCTACCCAGGCGGAACTTGGCGGTTCCCATCACGTAATCCTTGACATCGGAATTAAAGATGTCCTCGTCGGTCATGGAACTAAAGTCGTGGGCAGCCTCCACCATTCCGTCAAAAATTTCAGACGCCTTCTGGCGGGCACAAACCTTATCCAGATTCCAGTCGCGGGCCAGCATTTCCAGCAGGTCTTCGTAGATGGCACGGTCTACATCAGTCACGGTCACCTTCTTCAGGTTTAACGTATCCGACAGAAGTCCCGCAAAAAGAATCTTCGCCACCTCAGACGTAATTTCGACATCAAGTTCCCTGTAGCTTGTATACACGATACTGCAGGTAGAACCCACAGGCATATACTTGGCATAAAGCAGTTTGGATTCCGAAATGTTTCCGATACCGTGATGATCCAGCACCTGGAGGATTCTTGCATCGCGGGCCCCGTCTACGGCCTGGACGTAATCGCTGTGATCCACGAGAATTAGACGAGCGGGTCCGCAGTTTCTATCCGCTAACGAACAAGACGAAACGCTAGGCAAATTTTCGGGCAGTTCAATTCCCAGAACCTTAGCCACAAACAAAGTTTCGTTGTTCGGCTTTCCGGCCATCTTGGCCTCGGCCTTATATCCCAGAGACTGCATCAGCTTGGCATAAGCCAAGGCTGACATCACAGAGTCACCATCGGGAGACTTGTGTCCAATGACAACCGCTCCCTCGCCCCAGTCCAGCGCCTTTAAGGCATCGCGGTACAGGTTCCCCATTTTGCGCCCGCTTATTCGCCCATGTTCTGGGAAACGTTCTTCAAGAAGTCTTCCATGAACTGGCCATAAAGTTTAGAAATGGACTGGGCCACATGCTGGGGCTCGGAACCGTCCATGGTCAGTCGTTCGTTGTATTCCTTTTCAAAGAGCGGAGCGCCTTCGGTCTTGCGGAAGGTCAAGGTCATATCCAAATGGGCGTAACGGCTGGAGCCTTCATCCACTTCTTCGATAGCATCGATGTTGCCCAGAATTTCGTAGTCGGGCTTGGCGGTTTTTGAACCCTTGGCAAAGAGGCCGCTCTGGTCGATGTACTTTACAGCAGTCTTGTTCAGCATCTGGTCGGGGCGAGAGGCCCACAGGTCCAAATCATAGAACATGAAGGTGTAGGCGGATTCGCGGTATACGATGTTGCTGCGCTGGTATGCCGGGTCAATGGTAAACTTGCGGACCTGAACGGTCTTGGAAGCATTGCCAGCACCTACAGTGCCAATGTTTTCTACATCCACCATGTAATAGCGGGTCGGTTCGCTGGAACCACCGCCAATGCAAGCGGTCATCATGCCGGCCACGAGGCTTACCAATACGGCGGTCAGGACTTTAACAAACTTCATTTTCAAACCTTCCTTTTACAGTCTGCAGGCCTTACCCACAGTCATCATAAAAATTTATTGTCTACGGCTCTTGTTTTCGGAACGGATAAGGGCAGAGGGATTATTCTTGATCTTCTGGCTAAATTCATCCAGATTTTCAAGCACGGTGTTCAGTTCCGTCAGCACGTCGCCCACCTGATCCTGGTTGTTGTAGACCATCGCATCCAGACGCTGGGCCAGCTTGTTGATGGACTCCATGGCCTGGGCAAGATTGTCGTTCATGCTCTTGGTATCGATGGCATCAAGCTTTTCCTTGAGCAGATCCAAGTTCTCGCCAGCCTTGGCCGCGATCTTTGCTTCTTCGACGCTGGCCATGACAGACTTCATGGACTCGGCGGCAGCCTGCATGGATTCAGCAGTCTTGGTCACGCTTTCGATGGGCTTTGCCATTTCGCGAGTGGTGCGGTTCAAGTTCGCAGACATGTTGGCCATGTTCTTCAGAGTGATGCGGATGTTCTCGGCATTCTCTGCAGTAAAGACGCTGCTAAAGTTGGAGAGCAAGGTGTCGACCTTTTCAACCATGCCGCCAGCCTGGTCCGCAAACTTATCGAAAGAAGAAGCTTCAGCAGGAACAAAACCGCCTTCCTGCAAATTAGGTTCGCTAAAGTGACCACCCGAAAGAACGATGTGCTTTTCGCCAGTGAGGGAAAGACCGTTGGTCATGCCGGCACGGGTTCCCGGCTTAATGGGAGTTCCATGCTTCACCTTGAAGCTCACCACCACCTGATCCAGGCTAGAGGAATCAATCTGGATTCCGGTGACGTTACCCACGTCGATACCGTTCAGTTTGACCTTGGCTTCGTTATAAAGACCGATGACCGATCCCTTGAACACGGTGTAGTAGTTGTCGTATTCGGCGCTAATGAAGCGATTCAGCACATAACCCAAAAAGGCGATAATCAGCGCCAGGCATATGAACATGAATACGCCAAGTTTGATTCTTTCAGAACGAGTGGTTTCCATCTAATGCTCCGACTCAGTCAATAAAATTAAAGTGGTAAGTGTCATCGGATTTCGGTTCCTTTGAACTCTTACGGCTAAAGAATGTCTTAAGAATTGGATCTTCGGAATCCAGGCCCTGCTGCAAGGTGCCGTCAAAATGGACGTAGCCTTCCTTCAAATACACAAAACGGTCACATACGATCTTGATGCTTTCCAGTTCGTGGCTCACGATTACCATGGATACGCCCAAGGTGTCCCGCAGTTCCAGCAGAAGTTCATCGAGAGAGTGTGCGGTTACCGGATCGAGACCCGTAGACGGTTCATCGCAGAACAGAAGTTCCGGCTTAAGAGCAATGGCGCGGGCCAGGGCAGCACGCTTCTTCATACCGCCAGAAAGTTCCGAGGGATACCTATGGAAGGCATGCAGCAAATGAACCTTTTCCAGACGGTCGGCAACGATGGCTTCCATCTGGCTCTTGGGCATATAGGGCATGCTGCGTTTCAGGGGAAGCATGGCGTTTTCGGCTACAGTCAAGTCCGAAAGCAGAGCGCCACTCTGGAACAGCACGCCGGTACGCATACGGGTTTCGGCATCCAGCCCATCCTGGGCCCCGAAGGTCTTACCGAAATAGGTAATGGTTCCGCTCTGGGCCTTGTACAGCTTAAGGATGTTATTTAACAAGGTAGACTTACCGCATCCCGAACTACCGAGAATCATACGGATTTCGCCCTTGCGCACACCGAAGGTAATGTCGTGGAGGATAGTACGTCCACCGTACCCCGCCTTCAGATGATCCACTTTGAGAATTTCGTCCATAACTGCTCCCTAGTAGAAAATGAAGGCAAAAAGTGTATCTGCAATAACAATGCTGGCAATGGAAGTCACCACGCTAGAGGTTGTCGCTAGGCCGACGGCTTCGGCGCCGCCCTTGGCATTCAAACCTTTATTACAGGAAATAAGAGTAACAAGCCAACCAAAAGCAAGAGCCTTAATGGAGCTCTTCGCAAACACCATGGGGTCGATCCCTTCACGGATACCCTGGAGGTAGTTGGTAAAGGTAATGTCGCAGCAGAAATAGCCAATCAGGAAGCCGGCGAAACATCCGAAAATGGAAGCGCAGAAATTCAAGATAGGAGTGCAAACGCTCATGGCCAAAAATCTCGGAACCACCAGATACTGCACCGGTGAAATAGCCATGGTCTTGATAGCCTTCACTTCTTCGCAAACAGACATGTTGGCAATTTCAGCCGCAATCGAGGAACCAGAACGGCCTGCAAGAATGATGGTGGTCAACAGCGGACCAATTTCAGCAAAAATCAGGAATCCAAGACCCGAGGCCAAATAAGAACCGGCACCGATGGTATTGAGCATCACGGAACTCTGCAAGGCCATGGTCAAGCAGACCAGCGCCACCATCAAGAAGCAGATTCCGGTAGCCTCGCTACCCAGGCGGAACATCTGCTTGGCCACGCCGCCAAAACGAAGCTTGCCCTTGTCGAAAGGTCCCAGGAAGGTCCAGTAAATGCACATGTTCAACAAGATGAACACCTGCACCACTTCCTTGATGAAGTCAAAACCCACTCCACCCAAGGCCTCGAAAATATTCGTAGTTTCGCGACGGTCTTTTTGGGGAATGGTAAACTTACGCAGGTCAGACAGATGCTGCTTAATGTCATCGCTAAAATGGAGCAGCTCCAGACGGTTTCCAGTCTTGGCAGAAACCTCGGCCAGCAGGGCAAAAAAAGCATCACCGCTATAGTCCATGAAGGTCATTTCAGAACCATCAAGACGAAGAGCTCCCTGTCGGAGCGCCCTTCTACACGAGCGCAGCAATTCCTTGCTGTTTGCCGCCGTCAAATTTTGCGGTAATTTCATTTCTGTCTGCATCAACGGAGGTCAAATGTAGAAAAAAATTTTCAACATCTTGGCATACATTCTATATTTGGGCACAATGAAATTTGTCACAAAGATTTTCGCCATATTCTGTATATTCTCCCTGGCCCACGCCCAGGATGTGCAAGACGACTTCCAGCGATTTTCATTGGTACCGGTACTGGGCTACACCGAAGAAACGAAACTACAGTATGGTGCCATGTTCCTTCTGTTTCTAAGACCCAATGAAGGGGGCGACAAGGTTCACGAAATCGGACTTACGATGTTCCGCACCACCCGCGACCAGATCCAGGTCAACATCGAGCCCATCTTCTACCTGTTCCACGACAAAATCAGCGTCTGGACCATCTTACGTTATCAGGACTGGTTCGCCAGCTATTTCGGCGCAGGGAACAACCCCGACATTGACATATTCACCAACTACGACCGAGAACTATTTTATCTAGAATCCACCTGGGAATCTTCCATCGGCATGCCCAGGGGAATCAAGTACGGCGTTGTATTCCATTTTGAAGACTCTCAAATTGACTTCAACGAAAACCAAGGCGGTCTAGAATTACCAGACACCCATTCTGGATGGCGCAACGGCATAGGCTACACCATCAGCTACGACTCCCGATACAACATCAACTGGACAAAGCACGGATTCCTGGCCCAATGGAAGCAGCAATTCTACAGCGACAAGCTGGGAGACTACACCTTTGATGTTGAATCCATTGATTTGCGCGGTTACACCAAGTTACTCTGGGGAGCCACCTTCGCCCAGGGATTACTCTGGCAGCGCACCAACGGAGACGTTCCCTTCGACATGCTGGCCGGCCCCGACGGGGTCAAGCGATTCCGCGGAGTAGAAAGCCGTTACTTCAACGGCAACCAGGCCATTATTTTCCAGTCCGAAATTCGCAAGTACTTCGCCTACCGCGTGGGAGCCCACCTATTTTTTGAAAGCGGTAAGGCAGGCGATTACTTCAGCGACCTTTGGCGGAACAAATGGCACAAGTCCCTGGGCGCAGGCGCACTGCTGGGGCTGAACCTAAGCGAAGGATTATTCGCCCGAGCCGACTTTTCATGGGTAGACTTCGACCACCTGGGAATTTCTTTTAACGTACGCCAGGCCTTTTAAACGCAGGCAATCTGACAGGTAAAAAAGATTATGGAACTTTGCAGTCACAAACACACTAGCCACATAGAAGTCCGCTATTCCGAAACCGATCAGATGGGCATCGTACACCACGCCGTTTACCCAATCTGGTTTGAACAGGCCCGACTGGAATTTTTCAAGTCCCTAGGTTCCAGCTATGTTGAAATTGAAGCACAAGGGTACGCCTGCCCGGTTTTGGAACTGACAGTCAGGTACCGCAATTCCACCCACTTCGGCGAGACCGTGGATATCGACACCACCCTGGAACGCAAGGGCAAATACCACTTCAAGTTCACCTACAAGCTGAGCGTAGAGGGCAAGCTGTGCGCCACAGGAACTTCGGAACATTGCTTCCTGAAAAACGGCAAACCCACCCCCGATTTGCCGGAACAGGTGAAACTTTTATTCCCGAACGGCTAAACGCCCCCATTTTATCTATAAATTTTCAGGAAAACTAAAACTTTTTCCAAGAACTCATACTAATTTTATGAACGGTGTTAGCAAAGGGTTCTTGAATGAAAAAAAATGCTTGTTATATAGCATCGGTTTTTGCCGTATGCCTTTTACTCGCCGCCTGCGACGACGAACTTTCGTATTACAATCCGAATATCGTCTCAGACGATTCCTTCACCGAGGATTCCCTAGAAGTCAACCAGACAGACTCGTCACAAAAGCCTTTTTTCAAAGACTTCCTGCAAAGTTTACCTTCCAGTGCGCAGGTATCCAGTTCTTCCCAATATAGCGAGCCTTATCAGCCCGAACAAGAACCATCCTCTTCCAGCTATTTCCTATTCGACGAACCTGCCCCAGAAAGTTCCTCTAGTTCATACCAGTTTAACGAACCTATCGAGGTAATCCCATCTAGTTCAAGCAAACAGATGAGCACGGAATGCGAAAACATCCGCGCCACAAGGGACCAATTCCACCAGTTGACCGATGTGGTAAACTGCGTCATGGAAAACGAGAAGGTGGCCTACGTCATAAGGCATGCCGAGCGCAATAAGAGCAGCACGGGTACGGAGGGACGTCTAAACGATAACGGCCGTGAACAATCCGTTACACTGGGCAAAAGACTGGCACCCCTTGGCCCCATTTACTTTATGCATACCAAGGTCTACCGGACCATGGAAACCGTGCTGAAAATCGCAGAAGGAAAAGGCCAGGAATTTTCAGAAAGTTCCATCCCCTTTACCGCCACCTCCGCAGACGATCACGAACAGAGAACCGACCTGCTGGACAGCTATTTCATCAAGGATGAATCCCAGGCTAACGCCTGCAAGAATCAGCATAGCTGGAGCTGGTCCGCCTATTCCTACTTCGCTTACGAGGAGGACGTCTCAAGAGAATGTCAGGCCGGATTCTACGACGTAGACGACCGCATCCAGGAATTCATCAAGGACAACTTCACCTACAGCAAGATGCATGACATCACCATCGCCATTTCCCATGACCAGTTCCTGATTCCGTTCATCATTTCGGTTAGCGAACGAAATACCATCGACCTGCGATTCCACAAACACGAAAATGAAGAAAGCCGTTACGACTACTGGATCAACTACCTTACCGGCGTTGCCATTATCGTAGACGAAAACGACCAGGCAATCACCATCCCGGTTACCGCCATGGAAGACCCCTACCTAAGAGTCTTCCCGGAAAAATAAAAGCGAACACCATATGCAAATGCATAAGCAAAAAGACCCGGGCTAAAACCCAGGTCTTTTTCGCAAAATCAGATGCCGACCTCCGTCAGCATGACCTATTGGGGGCGCTAGACCCGCGCGGTCATTAAAGGAGGTGCCGAGCGTAAAAAATGCGTTTTTCGAACTACAGCAAGTGAGCGCGGAGTTCTTCGCCGCTCTGTTCGCTCAAGTATGCAGGAGGAACATCGAGAACAGTGAAGCAACCGGTCTTGCCTTCAGCCTTCATGCGGAGAGCTGCGCGAGCAAATGCGATAACAGCTGCAGTGGTGAATTCCGGATTGGAGTCCAGTTTCAGGCTGTATTCGATCACGTGGGTGTGTTCGTTGTTCATGCCGGTCTTGCCAGTACGGATCACGAAACCACCGTGAGCAAGACCGCTGTGGTTTGCATTGAATTCTTCTTCGCTGATGAAGTTTACGGTAGTGTCGTATTCATCGAAGTAGTTCTTCATGGTCTTGATTTCGTTTTCGACGTAGGCTGCATCTGCGCCTTCTTCAAGAACCACGTAGCAGAGGCGGGTGTGCTTCTGACGAGTGGTCAGTTCAGGCATGGAACCGCTGCGGACAGCATCCAGAGCTTCGGGAACCGGGCAGGTGTACTGCTTGGCGTTCTTCACGCCCTTGATGCGGCGGACAGCGTCGGAGTGACCCTGAGAAACGCCCTTGCCCCAGAAGGTGTAGTCCTTGCCATCCGGGAGGATTGCGTTTGCATAGACGCGGTTCAGGGAGAACATACCCGGATCCCAACCGACGGAGATCATAGCGATCTTGCCAGCAGCCTTAGCAGCGGCGTCAACGTTGGCGAAGTGAGTGGGGATGTTTGCATGGGTGTCGAAAGTATCGATCACGTTGAACTTTGCAGCCATTTCCGGAGTCATCTTGGGAAGATCGGTAGCGCTACCGCCGCAGATCACCAGCATGTCGATCTTGTCGGCCCACTTTTCGATTTCAGAAACGTTGAGAACGGGAATGTTCGGGGTCTGAATCTTGACAGTAGCCGGATCACGACGGGTGAACACTGCAACCAGTTCCATGTCCTTGGTCTTCTTGACTGCGCATTCAATGCCGCGGCCCAAGTTACCATAACCGAGAATAGCGATTTTTGCCATAATAAGTCCTTATAGAGAGGCTTTTTTATCGTTTATTTTAATTTTTGCGCTTGAAAAATAACAAAGAGTGAAAAACAAAACCACAAGTTTTTTGTCAATTTTTGGATAGAAAACACCATTTTTGACCACTTTCTTTACATTTTACGTAAAAATAGACATTTTTACACTTTTTGTTTTACGTTTTTCGTAAAGCAGTATTTTAGTCATTTTTGGGGTTATTTCCAGTTTTCACCGAGATCCCGCCACACCTGCAGTCATCAAGCGGGTTCGATATCCAAATTACCTTCCGCGTAGCGTTTCAGGACACTTGCCGCCAGGGTCTGATATGGGATCCCTACCCTATTGGCCTTCACCTTCAATTTTTCAATGACGACCGTTTCCACCCGCATGGAAATCATGCGTTTCTTGATTTCGGCACAAGCTTCTGCAACAGAACCGCAGTCCAGTTTCGTTCCCGCATTATCCCCAAAAGTTTCGTATTCCTTCTCAAAATCCAAAGCACTTTTTTTCGATTTACTTTTCTTCATAAAACCTCTACTTCAACGGGAATACCGTTACAAGAATATCCTCTACTGCATTATAAACTAGGCGATACATCTTTCCGTCAATCAAGGCATCCGCCAAAAGATTCGATTCATCTTTGTCACTCAATTTCAATCCTAGCAGGCCTTCATTCGTCACAAAGAAATGAATCATCTGTTCTTCGGTTATGCCTCGTTCATGCATTCGTTGTTTTGCATGTTCACTGAATTTTATATTCATGTATAATATACCTTTACGTATTGCTTTTGTCAATACACCTATATTTTGTTTAGGACCTCCTTTATACACGAATTTTTCAGGAACTTTGCACCAAAATTTTCGTTAAACATTTGTAAAAAGAAAAAAGCCTGCAAATGATTTTGCAGACCTATCACATCGTTTTACGAAAAATTTTAATTCAAAACTTTATAGTGCGTCATGAGGTAAATTCGATTCATTGCACCCGTAAAGTCACGCCCATACTTTACTTCAAGTGAAAAATCACCATAAGCTAAATAAGTTCCTGCGCCAACCTCAGCAAAATAACCTGTTGCAGGAGAACCCAACCCACCCCCATTTAAATCTACAGCATAGCCATTCCTTGAGAGGTGTTCGCTGAAACCAACTCTAAACTTATCTGTCACATGGATTTCTTCAACCAGCATCATGCCCCCAGAAATCGGAGTTTCAATCTCTTCCGGAAGATTAAAATCAAACCAGCCTAGCAATCCAAAATTTTTCCAACGATAGCCAACAAAACTCTGAATCGTCACGTTTTCTGAAGAGAGTCCGAATACAAAATTTTTCGCAGTAAAATAAAGGGATAAATCTAGGAAACCCCTTCCTTCATCAGCTCTATAATCATCCTCGTTTACATAATGTCCACTATAAACGTCTCCAACTTGAAACGTCCCTCCAACGACAACATTGCCACCATCCTTTACGTTCATAAACTGAGCTGCAGATGGCGCATGACTCGCACACCCCCAAAAAGATAACGCCACTACAAACGTCATAAGAATCAGTAGTGTTTTCATTATTTCCTCAACCAAGTTTGCCCCGTACCAAAGCAAATTCACGACAACGCAGCGAATTTATTTCACGCCAGTGCTGCCGAAGCCCCCGCGGTCCTTGTCCGCCAGCACGCCTTCTTCGAATTCCAGCTTAGGCTGAATTTCCATGATGCGGAACTGGGCAATGCGGGAACCTTTTTCGATGGTCGTATCTTCGGTGGCGTAGACCGGCATTTTCCACCAGTCGCCCTTGCCGCAGTAGCTGGAATCCACTACGCCTACGGAATTGGTCTGCAGAATCTTGAAGTTCTTGAAGGTGGAGCTGCGGGGGGCCAGATGGGCTTCATACCCCTCGGGCAATTTCATGGCCACCCCCAAATGAATCAGGCGAAACTCCCCCTTCTTCAGGGTAACGGTTTCCGCGGCGCTCAAGTCGATCCAGTCGGACTTACCGCCCACATATTCCAGACGAGGAATGGAATCATCAAGATATTGAATGGTGATTTTCATTGCCATAAGATGCCTTTTTGCGTTATGGGGTTACTATTTCCAAGTCAACAACCCATTTAGTAACCCATTTATTACTTTATTTTCAAAAAGATCGTGCTTTTTTCAAATTCTTTTTCTTGACAAGGTTACTAAACGTATTATTTACAGCAATTTAGTAACCTCTAGAACAGATTTTTAGCCCCCAAAACAACACTTTGTTCAAAATTAAGGTTACTAAAAGGGCTCAAAACCTCCGTTTAGTAACCTATTTTTCAAATTTCTTAATGTTCGGCGTTATTACCCGGTCTTTCCTTCTTCGGCAGCAGCCTTAGTTTCTTCAGCTTCGGCGGCGGCCTTTGCGGCAGCGGCTTTTGCAGCGCGGTCTTCGGCCTGTTCCAGGCGAGCGGGCTTACCGGCTACATTACGGAGCAAACCGAACAGGGCCGAAAGTTCGTTGCGGGTGGGGTGCAGTCTCTGGAGCAGAGTGTTCAGGAAGTTATCTCTCCAGGCCTGATCATGATACTGACCGGTGAGATAGCGGTCCAGGAACTTCTTGAATCCGTTAATCTGGTCGATGGTTGCGGGCTGAGTTTCGCAGGCTCCCTTGGAACCACGCTTGGCACGGCCTTCACCGTTTGCCAAGGCACCAGAACGGCACAGTTCATACAAAGAAATAGAAACAGCCTGACCCAAGTTCAAGCTCATCAAGCCCGGTACGGGAATTTCGCACTGGTAGGTGCAAGCGTTCACTTCTTCAAGAGCCAGGCCGCAGGATTCACGACCGAACACCAGAGCGATGGTTCCATCATCAGGAAGCATGCCCGACAGATCGGGAACCATGCAATGCTTAATAGCACTACCGAAAATGCGACGGCTGAAAGCGACTGCACAGGAGCAATCCCCAATAGCTTCGCGGAAGGTATGAACGATGGTTGCCTTGTCCAGAATGTCATGGCTGTTGGCTGCCGTGTGGTAGGAATTTTCAATCACCTTGTTACGCTTGGGGTAAACGATGTACAGTTCATCCAGGGCGTAGCAATGCATGGCGCGGGCTACGAAGCCAACGTTGTGAGGATGTTCCGGTTCAACAAGCACTACTCTAAACTTTCTCATTTCAATCCTTCATCATTCAAATTCTTCTATGGATTCTTCGCTACGCTCAGAATGACGCGCAGCCAATTCAACCATTCCAACACAAATCTAAATCTTCCAGCTAAATCCCTTACCGCGGATTTCATTTTCTACAGTTTCGCCCTCACCCACTGTGGCTCCTGCAAACACGATAGAATCGCGGGTCACAGCAACGCGTTCGTCAGTCCAGCTATCCACTCCAAGTTCATCAAGGCGGGCACGGCAAGCGGCCATCAGACCTTCAGGAGAACCCATGTCAATCCAGGTAGCATTCATCTGACTCATGTCCACAAAAGGTGGACGTCCTGCAGCAATTTCCTGCTTCCAGAATTCACGGATGTCAAATTCACCGTCAGCAATTCGGGCCAAAGCCTCGTCGCTGTAATAGGATACTCCGGAGAACGTTGCGGCGGCACCCTCTTCGGAACCAAAACGGCCAGCGATTCCTACCAGACGTCCATCCTTATTCACACGGAAGGTATTCACCTTGGGGAAATCCACAGCCAGCAGGGCCACACCAGGGGCAGAGCCGTCCTGAGCGGAGGCAAAAGTGCGCTTGGCATTTTCCACAAAGGCCTTCAGGTCAAAACTGCAGTAGGCATCGCCGTTCATGATCAGCAAGCCCCCACGGTATCCTTCGTTATAGATTCGCTTTAAGGGGCCTGCAGTTCCAAGAATCTCGGGCTCCACCCACACTTTTTCAAAGCCAAGGCGTTTACCCTCGGCAACCACCTGTTCGGCCAGATAGTGCGCATTGGCGTGAAGTCTTACGTTTCCAATACCGTTAGCTTTAACCGCCTGCTGCTCCAATATAGAAGCATCAACTACCGGAACCAAGGGTTTCGGCACATCGCTGGTCAACGGGCGCAAACGGGTTCCAAGACCCGCGGCAAGGATCAAAACGTTCAATTTTTTCATCAACATCAAAGATAGAAAACGTGGATATTTATCTTTTTACTAAAATTAAATGGTCTTACATTTTGAGCAATTATGATTAAGTATATCATTGATTATTTGATAAGAGCCAGCCTCACCAACTCGGATCTCTATACTATCCGAGACAAGGAAACCAATCATAACCATAGAGCGCTGCTGGTATATTCAGCCATATCGACTTTCTTTTTTTCGTTCACCTGCATAGCCGCCTTTGCAACCCGACTCCCCGCCATGTTGGAAAAGGCCCCCATCTACGCAGGGTTCGCCATGTTCTCCATTGTAAGTCTCGCCATAGCATTTGCTGTCGGAAAGAAAAATCACACCGTTGTCGGAATCTTGTGTCACATCTTCTACCCCATGCTCCTTTGCTTCGGCCTGTTTTCATCGCTTGTGATATCCTGCGACGAACCCTCCACCTCCCTATTGGCCATGTACGTGGTTTCGCCGCTGCTGTTTGTCATGCGACCAATCCACATCGTAATTATCACTATTATCGCCGATTTCATCTTCCTCTATTATTGCGGTTCCGTCAAGCCGGCCGAAATTGTTGGAACAGAAATCGTCAACTGCATCGTCTATAGCGGCATCGGCATGATTGTCGGCATATTCAACGTCCGCGACAAATGCCAACGAATGCTTTTTGAAAATCGCGTATCCCAGTTCAGCACCAAGGATCAGCTTACCCACAACCTCAGATCCATTTCGGACATTTACGTTTCCATGCACCAGATCAACCTGGACTCGGACACGTTCTTCTCAATTAGAACAAACAACTTTATTGATTCTAGCGTAGACAGTTTCAACGAAAATTTCAGCAGACAAATAACGCTGGCCATGACGGCAACCACAGCTCCCGAATACCTGGACCGCATTCTGGATTTCGTAAACACCAAAACACTACCCGACAGGCTCAGAGGCAAGCGCACCATCACCCAGGAATTCATGGGCAAGAATTTTGGTTGGTGCCGAGCCCGCTTTATCGCCATTGGTCCCGTAAACACCGAAGTTAAGCCAAGCCAGGTTATTTACGCCGTCGAAAATATCAGCGAACAGAAAAAGATCGAAACAACGTTGATTGCCAAAGCCGAAACCGACGCCATGACCGGACTGCTGAACCGCCAGGCCGGTATTGACAAGATAAAGACAGCCATCAACGAAAACCGAATCGGTATGTTGGCCCTGTTCGATGTAGATAAATTCAAGCACATCAACGACAACTACGGTCACCAAATGGGCGACGAAGTTATTATCGCTGTCGCCAACGCCATGAAGGAAACTTTCCGCGAAGAAGACATTCTATTGCGTCTCGGCGGAGATGAATACATTTTCTTCGTGAGCGGAGTTTCTAACGAGGAACAGGGAATCCAGATTATCAGCAGATTCTTTGAATCTATCAGCAGGATTACTTTCGAAAAGGTGAACAACCTAAATATTTCTGTCAGCCTGGGCGCAACATTCCTAAACGGCGAAGAAGGAATCGACTTCGAGGAATACTACCGTAGAATCGATAACTGCACTTACCGCAGCAAGAAGATCGAAGGCAAGGCCTTCACCTTCTGGCGTGACGAATAAGACTCTTGCACATTTGTACACCAAATATTATATTTACCTGCATGAGTGATCAGCAGGCAAGTCTTCTTTTTAATACAGCACAGCAGAAGCTTAAGGAATATTTCGGTTACGACAGCTTTAGACCCAAGCAGGTCGAAGTCATCAGACAGGTTCTTGAACGCAAGGACACCTTGGCCCTAATGCCAACCGGTGGAGGCAAGTCAATCTGCTACCAGATTCCGGCCCTGGTTTTCGATGGTTGCGCCGTGGTGGTTTCGCCTCTGATCGCCCTCATGAAGGATCAAGTGGACAGTCTCCGCGAAAACGGCATCCCCGCAGCGGCACTGAACAGCGGCCTTTCAACTGAAGAAGCTTCCGAGATCCGCAGCGCCTTTTGCCGCGGTGAACTTAAACTGCTGTACATCTCCCCCGAACGTCTGGTTTTTGAAGTAGAGAACCTGCTCCCCCGCGGTCGCGTTTCGCTGTTCGCAATCGACGAAGCCCATTGCATTTCTCAGTGGGGCCACGATTTCCGCCCCGAATACACCCAGCTTTTTAAGCTCCGCGAAAACTTCCCCGGCATTCCCATTCTCGCCCTGACGGCCACGGCCGACGCCATTACCCGAGAAGATATTTTACAGCAGCTTCGCATTCCCGAAGAAAATCTGATCCTGGATAGTTTTGACAGAAAGAACTTGTCCCTAGACGTTCGTCTTAACTATAAAAAATTGAGTAAGCTGGACGAAATCGCAGACTTTATAAAAGAAAGAAAGGGTGAAAGCGGAATTGTATACTGCCTTTCCCGCAAGTCTACCGAAACTGTTGCCGACGAACTCCGCAAAAGGCACATCATGGCAGACGCCTACCACGCCGGCATGACCGCCGATGAACGGGCAAGAATTCAAGAGGACTTCATCTACGACCGCACCAAGGTCATCTGCGCCACCATCGCCTTCGGCATGGGCATCGACAAATCCAACATCCGATTCGTCATCCATTACAACACGCCCAAAAACATGGAGGGATTCTATCAGGAAATCGGACGCGCCGGCCGCGACGGCCTCCCGGCCGACACCCTGCTGTTCTATTCCGACAGCGACATCGTTCAGCTGGCCAAGTTCGCCCAGGATTGCAGCGACCCACAGCAACGGCACCTGCAACTAGAAAAGTTGGAGCGAATCCAGCATTACGCCACCAGCCTGGTTTGCCGCCGGCGAATCCTACTAGGCTATTTCGGCGAAGTCATGGAACAGGACTGCGGCAACTGCGATATTTGCAACCACCCACCACGCCGTTTTAACGGAACCATCCTGGCTCAAAAAGCCCTCAGTGCCATCTTCCGCACCCGCGAACAAGAGAACGCCAACATGATTATCGACATCCTGCGGGGGTCCCATCGGGCAGAAATCATCGAAAAGGGGTACGACAAAATCAAGACCTTTGGCGTAGGAGCAGCCACCCCCGCCGACAAATGGCAATCCTACATCCAGCAGATGATTCATCTAGGTTGCCTTACCATGAGCTACACCGACAAGAAGACCTTGCGCATTACCGAATTCGGGAAGCAGGTGCTCTTCGGCGAAAAAGAAATTCAATTGGCCCTGATTACAGAAGACAAGCGAAAAAAAATCGCAAACCAGAGAAGCTCGCAACCGCAAAAAGTTTCTGTACGCCTCAGCGCCAAGGACAATCTGGAAGGAAGCGACGCCGTACTTTTCGAGGCCCTGCGAATCCATCGTCGCAATCTTGCCGACGCCGCCAACGTACCGCCCTACGTCATCTTCAGCGACAAGGTTTTGCTGGGTATGGTTCAGGAACGCCCGGCCAGCCTCACCGACATGGCCAACATCCCCGGAATCGGCGCCATGAAGTTGCAAAAATACGGTCAGGAATTTCTGCAGATAATCAACGGCGAAGACTAGCATTATAAAGCGTGTACACGATAATTAACGTGCAATTTCCGGACACTTTTTTTATTATTTGAAATATGAAGAAACGTTACATTGCCCTCATTGTCCTGGCGGTATTGATCGTTCTCGTGATCGCCGCCCTCAAAATCGCCCCCGGTATCGCAAAAGACTATGTAGTCGAGCATTCCGAAGAACTCATCGGCCGCAAAATGAAGATTGCCGACGTGGACTTCAACCCGTTCACCTTCACAGTTACCGTAGACGATTTCGCCATTTTCGAACAGGACGGCGCAACACCTTTCGTGGGATTTGAAAAGTTCCGCGTCAACGTGAATCCCACTCGCCTGCTGTCCAAAGAAATCAACGTCAGCGAAATCTATTTGAAAGGCCTTTACACCCAGGTAGTACAAGACGGCGACCGCTTCAACTTCAGCGACATCCTGGATAAGTTCGCCGCAAGTGAGCAGGACAGCGTCGCCACAGATTCCGCCGCCACCCCATCGGCAACCGCTGATGCAACTGCAGGCTCCGCCAAAACCGAAAACGTAGCTGCAGCAGACTCCGCCGCAGGCGATTCTATCAAGGCCATAAACATTGACCCCGTCGAAATGACCGGAGGATTTGATGTCGCCATCCAGAACATCGTCCTGGAAAAGGGCAACATCATCTATCAGGATCGCAAGGTCGGTTCAAAAATTCACCTCCAGGATTTCTCTGTAGATATTCCCGCCGTCTACTTCAACAACAAGGACACCGACATTGGCGTAAACCTGAAGTTTGCAGATGGCGGCGATCTGACCGTGAAAGTTCTCTTCAACATGAAAACTCAGGACTTCAATGTTGCAGTCGCCCTGAAGCAGTTTGAACTGGCCTGCGGCAAGCCCTACCTGAAGGACTTCATCAACTATAAGGACTTTAGCGGCTCCCTGGACGTCAACCTGAATGTTGCAGGCAATGTGAATGACGTTCTTTCTAGCAATGTTGCAGGTACCGTAGGCCTTAACAATATCGTCCTTACCGAAACATCCGAAAAGACCATCGGCGTGAACAGCGTACAGGTCGGCATCAAGAAGGCTAACCTGAACGAAATGGACTTTGTCGTGGATTCCGTAGTGGTCGATGGCGCATTCGCCCATCTGGACCTGCTGAAGGGCGGCAAGACCAACATCGACATACTTCTAAATCCCAAGGGTGCAGCCGAGGACACCAGCGCAGTTGACAGCGCCCTGACCGCAGCCGTCGTTACCGAAGCACCTGTAGACTCTTCCAAGTCTGATTCCGCTGTCGCAGCCGCCCCCGAAACAGCCAAGGCCGCCCCAGCAAAGCCTCTGAAATTCGTACTGAACAAGTTGCAACTCAAGAACACGTCCGTCTCCGCAAACGATCTTACCATCAAGACGCCCTTCAACTATAAGGTTAGCGGCATCAGCGTTTCCGGTTCCAACATCAACTTTGACACCCCCTGCACCGTTAACGTAAACGCCAACTTCCCCGAAGGTGGCACCGTTTCTGTAAAGTACAAGGGAGCCCTCTCCGACCTGAGCACTATGGATGCCTATGTCAGCATCAAGAATCTGGCCCTGAAGCACTTCAGCCCCTACAGCCTCCACTACACCGGCTACCCCATCATTTCTGGCACCATGGCTTTCGCCAGCGACAACAAGATCAACAAGTTCAACCTGGATAGCAAAAACACAATCGACATCTACAACATCGACGTTGGCGACAAGGTAGAAGGCAGCGACCCGGAATTCACCGTCCCCATGAAGGTGGGTCTGTACATTCTCAAGGACAAGGACGACAAGATTCAGTTTGACGTTCCCGTGCAGGGCAACATGCAGGATCCCGAATTCTCTTACCTCAAGATTGTCTGGAAGACCGTGATGAACCTGCTGATCAAGGTGGCCCTTTCACCCCTGAAGATTGTGGGTAACGTCGCCGCATCCGGTGCAAGCGCCATCGGTTTCGACCTGGGCAAGAACGACGAAATCGTTATCGACCCGCTGAACAACCACATGGAAAGCGAACAGTACGCCAAGGCAATCAAGATGGTTTCTGCCCTGGCCAAGGATCCCAAGTTGAAGATGAACTTTGTGCAGTCCTTCAATATGAAGAAGACGGTGGAAGCCTACAAGACCCGCAAACTTAAAACCGAGTTCTACAAGTCTACTCAGGGCAAGACCGCCCTGAACGAGCTGGACGAAAAGGCTATCATCGCCATCGACGACAAGGACGAAGCCTACACCGCCTACGTTGCCGCCAACGCCGCCAATCTGGACCGCAAAGCTCTCGAAAAGGAACTGCTGGACATGGCTGCCAAGCGCAACACAGAACTGCTGAAGACCCTTCAGCAGCAGTCCGGCGTTACCAAGAAGAACGTCACGGTCACAACCGCTCCCCGTTCCCAGCTGGTTAACCACAAGGGCAAGGCAAACTTCAAGGTACAGATCGACGTACAGTAATTGGAAGTCGCGCTGCACCTACAGCGAAAAACGTTTCCTATAGCGAAAAAATCCTCGGTTTAAAACCGAGGATTTTTCTTTAAAGTTTGCGGGACCGACCTGCAGTCCCCACAAAATCAGGACTTACTTCTTCTTGTTGCCCTTAGACTTCGATTCATACCATTCATCGAAGGTGATGGAACGGTCAACAACGCCATTGGGAGTCAGTTCCAGCACGCGGTTTGCCACAGTCTGCACGAATTCGTGGTCCTGAGAGCAGAAGATCACCGGGCCCTGGAAAGCGGTCAGGCCGTTGTTGAGAGCGGTAATGGCTTCCAAGTCCAAGTGAGCGGTAGGTTCGTCCAGCAGCAAGCAGTTTGCGTTGGAGAGCATCATCTTGGAAAGCATGCAGCGAACCTTTTCACCACCGGAAAGAACGTTACAGCACTTCAGGGCTTCTTCGCCGGTGAAGAGCATACGGCCCAGGAATCCGCGGATAAAGGATTCGTCCTGTTCCTTACTGTACTGGCGCAGCCAATCCACCAGAGAAAGTTCGCTGGCAAAGTAAGCGTCGTTGTTCTTGGGGAAGTAGTTGTAGCTAATGGTGCTACCCCACTTGAGCACGCCGTCGGCAGCCTTGGTTTCTTCGGCAATGAGCTGGAAGAAGGCGGTCTTCAGGGTGTCATATTCGCCAACCAGGGCAACCTTGTCGCCGTTGTTCAGCTTGAAGTTCACACCGTTGCAAACGATGCCATCACCGCCGTCGATAGAAGCGTTATTCACTTCCAGCACGATCTTGCCCGGTTCGCGGTCCATCTTGAAGTTGACCCAGGGGAACTTACGGCTAGAAGCCGGCATTTCTTCGACGGTCATCTTATCCAACAGCTTCTTACGGGAAGTAGCCTGCTTGGCCTTTGCGGCGTTGGAAGCGAAGCGGCGGATAAAGGCCTTCAATTCTTCAATCTTTTCTTCGGCGCGGCGGTTCTGGTCCTTACGCTGCTTCTGGGCCAGCTGGCTAGCTGCATACCAGAATTCGTAGTTACCACCGTAGATGTTAATCTTGCCGTAGTCAATATCGCAAGTATGAGTGCAAACCGCATTCAGGAAGTGACGGTCATGGCTCACCACGATCACGATATTTTCGAAACGTTCCAGGTAATCTTCCAACCAGGCGACGGTATCCAGATCCAAGTGGTTGGTCGGTTCGTCAAGCAGAAGAATGTCGGGGTTGCCAAAAAGAGCCTGTGCCAGGAGCACGCGGATCTTCTGACCGCCATCCAGATCTGCCATAAGGCTGTAGTGGAATTCTTCGGGAATGCCCAGACCCTTCAGGAGCACTGCAGCATTGGAGTCAGCTTCGTAACCGCCGATTTCACCGAAACGGGTTTCAATTTCCATGGCCTGCATGCCCTGTTCTTCGGTCATTTCCGGAAGAGCATACAGTTCGTCACGCTTCTTGCCCAGTTCATAAAGTTCCGGGAAACCCATCATCACTGTTTCAAGAACAGTGTTCTGTTCGTAGGCGAAGTGATCCTGCTTAAGGACGGCGATTCGTTCGCCCGGGTCCTTGGTCACGTCACCGGTATTGGGTTCCAGTTCACCGGAAAGGATCTTGAGGAAGGTGGACTTGCCGGCGCCATTTGCACCGATCACACCATAGCAGTTGCCGCGCTTGAAGGAAAGATTCACTTCCTTGAAGAGAACGCGGCTACCATATTGAAGACTTACATTAGAAACATTCAGCATGGCGCCAAATTTAGAATTTTTTTCAAAAAACAAAAGGGACGCCGGCCTCAAAACCGACGTCCTTTTTGCGGAAAGCGGAAAGCATAAAGCGTAGAGGCGAAGCCCCTTTAACCTTTAAACTTTAACCTTTATCCTCTACGCTTTATTAGCCTTTTCCAGTTCGCGAGCGTTGATGATCAGCATCTGCAAACGGTTTTCGATGTTTGCGAAGCTGGTATCCGGGTCGTAGTCCAGAGACAGGACCTGGATATGGGGGCAACGTTCCTTAACAGCCTTGGTCAGGCCGCGACCGGAAATGTGGTTAGCCAAGCAGGCAAAAGGCTGCAGCACAATGTGGCTATTAATGCCATGCTGAGAGTTGTAGATGATTTCGCCCGGAATCAACCAACCTTCACCCGTATTGTAGGTGGGGTCGATAATGTCGCGGACGTAATCCATCAACTCGTAGCAGTCTGCATGATGTTCGTAAAGGCTGAAGTGTTCCTTCATGATCTTGCGAACAGTTTCCAGGGCACGTGTGTAGGCCTTGGCGGTAATGCCGCCCACAATGCGGTCGCTAATGGGGTTTGCAGAGAAACCACGCTTCAGCTTTTCGGCACGCACGGCTTCGTCCACGCGGAAGAAGTCGGTCATACCCGGCAGGTAGACTTCCATACCGTTGTTCATCAGGTAGTTTTCTACGAAGCCATTGGCGCTGGGGTGGTAGTTCATGAGAATTTCACCCAGCACGGCAACGCGAGGCTTACGGATACCCTTCTTACGGTCTTCGGTGATTTCAATACCGTTGAAGGCATCGATACACTTGGTGAATTCAGCCAGCATCTTGGTGGGGTGCGGCAATTCAGTCTTCTTCAGGTGACCGCCAATTTCCATGATGCGAGGCATCCAGACGTCGTAAACCTTCTGGGTGTCGCCAGCGTTCACTTCGTAGGGGCGAATAGCGCGGTACATGGTTTCGATGGCATCCATGGTCACCAGGCCCCACAGCATATGGAGTCTGAAGTCCAGGCCAGTCTTGAAGCCCGGATGCATACCCTTCACGTCGTCACCGGTGGTAATGATACTTACATCTTCGAAACCAGCTTCGTCCAAAGCCTTACGGGCAAGCACGGCGTACTGCACGGCACGGCAGTTTTCGCAGTTCTTGGCCAAGCACATGGAAACGTTGGACGGCTTTACTTCGGGGTGTTCCACCAGCCACTTCAAACCTTCACCGATGTTCACCTGACAGGGGAAGCAAATATCGTTATGCACGTACTTCTTACCCAGTTCCACAGCCTTCTTGTCGGCCACAGGCAGGTATTCAGCGATAAAGCCGTTAGCCTTCATGTATTCGCTGGCAAGAACGGTAAATGCAGGAGACAGGTTCGGAGTCAAGATGCGACGGCGAGTCTTATCTTCGGCAACGAACGGAGTATGGAACAGCGGTTCGTTGGAAGCTGGCTTGTCGGGCAGATTTGCAGCACGGCGAGCCTTCACCGTTTCGATAAAGCTCTTGATACGAATGCCAACAGGACCACGGGCGTCACCTTCATCCAGCTTCAACATCAGCATTTCCTTGTTGGAATCCAGATGGAGCATACGGGACATTTCGTCGGTCAAGATGGAGTCATGACCGCAACCGAAGCTAACGATCTGAGCCAGTTCCACATTAGGATCCTTGGCAGCGATCATGGTAGCGCCAAGCATACGCAGGTGGAAGGTATTCTTGATTTCGACGCGGGTGTGGTTCGGCACATCCTGGTCATACACGCCAGGGAGAGATTCGGTTGTAAGAACCGGAATGCCCATGGCGGTAAAGTGAGAGGCAATGTTGTGGTTGATCAGCGGGTCCACATGGTACGGACGACCGGCAATCACCACGGCAAAAGTATTCTTGGCGCGAACGTCATCAAGGATCTTCTGACCTTCTTCAAGCAAAGTAGTCTTGTAGTCGTTCAGAGCCTTTTCACCTTCATCCACAGCCTTGGAAATCAGCTTCTTGTCCAGCTTCCAGTTTTCATGGAACCAGTCGATGGTCTGAGAGCGACGGAGCTTGGAATTGAACCAGTGGAAGATCGGCTGATCCATGGGAACGCCATAGTTCTTTTCAGGTTCGTCGGTGTTCTTGATGATGTTGGGGTAAGCCTGCACCACCGGGCAAACAGAAGTGGCGTCAAACTTGGTGTGGTCACTGGGAACAGCCACCATCATGGGGAAGAAGATACGGTCAACCTTCTTTTCGATGAGGCTGAGCACATGACCGTGAACAAGCTTTGCCGGGAAGCAGACCGTATCGGAAGGCACGCTGTGCAAGCCAGCTTCGAACATCTTGTAGTCAGAGCTACGGCTTACAACAACCGTGTAACCCAGGCTGGTAAAGAAAGCCTTCCAGAAAGGCAGACTTGCCCAGAATTCAAGAGCGCGAGGAATACCGATGGTCTTCTGAGTACCATCAGCCTTCAACTGCGGTTCCACCAACTTGGCCGGAGCATAGTCCTTCACCAGCAGCTGGTTGGTACGCTTGATCATATCGGGCACGGCCATCATCTTCTTGTTGATTTCGGCGATGAGAGCCTTGGTCTTCGGATCGTTAGGATCGGCAGTCACTTCACCACGTTCGCAGCGGTTGCCGGTAACGAAGTTCTGACCGTCGCTAAAGGTAACGATGGTTCTGGAGCAATGGTTGGTGCAGTACTGGCAAAGCTGACCCGGCTGGTTGTGCCAGCTGAAAGTCTTCATGGCTTCGAGGCCGATGAAGCTGGACTTCAGTTCCGGATTTTCCTTGCGTTTTTCTTCCATGAACTTCTTGGTGAGAAGAGCAATACCGATTGCACCCATTTCACCCGGGCGTTCCGGACGGATGGGCTTGAGGCCCGTGTACTGTTCAAAGGCACGGAGCACAGCGTTGTTCTTGAAGGTACCGCCCTGCACCACCACCTTCTTACCCAGGGTATTCAGGTTACGGATACGGATCACCTTGGTGAAAACGTTGTTAATAATGGAGCGGCAGATACCGGCGATAATGTCTTCAGGCTGCTTACCATCACGCTGTTCGGTGATGATAGAGCTGTTCATGAACACGGTGCAGCGAGAACCCAGCTGAGACGGGCTCTTGGCATTGAAAGCCAGTTCTGCAATCTTTTCCATGGGAATGCCCAGGGAACGTGCATAAGTTTCGATGAAGGAACCGCAACCCGAGGAGCAAGCTTCGTTCAGGATAATACCGGTAACCACACCGTCCTGAACAGAGATTGCCTTCATGTCCTGACCACCGATATCCAGAATGAAGGACACGTCGGGGCAGATACGCTGGGCAGCGTTTGCATGAGCCACGGTTTCCACAGTGTGGTAGTCGGCATGAACGGCCTTAGCGAAGAGCTGTTCACCATAACCGGTAGTACCCACGCCCAGGATGTTCAACTTACAACCGTATTCTTCGTAACGGTCGGTCAGTTCGTTCATGGCATCCTTGAGCACCTGGAGCGGTTCGCCGTTGTTGCTGGCGTAGAAGCCATCGATAACGTTGTCCTGTTCATCGATAAGAACGAACTTGGTGGTGGTGGAACCGGCGTCGATACCCAGGTAGCAATTGATGGTAGAACCGGAAGCGGGCTGCGGGTACACGTTGCTTGCCATCTTGTGATCTTCCAGGAACTGCTGGTATTCCAGGTCGTTCTTGAAGAAGAGGTCGGCGGCAGCCTTGGCCTTATGTTCGGCCTGACGGGCTTCGTTAAAGTGGACCAGGGAGTCCAGAGAGCCTTCTTCGCGGTAAAAGCATTCCTGGTCAGCAAACATGGAGCCCAGGGAGAGAGCGGCGCCCATAGCTACGAGTACTTCGGAATGTTCAGGCACGATAGCCTGTTCATCCGTGATTCCCAGACGTTCCTTGAAGGCGCGGACAAGGGTCGGGTTAAAGGTAAGGGGGCCACCTTCGAAAATGACGGGCGGCTTGATTTCCATACCCTGGGCAAGACCACCGATGGTCTGCTTGGCAATGGCATGGAAGCTGGAAAGGGCGATATCTTCCTTGGCGATACCGTTGTTCAGCATGGGCTGAATGTCGGTCTTGGCGAACACACCGCAACGGCCGGAGATTTCATAAACCTTCTGACCGCGCTTGGCGTAACCTTCAAAGGCCTCGGTCTTCACACGGAGGAGTTCTGCCACCTGGTCGATGAACGCACCGGTACCGCCGGCGCAGACACCGTTCATACGCATGTCGCTGGCAATCAGCTTGCCAGTAGTGGGATCCTTTTCAAAGAACACCACCTTGGCGTCCTGGCCACCCAATTCAATAGCGACACGGGTATCGGGGTAAGTAGCACGAACGGCGAGAGCGTTGGCCACCACTTCCTGTACGAAAAATGCGTGAGTTGCCTCGGCAAAGGGCTGACCGCCACTGCCGCAGAAAGCGACTCTAAAGTTCTTGCCCGGGAACAGACCGTGGGCTTCGCGCAGCACCTCATGGACCTTCTGGGCCTGCATGGCGTTATGGCGCTGGTATGTGTAGTGTAAAAGCTTGTTGGTTTCAGGTTCAACGACGGCAATCTTAACGGTTGTAGAACCGACGTCGACACCGACCCATAAATCATTCTTAGTTGTACTCATAGTGCGCCAAATTTAGAAAAATAAGTTTAAAAACATAAACCTACAAAGCCCATTTTTTCTGTAATATGAGCAGAAATTCCCCATAAAAAAACAAAAAAGGTGGCACTAGGCCACCCAGGTATATTTTTTACAGATAAGCTATCAGAACTGCAAACCTATAAAAAGGTTTGCCCTATCGGGCAATAATAACCTTATTGCTGAACAAGACCTGCTTACCGCTCTCGACACGCACATAGAAACTGCCCTTGGCACCCACCAGTTCCTTCAGGGGGACGCTTACGGAACTGCCATAGAATCGGCTAAACAGTTTCTGTCCCTGCATATTGAACACGCTGACAGAAGCCCCGGAATTTTTCAGAGTCAATTCCAGATTACCACGGGCATAAACCGCACGGCTAGCAGAAACCGCCGGAGTCCTCGGGCCAACCTTGATTGTACCATCAGATTCAGAGGAACCCATCTTCCAGGTGTCAGGAACACGCACCGCAATGCCACGGCCTGCAGTACTCATGTATACGACGCCATAGGTATTCATGTCGCCCATAACGAATTCGCCATTGGCAAGACCGCCAAATTCATGACCGTCATCATTTACGCGGGTCCAGGAAGCGCCCTTGTCATCAGAGCCGAACACACCGGTAACGCCGTCAATTGTGGCAAACACATAAATTGCAGGATATCCGCCCTTCGTCTTGGGAGCGCCAAAACCAACGGCCTCGCAATAGCCAACGCCCTTCACCGCAGACCAAGTCTTGCCCCCGTCAGTGGAGTGCTGCAGACTGCCGCCAACGCCCACACCAGTAGACGGATCCTGTTCAGCAATGGGCAGCCACAAGTCGCCCTCATAACCAGGAATCGCACGGAACTTCTTAAAGACGCTCACACCGGGTTTTCCAACAGCGCTAAAACTAACACCCTTGTCGGAACTCTTGTAGAACAGGCCTTCCGTCTTGTTGTAAGCATAGAACACATCCGCATTTTCAGGATCGCCCACCACAAAGGAACCGTTATCGATACCCGTCACTTCCGTGTAGGCCGCATTGCTGTAGCGGTAAACGCTGGTACTACCTTCCATGGGAACAAACAAGGCCACTTCGCCGTCAGTTGAAATAGCGGCGGTGCCGTTGGCAATCTTTTCGTCAAGCTTGCAGTAAGTACCCACAGTCCAAGTCTTTCCGGAATCGCTAGAGAACTGCAGAGGTTCAATAGGAACATCGCTATACTTGCCCTCATACTTACGGGCATTGGCCACCTTCACCAAAGTACCGGACTTCGCCGCATAGGCAAGACCCTGGGTAGTTCCCAGAGGAACTGCCGTTCCGCTCACGTCCGTCATATGACGGAACTGCGGGAACTTGGTAATATCATCATGACGGAATCCGTCGTAGTCGCCAATAATGGAAATCATGGGGCCGCCAGGAATGCTCACCACCTCGAAAGGCACGGTTTCTTCAACGCCATGGGCACTAAAATGCCAAACCTGATTCATGGCAATCTGATCTTCTTCCCAGGAGTTTTCCGCCTTCGTCACCGTATAATCAGTTAGATTGTCCGTCCTGAAAATTCCATTTCCAGAAGTCACGAAAACGCGATTATGGTCAAAGGGATCCATGGCCACGCTACCCGCCCAGTGAATGGAACCGTCGTGCATCCAGCCGATCCCGTTAGCATCCATCTGCTGCGTTGTCGGATAAACTCCACCTTCCATCCAATAGTAACGGAAAGAGGCAATCCATGTTTCGCCACCATCTGTGGTATGGAAAATATTGGAACCCCAGCGGTCGCTCCACACATCCTTTCCGTCTTCGCCCTTCTTGTACCAGAACTGCGGTCCATTGTAACCTTCCGTGGTCACCACCATTTCCTTATCATCGTTAGGGTTAATGGTGATGCCGCCATAAGGAGCAATATATTCGTACTCATCCGTCTTGGAGTAGTCGGTCATATCATACTTGGCCTCCCCTTCCCCATCCAGATAATCTGCAGGAGAAACGTCAGTCCAGGCGCCCGTCTTCAAATTGCACTTCAGTACGGCTCCGCGACCAAAGCCATCCCAGATCGGGCCCCAGCCTTCGTCCCAACCCATGGAATGAGGGCCGGCTCCATCGGCAAAAGTCACCACCATGGAACTTCCATCCTTGGTAATCACGGCACGCTGAGGCATCAGACGGACAACGCCGCCACCCTTCGTAGTACGCAAGCTATCAGGAATCGGCAAAGCCTTCCACGAAGCACCGCCATCCGTCGAAGCAAACACATTTTCAAAAGTCTTGTTCTTGGTAGAACCCTCACGCAAAAAACCGGCATAAAGATTCTTGGAACTGCCAGGCGCATACTGAACAAAGCTAAAACCGGAACCATTCCACGTCGTATCAGACCCGGCCGCAGTTGTCCAGGCATCCAC
Organism: Fibrobacter sp. UWH9; assembly: GCF_900129715.1. Classification (NCBI taxonomy): domain Bacteria; kingdom Pseudomonadati; phylum Fibrobacterota; class Fibrobacteria; order Fibrobacterales; family Fibrobacteraceae; genus Fibrobacter; species Fibrobacter sp. UWH9. Next base: position 42,207 of record NZ_FQWP01000010.1, on the reverse strand, counting down.
ATGACTCCAGCTGGAGCCGTTATCAGCCGACTTCCACAAGCCCTTATTCTTCGAACCGTAGAACATAATCTTCGAATCGTTGGGATCCACAGCCAAGGCTTCCCCATTTCCGCGGCCCATGCCGTTTCCGTGGGCACCAAAGCTGGTAACCTTAGCTCCCTTGGTACCATCTTCGTCCCAAGTGTAGAGCAATTCCCAGGAATTACCGCGATCCTTACTGCGCAAGAACGCACTACGGCCATTATTCCAGTAGCTGGTACCGGTCATCATATAGACCACGCCCTCTTCCTGAGGGTCAACGGCAATGGCTTCCACCCCCAGAAGGCCTCGTTCAGTCACATCGACCCAGTCCATGAGCGAAACCCAGCGGGCACCGGATTCATCCCAGCGATAGGCACCGCCCACGTCCGTACGAGCGTAAAAAAGGCCCTTTTCCAGCGGAGAAGCGACAATGGCACTAACGAATCCGCCACCGCCCATGCTGACAGCACTCCAATTAAATCCATCTGCAGCTTTTGCGCCGGCAAAAACAGACAGACCCAACACGAGGCCAGTGGCCCCAAACAACCCTTTAACCATAAACATCCCTTGGGCAGAGCCCTAAATCAGAAAATTCCAAACACCGGAATTTTCAAAACCAGCCATAATATAAACCCCACAAACAAGGAAAGTATCCTAAAAGACTTGCGAACCCCAATAACCCTTGAGGTCATTACAACGGAGCATAAGAGTACAACTATTGATTTATTATGGGAAATGCAAAAAAGCCCTGCGACTTGCGTCACAGGGCTCTAAAAGTCAAACTTTTATTGGAATAGAAGATCGTTCAAGAATTACTTCTTCTTGCCCTTCTTCTTACCCTTGGCAGGCTTGTCTTCCTTGGGTTCTTCCTTCTTTGCTTCGGCCTTCTTGCCGCCGCGGAGGTCCTGCATCTTGAAACTTACGTTAATTTCAGCAGTTGCGACCTTGGAGTAGAGTCCACCCGGATCCTTCACCTTGAAGGTGAATTCATCGAGACCGGAGAAGCCCTTGTTCGGCATATAGGTGAAGGAACCATCCTTTTCATTCAGGTTGATCTTACCATTGCGCGGCTTCTGGACAATCTGAACAGACACCGGCTTTTCGCCATCGGGGTCATTCACACCGGACATCAGACCTTCAGAAGCGGAAACCTTAAGTTCATCGCCTTCCTGGGTCATGTAAGTCTGGTTGCTTGCTTCCGGAGCGTTGTTCACGGGGATCACGGTGAACAGAGCGGACTTGCTAGCCTTTGCGCCTTCAGGGTCAGTGACGGTGAAGGTAATGCGTTCCGGCTTGCCCTTCCAGTGTTCGTGCGGCATAGCAACAATAGCGGTCTTAGCGTTCTTGTCATACTTGACAGTCAGGAACTTGTTGCCAGTGAAGGTCCACTTCAGTTCGTCGAAGCGATGGTCCTTATCGCGGGCATACTGGTCAAGCTTGATCTTACCCACAACGCCCTTGTTGTCATTTTCCTTGATGGTGAAGTCAGGAATGTCGCGCATGATCGGAGCAGCATTCACATGCTTAACAACGAACTTGGCAACAGTCTTGTCCATGCCACCAGCCGGATCCTGAGCGGTAAAGACGAGGGTTTCTTCGCCGAACCAATCCTGCTTCTTCGGGCGGATCACAGCTTCGCGACCACCAGAAATTTCAACAGCCAAGTTCTTGGCACCGGTAACCTTCCACTTGATTTCATGAACCTTGTGGTCGGGGTCGGTAACGTAGTTATCCAGCTTGATAGCCTTGAAGGACTTACCTTCCAGAGTTTCCTGGCCAGGAATTTCCTTCACGACAGGAGGATCGTTTACGGGCTTCACGGTGAACTTCACAGGAATGGTAGCCTTTTCGCCAGCCGGGTCAAAGACGTTCACATTCACAGTTTCGGTACCGTTCCAGTACTTGTCCGGGATTTCAACAGTCAGCACACCCTTGTCGTCAATGTTGAAGATCAGGTCATGCTTAACAGCTTCAACAGCAGCACCCTTGGCCTTCTTGCCCTTCTTTGCCGGAGCATTCTTGGCAGCCTTGGAAGCCGGAGTTTCGTTATCCAGAGTCCAAACCAGTTCTTCCAGCTTGTTATCCGGATCGCTTACAACCTTGCTGAAGTCGAAGGGAGCAAACTGCTTCTTTTCTTCGATGACGAAGGGCTGAACAGGCTTCAGAACAGGAGGATCGTTCACCGGGGTCACTTCGAAGGTAGCCTTAGTAGAAGCAGAGGCACCTGCGATATCCTTAACGGTGAAGGTCAGGGTTTCCTTACCGAACCAGTTGGGGTTCGGGGTAATGACGTTAGCACGGTTACCCTTGATATCAACCTTCAGTTCCTTGTTGCCAGAAACAGACCAGTGGAGTTCATTGGGCTTGTTATCCGGGTCAGTTGCAGACTTGGACAGGTCAACAACCTGGAACTTTTCCTTTTCCTTGATCTTCTGACCAGCAACCTTGCTGATTACCGGAGGATCGTTAACCGGGGTCACTTCGAAGGTCAGCTGCTGGGTAGCCTTTGCACCTTCCGGGTCAAAGACGTCGAGCTTGATCTTTTCGGTACCGTTCCAGTACTTATCCGGAGTAGAAACAATCAGCTGCTTCTTGGCATTGATAGAAGCCTTGAGAGCGCGGGTCGGAGCCAGTTCGAACTTCAGCTGTTCAATCTTATGGTCAGGATCAGAAACGAACTTGGTCAGGTCGATGGGCTGGAAGGATTCCTTTTCCTTGATGGTCTGGGTCGGGATCGGAGCGATAGCCGGAGCATCGTTCACAGATTCAACCAGGAAGTTAACGGTCTTGGAGTCCTTAGCACCTTCAGGGTCAGTAACAGTGAAGGTCACGTTACGTTCACCATTCCAGTACTTATCAGCAATCTTGATACGAGCAATGTTCTTGTTGTCGATTTCCACCTGGAATTCGTCAACCGGTTCCGGTGCCGGTGCTTCCGGTTCTTCTTCAACCTTAGCACCCTTCTTGCCCTTCTTTGCAGGCTTCTTAGCCGGCTTCTTGGCAGGAGCAGGAGCAGCAGCGCCAACCTTGGCAACCTTAACGGTCCAAGTCAGGTCTTCCAGCTTGTGGTCCGGATCCTTAACGAACTTGTTAAGATCGATTTCCTTGAACTGGCCCTTTTCCTTGATCTTCTGAGCCGGGATGTCCTTCATGACAGGAGCATCGTTCACAGAAGTGATTTCGAAGGTAGCGGTAGTAGAGGTAGTTGCACCATCCGGGTCAGTGACCTGGATAACCAGCATTTCAGGCTTGCACCAGAAATACGGATCCGGAGCGCTAACTGTAAGAATGCGGCTACCATTGATTTCAGCCTTCAGCTTCTTGTTGCCAGAAACGGTCCACTTCAGTTCGCTGGGCTTGTTGTCCGGATCCTTAACGTATTCGTCAAGCTTGATCTGGGCGAACTGCTGCTTTTCCTTGATCTTCTGGTCGGCAATCTTCTTGACGAAGACCGGAGCGTCGTTCACGCGGGTCACTTCGAAGATCATCTTATGAGTTGCAGATGCACCTTCAGGGTCGGTAACGGTGAATGCGATAGTTTCCTTGCCGTTCCACTGGTCATTGGGAACAGAAACAATAGCGGTATTGTCCTTACGGAGGTCAACCTTCAGGCCCTTGTTGCCAGACACGCTCCACTTCAGCTGAGTGGTCTTGTGATCCGGGTCAGAAGCGAGAGTAGAAAGGTCGATGGTCTTGAATACACCATTTTCCTTAATGGTTTCACCCTTCGGGGCCTTTTCAGAAATCTTCGGAGGATCGTTAATAGAACGAACTTCGTAGCGTGCGGTCTTTACAGCCTTTGCGCCTTCAGGGTCAGTAACGGTGAAGGTAATGTCTGCAGCACCATTCCAGTACTTATTGGGGATAACGACGGTAGCAACGCGAGCGCCACCTTCGCCCTTGTCCACCTTAACGGACAGGGTTTCACCTGCAGGAGCTTCTTCAGCCTTTGCAGCCTTCTTGCCCTTGGCAGCAGGAGCACCAGCCTTAACCGGCTTCACGTCGAAGGACCACTTCAGATCAGCCTTCTTGTGGTCAGGATCGTTAACCAGGTCGTCCAGCTTGATGGTCTGGAACTGCTTCTTTTCGTCAATGGACTGATCCTTCAGTTCCTTAACAAAGACAGGAGCGTCGTTTACAGATTCAACGGTGAAGGTCACTTCACGGCTATCTGCAGCACCTTCAGGGTCAACGACAGAGAACTTGATCTTTTCAGAACCGTGCCAGAACGGGTTGGGCTGGGTGATAGAAACGTTGTGGCTTGCATCCATAGCAACCTTCAGTTCCTTAGCACCTTCGATCTTCCACTTCAGCTTGTTCTTCGGGTGGTCAAGATCTTCAACATAGTTATCCAGGTTGAAGGACTTGAAGGAGCCCTTTTCCTTGATAGTCTGGTCAGCAATATCCTTCATGACCGGAGCATCGTTAATGGACTTCACGGTAAATGCAGCCGTAGCCTTGGCAGATGCACCTTCCGGGTCAGTAACGGTGAAGGTCAGCTTTTCGGAACCGTTCCACAGAACGTTCGGAGTCTTCACAGAAACCTTGCCGTCCTTGCCAACAGTAACCTTGAGGTCCTTAGCACCGGCAACATCAATCTTGAGCTTGTCGAATGCGTGGTCCGGATCCTTAACGATTGCAGCCAGGTCGAAGTCAGCAAACTGCTGCTTTTCGTCGATGGTCTGATCCTTGATCTGACCGATAGTCGGAGCGTCGTTCACAGACTGAACGGTGAACAGAGCGGTGCAGGTAGCCTTGCCGCCATCCGGGTCTTCCACCTTGAAGGTGATTTCTTCGGCACCATTCCAGTACTTGTCCGGAATAACGATCTTAGCCATACGCTGGCCATCAACAGACACCTTCAGAGCCGGGGTAGCACCCTTGGCCTTGGGCTTGACATCGAAGGACCAGGTGAGCTGATCGGCCTTGTGGTCCGGATCGTTTACGATATCGTTCAGGTTAATGATTGCGAATTCACGCTTTTCAGGAATGGTCTGATCCTTAATGGGCTTGGTGAATACGGGCAGGTCATTTACAGATTCAACAGTGAAGTTGACGGTACGCTTGTCAGCGGCACCTTCAGGGTCAGTAACGGTGAAGGTGATAGCTTCGGAACCATTCCAGTACTTGTTGGGAGTGGTAATGGTAGCCACATGCTTTGCGTCAATAGCAACCTTCAGGTCCTTGTTGCCGGAAACAGTCCACTTCAGCTTAGACTTATCGTGGTCAAGGTCTTCAACGAACTTATCCAGTTCGATGGTCTTGAATTCACCCTTTTCCTTGATGGTCTGGCCAGCAATATCCTTCATGACAGGAGGATCGTTGATGGACTTCACGGTGAACACAGCGTCGCTCTTGGCAGAAGCACCTTCCGGGTCAGTAACGGTGAAGGTCAGCTTTTCGGAACCGTTCCACAGCGGAGACGGAGCCTTAACAGTAGCGATACCGGACTTGTCGATATTAACCTTAAGTGCCTTGGCACCGGCAACATCCCACTTCAACTGGCCAAAGGCATGGTCAGCGTCAGAAGCGAGTTCAGCCAGGTTGATAGAAGCGAATTCCATCTTTTCGTCGATCATCTGGTCCGGAATCTTCTTGAGAACCGGCACATCGTTTACAGACTGAACGGTAAAGACGGCCTTAGAGGTAGCCTTTGCGCCTTCCGGGTCAGTGGCGGTGAAGGAGATTTCATCGGCACCGTTCCAGAGCTTGTTGGGGATAACGATCTTGGCAACCTGCTGAGCGTCGATTTCAACAGTGAGGCCAGGTTCCTTGCCCTTGATAGTAGACTTGACATCAACAGAGAAGGTCAGGTCGCTAAGCTTGTGGTCCAAGTCACGAACCATTTCACCCAGCTTGACCGGAGTGAACTGGCCCTTTTCCTTGATGGTCTGCGGAGCAATCTGCTTTACGAATTCGGGAACGTCGTTCACGGATTCAACAGTGTAAGCCACAGAGCGTTCATCGGTAGCGCCTTCCGGGTCAGTCACCTTGATGGTGAGAGTTTCGGAACCGTTCCACTGCGGAGACGGAGGAGTTACCTTCATAACGCGGTTACCGTCAACAGCAACCTTAAGTTCGCGGTTACCGGTGATGGTCCACTTCAGCTTATCCTTGGAGTGGTCCAGATCATCAACATACTTATCCAGTTCAACAACCTTGAACTGTTCCTTTTCCTTGATGGTCTGTTCCGGGATATCCTTCATGACAGGAGGATCGTTGATGGACTTCACGGTGAGCTTCATCTGAGTCTTAGCAACGCCGCCTTCGGGGTCGGTTGCAGAGAAGGTCAGAGTTTCAGAACCGTTCCAGAGTTCGCTGGGGGTCTTGAAAGAAACTTCGCGAGTCTTGTTATTCAGGTTGACCTTGATATCCTTGTTGCCGGTAATTTCAACCTTGAGCTTGGAAATATCGTGGTCAGCGTCAGACAGATATTCGTCCAGAACGATAGAAGAGAATTCGTTCTTTTCTTCGATAGTCTGGTCAGGAATCTTCTTGAATACAGGCAGGTCGTTGATGGACTTCACAGACAAAGTCACATCCTGCTTGACAGAAGCGCCATCCGGGTCGGTGCAGGTGAAGGTCACCACTGCAGTACCGTTCCAGTAGGTATCCGGGATTTCGATGGAAGCCACGCGAGAATCATCGATGTTCACGCTGAGGGTACCAGATTCCGGTTCCTTGCCCTGATGCTTAACATCAGCTTCCCAGGACAGTTCGGAATTCTTGTGGTCGGCATCCTTCACGAATTCGTCAAGCTTGATCTTGGCGAACAGCTTCTTTTCGTCGATGGTCTGGTTGGGGATAGCCTTGACCAGAACAGGAACGTCGTTCACAGAGTTAACGGTGAAGGTATTTTCGGATTCAGCGCATGCGCCTTCGGGGTCGCAAGCCTTGAACTTGATGGATTCGCTACCGTTCCAGAGTTTGTTCGGAATCTTGATAGTAGCGGTCTTGCCATTCAGAACAACCTTCAGGTCCTTAGTACCAGAAATGGTCCACTTAAGTTGTTCGAAAGAGTGGTCCGGATCCTTGATCAGCTTGTCCAGTTCGATGGGCTTGAATTCCTGCTTTTCATCGATGGTCTGTTCAGGAACATCTTGAACAAATTCAGGAGCATCGTTAATGGACTTAACGGTGAAGGTTACCTTAGCGCTAGCGGAAGCACCGGCAGCGTCGGTTGCCTTGAAGATAAAGGTTTCAGAGCCGTTCCAGAATTCATTCGGGATCTTGACGTTGGCGGTACCGTACTTGTCGATTTCGACCTTCAGGTCCTTACCACCTTCGACAGTCCACTTCAGCTTGGCGACATCGTCATCAACGTCGCTCACGAAATCAGTGAGGCTGATGGATTCGAATTCATTCTTTTCATCGATGGTCTGGTCAGGAATCTTCTGCATGACCGGAGCATCGTTAATGGGCTTCACAGTGAACACAGCGGTCTTGGAATCGCTGGCGTATTCACCATCAGTTGCAGTGAACTTGATCTTTGCGGAACCATACCAGTTGGGGTCCGGGATCACCACAGTGGCAACGCGGTTCGGGTCGATTTCCACGTTCAGGTCGCCATCGGCCTGATCCTTGCCATTGGGCTGGATATCGAATTCCCAAAGCATCTGATTCTTCGGATGGTCGGGGTCAGTAACGAAGTCATCAAGCTTGATCTTGGTGAACTGCTTACCTTCGTCGATGGTCTGGTCAGGAATCTGAGCCACCACCGGAGGATTGTTCACGGATTCAACATTGAAGTTTACAGTTTCAGAACCGATTGCGCCCTTAGTATCGGTAGCGGCGAAGGTAATGTCTTCGTTGCCGTTCCAGTACTGATCGGGTGTTTCGATGGTTGCCACGCGTTCCGGAGAAATGGACACCTTCAGCTTCTTGTTGCCGGAGACGGACCACTTCAGCTGGTTCGGCTTATCCATATCGTCGGATACGTAGCTATCCAACTTAATCGGTGCAAATTTGCCACCTTCGTTAATGGATTCACCAGGAATACCCATCACGGAAGGAGCGTTATTTTCGACAGCGGCTGCATTACCAGAACCAGCTTCTTGAGCAATTACGCCGACCGAGGCCAGTAGTCCGGTTGAAGCAAGCAGAGCTGCTACAGACCAGTTTTTTCGTTTCATTTATGATCTCCCATAAATTCCATCCACTATGCATTCGTTCACTTTTGTTTTCACAAAAACCATAAACACGCTAGCGGTAAAGCGAGTTATACCGCCCAAATATAGTGTTTTCAAACACATTTTTACAAAAAACTGACGTTTTTAAGCCCAAAATGGAACTTTTAACACTTGACAAAAAAGACAATCTTTCGTAAGTCGTTGATAATCAACAAGATACCAAAGTAATTAAAAAAAAAGTTTTTTTCATAAAATAAGAGAGACAGGATAGTCTTTCCTGTAATGGGTTCACCCAGTCAGAACATCTAATTGTAAATTTTTCGTAAAATTGAAACTTTTTTACGTCCGAGTTGCCCAGGACCCCCTTTTTGAGGCCCTTTTTCTATGACAAGTTTCCAACAAAAAATTATCTTGCATACAGAATTAACAATAATAAAAAGGTGTATATAATGAAATTCGTATTCCTCTGCGACGCAAATTACCTCAAGGGTGACATGGTCAACTTCGTGAACAACTTCCCCACCAATCACGAACTGGTCACCATGACTTCCGACGAACTGCTCCAGACCAAGTCCATCTTTGACGGCACTTTCGCAGTTCTCGCCGAACGTACCACCTGGCAGAAGAATTTCAGCCTGTTCCGCTACTTCGGCCTGCTGCCCCTGCTGGAAGTCCTTCCCCTGGGCGTCGTTAGCCGTTCTCGCCGTAGCGAGCCCCTCAAGGGCCGTACCCAGAACCGCAACCAGGAAATCTACTTCAACCCCTCCTCCACCGCCGAAGAACTCTTCCTCCAGGTGGACAAGTTCGTTGCAGCTCCTCCTGCAGGTTTCACCTACCCCCGCGGCACCGCAAAGGCTTAATTAAAAGCTTTTATGCAGCGTAAGGTTCTAGACAACCTGTACCGTCAAGGCGGTCTGACCCTTTTCGCCTTCCCTTGTGAACAAGCCGACACCCAAAAGTCGGCTATTCCTCTGGAAAGCCTACAAAATCTGGCTCTGGCGCTCAACGCCGGGGCTTCTTTTGTGCTTATGGATTTTTCGGGCAAACATCCTTTTAACGACACCGTACTCAAAAGGAGCCTTCCCGAAAACGACGACCAGTTCCGCGAACTTTACCACCTGCTGCAAGAAATCAAGAAAACAACGCCCCAGGTCATCGGCATCCTTCCGAAAGAAGTTACCGAGGTACAGGCCCGCTACCTGGCGCTTATCGCCCGCGGTCTCATCATCGCCGACAACGACGAACCCAACAGCGACACGGCGGCAATTTATCTGGAAGACGCCCCTAGCCTGCAGAAAATACCTCTGCTCTGGTTACACAAGTTTGTTCCAAGCCGCCGTCGTTTCCCCGGTGCAGCAAAGGCAGTAAAGCGCAGCGTATCCCTGTTCGGCGAAGTCCGTAAAAGCAACTGGCAGACAAATCCAGCCGGCTTCGTCAAGATCATCGAGAACCTGCACAAGCTGGAGATTCTCAGAAAGAATCCCCTAGACGGTATTTCCAAAGTCTTCAAGCGATTCTTCCCGCTGTTCCTGCTACTGGCAATTACAATTCCGTTCTTCTTCTTCAGCCACCTGGAACCCGGAGTTTCGAACATCCGCAACAGAACCCAGGAGCGAGACCACCTGTCTGTGGCACCGTCCTTCGAATACGTTTTCGACGGCAAGGAAACCATGCAACGAATCGCCCGTTACGCCATCGGACGATTCAACGCCACCATTACAAACGAACGCATGATCCGTCAATACGTCAACGTCACCCTAGACGAAAACGGTTACGACGGCAAATCCTGGGAAAAGAACGGGTTCCACATCCCTCCCGCCGGAACAACAATCAAGTATTCCCGCCCCGACTACCTGGGCCAAACAGCCACAGACTCCATCGGTGCCGCCTGGAAGTACTGGACCTCCATCGTCTCTGACAGCATCAGCTACCTTACTGAATTTTACCACGCAAAGCCGAGCGCCAACCAGCGCCAGCACAACGGCATTGACCTGGCCAGCCGCCAGGGCGCCCGAATCCTGGCACCGTTCGCAGCAAAGGCCTGGACCAGCAAAGACGAAAGAGGCGGCGTCATTATCGGCCTCGTACGCGAAAAGGACGTCATCCTGTTCATGCACTGCGACAAGCTCCTTTACCTAGACGGCCAGGAAGTTATGGCAGGCGATCCCATCGCAACCGTAGGTATCACGGGACACACTACAGGCCCTCACGCCCACGTTGTCACAGGCCTTATCGACAGGAACGGAGACAAGCGCATCGGCAACGTCCGCTACAAGGTAATCGACCCTATCAAGTGGTTCTATCTCTTTAAGCCAAACAGTCCCTAGCCCTTTATTTTAGCGGAATCCAGCCCACCAGCCGTTGTAAAAAACACAACACTCTACATCGTTTTTTTCTGTGTGATTTTTAACACAAGCGAAACGAAAATATGTTCAAAAAAACTTTTTCTTATGCTTTTTTGGCATTGTGTAATCTAAAAATTACATTCGCCATCTCGCCAAGATATCCACAAATAAATAACTTTGCACGCGGAATTAGGGATTGGTAAAAAACAACGGGTAAAAAAGGAAATAAAAATGAAGTTTAGTGTTTTGGCTTTCTTGACCATTACCGCCGCCCTACTCACCGCATGCTCCGGCATCGTCACCCCCAAGGCAGAACTGGCTTCCCACGACTCTGACCACAGCATTCCCGCTATTGACAACATGATCGTATCCCTGAAGCAGGAATACATCAACAAGTGCTACATGCCCGTCGCCAAGCGCAATCCTCCAGAAAACGCCTGCCAGTCTGAACTGTTCCAGACTCTGGAACGCCGCTACAATTTGAACTTCAACCAGAACCACGTGGCCATGGCCGCAAACGTCCTGTTCTTCAAGGATGTGGACGCAAAGATCGTAGAAATGTCCCGTAACGATCCCGAAGTCCGTAACGCCATCCGCGCAGGCGCATTCACCAGCACCAGCGAAATGCTGGCCTACTACAAGGGCAAGTATCAGTTCGAAACTCAGCTGGAACAGTACTAATCGCCCCTTGGCCAATCAATAAATAAGGTTTGATTCAAACGCCCTGGTTTAAAAACCGGGGCATTTTTTCTAGATTTACACTGCAAATTTTATTGAGTCCGTTATGTACGGACCCGCAAACAAACGAGACACACTATGGGAAAATCATTATACCAGAAAATCTTCGAAAGCCACACTGTTGCTAAGCTTCCCAGCGGCCAGTGCCAGCTTTTCATCGGTCTCCACCTCTGCCACGAAGTGACCAGCCCCCAGGCATTCGCTTCCCTTCGTGAAGAAGGCACCAAGGTGTTGTTCCCGGAACGCACCTTCGCTACCGTTGACCACATTATTCCCACCACTTTCCCGGAACGTAACCGCCCCCTCCAGGACGGCATTTCCGAAGAAATGTTCTCCCATATCGAAAAGAACACCGAAAGTAACGGCATCAAGTTCTTTGGCCCCAAGACCTGCGAACAGGGCGTGATCCACATTGTCGGCCCGGAAGAAGGCGTGACCCAGCCGGGTATGACCGTCGCTTGCGGTGACTCCCATACCGCTACCCACGGCGCCTTCGGCGCAATCGCCTTCGGTATCGGTACCAGCCAGGTGGCAGACGTTCTCGCTACCCAGACTTTGGCCATGAGCCCCCTCAAGACCCGCCGCATCAACTTCACTGGTAAGCTGAAGCCGGGCGTTACCGCTAAGGACGTAGCACTTGCCTACATCGCAAAGCTTGGCGTGAACGGTGGCGTTGGCTACGCATACGAATTTGCAGGCCCGGTTATCGAAGCCATGAGCATGGAAGGCCGTATGACCATCTGTAACATGGCTATCGAAGGTGGCGCACGCGTTGGCTACTGCAACCCCGACGAAAAGACCTTCGAATTCCTGAAGGGCAAGCCCTACGCTCCCAAGGCAGACAAGTGGGACGAAGCTGTCGCCTACTGGAAGTCCGTGGCTACCGACGCCGACGCTCAGTTCGACGACGAAATCGAAATCAACTGCAACAACCTGGAACCCATGGTGACCTGGGGTATCACTCCGGCACAGGCAATCCAGCTCAACGACAACATGCCGAAGATCGCAGAATTCGAAGGCTCCGAAAAGAAGGTCATCTCCGAAGCTTATGAATACATGGGCTGGGAAGAAGGTGGCAAGATGATCGGCACCCCCATCGATATCGCCTTCGTAGGCTCCTGCACCAACGGCCGTCTCTCCGACCTCCAGGCTGCTGCTGAAATCATCAAGGGCCACAAGGTTGCCGACACCGTCAAGATGTGGGTTGTTCCGGGCTCCATGAAGATCAAGGTTGAAGCAGAAGCTCTCGGTCTCGACAAGATCTTTAAGGAAGCAGGTGCAGAATGGCGTGAAGCAGGCTGCTCTCTCTGCCTCGCCATGAATCCGGATAAGCTGAAGGGTCGCCAGGTTAGCGCTTCTTCCAGCAACCGTAACTTCAAGGGCCGCCAGGGTTCTCCCACCGGCCGTACCATTTTGATGAGCCCCGCCATGGTTGCCGCTGCCGCTATCGAAGGCAAGGTTACCGACGTCCGCAAGTACATCAAGTAATAGGAACAAGGAGATTTAAAAATGAATTCTATTGACATCGTTAAAGGTTCCGGCGTTCCTGTTCGCGGTAACGACATCGATACCGACCGTATCATTCCGGCTCGCTTCCTCAAGTGCGTGACTTTCGAAGGCCTCGGCGCAAACGCTTTCGCCGACGACATCGCAGGCCTCGAAGCACAGGGCAAGGTTCACCCCTTCCGTGACCCGGCCTACAAGAACGGCACCATCCTGGTTTCCAACCAGAACTTCGGTTGCGGTTCCAGCCGTGAACACGCTCCTCAGGCTCTGAAGCGCTGGGGCATCAAGGCCATCATCGCAGAAAGCTATTCCGAAATCTTCTTCGGCAACTGCGTCGCCCTTGGCGTTCCCTGCTTCAAGGTTGACCACGCTACAGCAGACAAGATTCTCGCTTGGATCGAAGCTAATCCTTCCAAGGAACTGGAAACCAGCACCGACGCTCGCACCCTGAAGCTGGGTGACGAAACCATCGCCCTCACGCTGGCTGATGGTCCTCGCGGTCAGTTCCTGGACGGTTCCTGGAACGCTCGCTCTGCCCTTCAGGCAAACGCCGACAAGGTGCAGGAACTGGCAGCAAAGTTGCCGTACATGCAGTTCCTTAAGTAGTAGGGCGCACCTGCTCCACAAGGTGGATAACTCTACTACGGAACTAAAGTTCCAAGTATCGTATAGGTGCTTTGAGGCAAGAGGTCGCTTCGCTTAGAGGTCGGCACTCCGTGCCTTAAAGGCAAAAGAGCAAATTAAAAATGCTCGAGTCACTAGACTCGGGCGTTTTTTAGTTACACAAAAATCGTAATTTAGCATCACAAAATTTAATTCTTTACTTTTACTGATTTATAATAAATATTTAGTATTTATTCGTAAATTTTAAATAAAAATACATCGTTTCGAAATAAAATTTGTATATTACCCCATGGAGGAATAAACCATGGTCAAGTACACACCCTTTTCTGACGAAGCAGTCCTTGTTGAATTCGGCAAACGCATTGCAGGCTACAGGCTCAACAACAACTGGACACAGGCGGAGCTCGCTAACAGGGCGGGCGTCAGCAAAAGCACCGTGGAGCACATCGAAAAAGGGCAATCCACCCAACTTCTGAACATGGTAAAAATTCTGCGCGCACTGGGGCTTTTGAACCAGTTTATCAGCATTGTTCCTGAGCTTGGCCCGAGCCCCATGGAACTTCTGATGCAGTCCAAGAACCAGCAAAAGAACAAGCGCAAGCGTGCCTCCAAACCAAGAAACAATACGCAGAGGCAGGCAAGTTCTTTCGACAGTCCAAATGATTTTTCTGAAACAAGTATCGCCGCCGAATCTAAGTCCAAATGGGTTTGGGACGAAGACAAGTAAGTCCATTTGGGAGGATTCATGATCGCCGTCGAAGTCAAGCTTTGGGGAACAACCATCGGGGCGCTTTCCATGCAGGAAGGCGAATCTGTGGCGCATTTTGAATACGCACCCGCATTTGTCGGGGCCGGCGTCGAGCCCTCGCCCATTACCATGCCCGTAAGCCGTCAAATTTACACATTTCCGCTTTTATCTAACACGTTTAAAGGTCTGCCAGGACTTTTCGCCGACTCCATTCCCGACAAGTTCGGCAACAGGCTCATCGATTCCTGGCTTATAAAGCAAGGGAGGAATCCCGAGTCTTTTACGGCACTGGAGCGCCTCTGCTACACAGGCAGCCGCGGTATGGGTGCCCTGGAATTCTACCCAGTGGAAGGTCCCGCCGCAAGCGAGAACGACATTCTGGATGTAGAAAACCTCCGAAACTTCGCCGCAAGCATTTTAGACAGCCGAAAGAATTTCAGGGCTAGCATCGGCAAAGGAGCCGCGCTCCCTCTAAAGACAAAAAAGCAGCAGCAGACCTTCGAGCAGATTCTTCGCGTAGGCACATCCGCAGGCGGCGCAAGGGCAAAGGTGCTTATCGCCCTGGACGAAACCACCAGCGAAATCCGATCCGGGCAAGTCGCCAATGGCGAAAACTTTTCCTATTGGCTTCTGAAGCTGGACGATGTGCAGAACAACAGCGACAAGGAAAAGGCTGATTTCCAAGGCTACGGCCCTATCGAATACACCTACTACCAGATGGCACATGCAGCAGGCATCCAGATGTCGGAATGTCGTCTGTTGGAAAAGGCTGGACACAGGCACTTTATGACAAGACGCTTTGACCGCCTCGCCGGTGGCAAGAAGTTGCATTACCAGTCCCTCTGCGCACTCGCCCACTACGACTTCAATGCTGCAGGTGCCTACAGCTACGAGCAGGCAATTACCATAATCAAACAGCTAGGCCTCGGTTACGACACCCTCGAAGAATTTTTCCGCAGGGCCGTTTTCAATATCTGTGCCCGCAACCAGGATGATCACGCCAAGAACATCGGATTTCTGATGAACAAGCGGGGCGAATGGAGCCTGGCCCCCGCATTCGACATGACTTACGCCTACAATCCGGGCGGTCTCTGGACCGGCACCCACCAGCTCACCTTCAACGGCAAGCGGGACTATTTCACCACTGACGATTTCAAGGCCGTGGCAAAGTTTGCTGGCCTTAAGCAAGGCCGCTACAAAAAAATATTGGTCGACGTGCAAAGCGCAGTCAGCCAATGGAGTAAGTTTGCAAAAACAAACGAAGTTAGAGCGGAATACATCAAGCAGATCAAGGCTGCACATAGAGCATTTTAGGCTTTACGCCTTCATCTTCCACAACGCCACCATCTACACAGCTTTCTCTAAAATTAACATTTTCATTCACCAGTGCAATTTTAAAAGCAAAACCGGCAAAATCAAATAGAACAATACAAACAAAACGAATTCTACAATACAAAAAGGGGCATGGTCAAAGACAGCCCCCTTTGCTATATCATAGAGAATTATGCGTTTTCGATTTCAGTAATGTTTGACATATTACTGGCAGTTGCCGTAGGCACCAAGCTGCATGATGTTAAAATCAGCAGTTTGGCCAGCTTCGCCGTCGAAGAACACCTGAATCGACTGAGACTGTTTCACGACATAGTCAATAGATTTTTCCTTACCAAAAAAGAGATTGCCTTCACCATCCTTAGCTTGTTTGAATTCGCTCCACGGAACATTCAAGGTAATAGGAGTCTCTGCCTGCGGTAAAGCTTTACGATGATAGTTATAACCAGTGGTGTTCTTTTCATCAATCGGGTCAATTCGCAGATATACATAGTCAACATCACCCTTAAGCGTATAGGTCAAGCAAAGACCCTTAATGCCACTCAAATCAGAGCCTTTGTCCGTATCCGCCTTAATGTCTGTATAGAGACTAGCATAACGATTCTGAGTCGCACCCGTTGTGGATGTCTTCAAGTAAAGTGTTCCGCAGATGCCATCACAGGCTTCCACATGACTCTTAACAAAATTATGATCTGCCTCATAGCTGACAGGGAAAATAAAATCAGATTTATTAGCAGCAGCTATTTCTGGATCGTCTTCATTTTTATCCGTGTAGAAGAACATCCAGCCTTCACCATTAGGGAACTTACTTTGACCATCAACACCTCTCCAGGTCTTGAATTCAGAACTCTTGTCATCACTAGAAGCAGTGAACGGTTTAATGATGTTGGTTCCTGCTACGAATTCATACTGAGGAATGCCTTCGTACGGGTTAACAACATCACCGCAGCGACCGTACATACCAATCTTCTGGATGTTGAAGTAGCCGGCTTCACCAGCATTGCCAGCAAATTCAAGAAGAACAACTGCTGCCTGATCCAGAATTTCGGCAAAGCCTCCTGCGGGTGTCTTACCCCAGCCAGCATCTTGAGCAAAAGCGCTCCAAGGAATGTTGACAATGGCAGAATTATTGACCGGAAGATTAACGCGATAGCTGTTGTATTCCGTAACCGTTTTTTCAAACGGATGCTGAACTTTAACGTTCAAGCTTAATCCCTGGGTGCCACCAGCAGAATAGGCCAAGCAAAGGCCGTTCCAGTTAGAAACATCGCCACCCTTGTTATAGGAGGATTCATACTTTTTACCATTTACGGTACTAAAACCTACACCTGCAAAAGGAGAACCAGCACCTTCATCCAAATTGACGGAGCCGCAGAACCCCTGGCAAGCATCAACTACCGCATCCATGGACTTATTTTCACCAACTTGAGCAGGGAGCACAACCATAGAAGATCCGTTATCGTTCAACCGATCATCGAAAGTGAACCACCATCCGGATTCTCCCTTTCCGTCATCCAAACCGGTTGTCATGTTGTAAACACCCTTTGCAGAAACATCTGCACCAATCCAGGTTTTAAAACTGCCAACGCCTTTATCCGCATCAGCAACACTACCCGGAGTCAAATTTCCGCTAGCATCAACAACATATTCGCGCAAAGTACCACCGCCATTCATCATAGCCATGGTGTAGATGGTCTTGGCATTTTCACCCTTCTCACCCTTATCACCCTTTGCACCATTCAAGATAGTGAAGGGGGCTTCATCACCACAAGTAATGGTGTAGCCAGTACCATCAGCACCAGAGTAATCGGTAGCCTCGCAGGTAACGCTCTTACCGTTGGTCAGCTTGACACCTTCGCCTTCACCACAGGTAATCATCACACCGGAACCATCTTTTAGAGCCTCGGCAACGCAGTCATCACCATTTGTTCCATGTAAAATCGTACCAACATTTTCGTCGTTGCAAGAAAGAGTATAACCCGTCTTTGTTACATTTTCTACTGCAGAACAAGAAGTACCGTCGTCACCATCTTTTCCATTCAGTATGGTACCGACTTCCACACCTCCGCAAGTAAGAACATAACCAGTAGCATCAGCATTGGGCGCTGCAGAACAGCTGGTACCCGCGGTACCATTCTTGATTACGCCAATTTCGTCTTCACCACATGTCAAGGTAAAGCCCGTTTCATCATCAAGAGGCGTAGCGGAGCAAGATGCACCATCCTTGCCATCAACGCCATTCTTGATCAAGCCAACTTCCTTACCATCGCAGCTGATTACATAGCCCGTGGTATCGGCGTTTGGTGCAGCAGAGCAGCTTGCGCCAGCCTTTCCTTCGATACCATCGTTACCATTTAAAATCTTACCAATTTCCTTGTCACCGCAGGTAAGGGTATAGCCAGAAGCGTCTTCCAGAGCCTTGGCAGAACAACTTACGCCATCCTTGCCATCAATACCGTCCTTACCATCGGTACCATCGGTACCATTGGTACCATCCTTGCCGTCAATACCAGCAACCCCATCCTTGCCATCAACGCCGTTTTCTGCAGAGCACGCTGTCAGACTCATTGCCGCAACGAGAGCAGTTACCGCCAGACCACCGACAGCCAATTTTTTTTTATTCATATTATCTCCTTAACAATATTTTCAATTGATAAGAAGAATTTACACACGGCATCATTAAATTCAAACACAACAATACAGCAAATCAATAAAGTACAATACAAAAAAGCTCACCAGTCCGGTGAGCACATAAGCAATGAAGAGCTTTTATCTCAGCTAGCTTTGATTGTAAGCTATACCACAAGTCCCGTAAGCCCCTAGTTTCGTGATGTTGAAATAGGCTTCATCAAAGGGTTTTCCATATTGAAAAATGAACAAGGCTTTCAATGTTCTAATGTATTCCTCCACTGAGATTTTCTTCTTGGCATAGTCCATTTGTTTAAAGCCACTCCAAAGCATGTCAATCACAGTTTTTTCCTTGCTTTTAGGAGCAATAAATTTTACCCATCCTTCACCTCCGTCCTTTACATCAGAAACCACGGTCATTTGAATATCCACATCGGAAACGTACTCCATGCAAAGGCCAAGCCAATCAAGAGCACTCTCCCCATGAACATCATCTTGCACCAAAGACACCTTTTCCACAGCCCATGGAGCCGCATCATAACCTTTACCGTCGCTGATACGCAAAGAATCCCCAAAATGGATGGTCCCGCAGAGTCCTTCACACTTCTTTATAACTTCATCCTGAACCCTATCATCCTTAATAGTCGGAATGGGATTATCATCGTCGGGTCCCAGATTCAAGATTGTCGAAGATCCGTCATTTCCATCGGTCCAGGCATACCATTTACCGGCCCAGCTCACCGCCACCGTATCCGTAATCAAGTCCGTCATTACGCGAACGCCCTTTTCGGCAGTCCAGGGTTCAAATGTTTTTTCCACATCAAAATGAGATTCCACGTCTCCGCTACACTTACCATAAGGACCAACTTCCAGAATATTAAACTTTATAGCCGTATTCGGCTCCGCTTTAAACATAAAATTCACATGAACTAGGTTTTTCACTAACTCATGCACGTCTAAAGGGATGCCCCACCCTTCCTGAGAGAAATCATCCCAGGAAATATTCACGGTAGTAGGCTGGCCGGCAGGCATAAAGGCATATTGAAGCTTATCAGAATCATCTTCGTGATCTGTATCTAGGTAGAGATACATAACCCCATCCGTTGACTTTTGATAGGTCACACAAAGCCCACTCCATTCAGAAGCATCAACGCCCACGTTATCCGTGTCCAGCCAAAATCCAGTAATGCCCCAGTTCAAATAAGAATGTTCATCATCCTTCCATCCAGAAAAAATCACGGTACCGCAATGGCCGCCACAAGCCGCTATTTTTTCACTGGAAATAACGCTATCCGCACCGCTTCCCATGCCAAAGATGAACTCGGTACTCCCTGCAGGATACTGCAAGTCCGTTACAGAATACCAGTTGGAAAATCGTTCGCCATTTACATAAATATTCTTCGATCCATTTTTTCCGTTCCATGTATTCAAAATAGTCTTGCTAGATACATCATATTGCAGATTCCAATCGTTTCCATCACAAACAAATTTCTTTTCATAAAGACGACTCAACTTATTGGCATTAAATGCAGAATCATTCTTATTGTTTGAACCGCAATTTCCAAGTCCGTAGTTATTCCACCAGAATCTCTTCACGAACTTTTCGAAATCAGGAACCTTATCAGAGAATTTCCAATCAACAACATTCCCACGAATCTTCGCAAGGGGCGCATCAACAGCCCAATCGGCCATTACAGTCTTCAAGGAATCGCCATTCCATTTTGCATCCGTCAAACCCTCAGACACTTCTGTCAAACGTTCAGTCAAATCACCTTCTACCAAATCACCCTGCGTTAGGATAGAGATAGCAAGCAAGGCCGCATCACCCTCTCCGGAATTGAAAATATCCAGATCCTCGAAGTTTTCCACGTCATTTCCAACAGTATTTTCATCGAATCCCAGAAATTTGAAAATTTCAGTTTCCGCCTGTTTCTTTGCCTGAGACATGGCTAAGCCGGAATCCAAAAGCGTCAGGACACGCCTATATTCCAGATGAGTCAGCAAATTGACGTTAACATAACTGCGTGCACTTAGGTCCGTAATAGCATTTAGCTGAATTGTGCCGGAGGAGGTCTTACCAGTTACTTCATTCTTATAGTATCCGTTTGCCACCAAAGTCGCGTATTGAGACACCAGGGAAACATTGCGCAGGGAGAAATCCCCCTTATTACTGGAAATATTACCCGGAAAACTCTTGCCAGTCTGGGCATAATTTCCGTCCATTTCAAAGAGCAGAATGGAAGACCCATTTACGAACGGTCCCTTCTGGGATACTCCCGCAACGGTCTTATCGACAATGGCCACAACCCCCTGATCTTCCACAACACCGCCAGCAGTTTTATCCTTATCGGAACAAGCAATATGCATCAACGACAAAGCAACAACAACAATCAAGCCAAAGACATTTTTTCTCATAAAACGGCCTTTTTCATTTTTTCAATTTTTTTGACAACGGGAAAAATTGCAAATTCAATCTATAGACCTGTTCGGTCTTTTCGTCTTCAACAACAATCGACGTTATCCTTTTTCTAAAATCTGCAATTTCCTTTACAATGCGTTCATAATTTTTTGAGGAAATGCCAATCGTAAGTCCGCTCATGCTTCTCTCTGCAAAGGGCAATTCACTAAGTGCATCCAGGGCAAGGTTCCCCATTTCACGTTGCAGGTTCGTGGAAGCAACGGGCTTCGCCTCATCCATCATGGAAAGAACCTTCGACGTCTGGTGATAATTACCTGTTCCGTCCAGAACCAGCACCCCCAACTTACACATCAGCTTCAATGCAGCGCTGACTTCACCCGTGGGGATTTCAGGGTAGCACATTTTGGAAATTTCTACCGGTGTCGGGCAGTCCATCGACACAGCCAATTCACGAATCACCGAGTATTTCCAAGACTTAAATAACTTGAACACATCGTCGATTAAGGCGGTGCTCTTGCGTTTCTTGGCAATTGCCTGCATCTGGACGAAAGCGGCCTGACGCAGGCGGTCGTTCTTGGCATTGGAAAAAGAAACGAGCAACTTGAAATAAGTCGATTCAATGCCAACCAAATCCACGGCCTTGGCCACACGTTCTGCCGCCTCCGTGCTCAGATTGTACTTACCATCAGCAACCTGTTTCAGATACACGGGATTGGAAAATCCGGCAATGCGGGCGAATTCACGCCATGTAAAACCGTACATGGCCTTGCGTTCCGAATAAAAATCCGAAATAAACTTTCTGTAATCCAAATATTCAACAACGCTTTTCACAATAGACAATATAGAACATTATAATTTTCTTATCAAATCTACAATACAAAATTGTAGTATTTATAAGGATATAGAGATACTTTCTAGATTTTCTGTAATCAGTTCTACAATACATCCATATACAAAAAAAACGTCAAGTTTTTGTTTAATTTAGGCGAAAGTCAACAAAAAAGGGTGGCGAAGCCACCCACACATGTTGATGAAGAGCCTATTTTTCTCGCAAAAAAGAACAATACAAAAAGTCCGGGTCAGTTCACTCTAGACTCGGACTTTTTTCATATTTAAAGCAAGACTTTTATTCCTTGCAGATCTGATTTTTTCCGTTAGCTTTAGCCTTGTACAACAAGGCGTCTACCCCACTCAAAATCTTATTCTGACTTTCAAAGGCTTCATCGCCGCAACAGACCAAACCGCCGCTGATGGATATTACCATCTCGGGCTTGTCGGCATAGGCAATTCCACGGACCTGGGTGCGGATATATTCCGCCTTGGCAAAGGCCATTTCCATGGAACTGGCGCGGATCAGCTGGATAAACTCCTCGCCACCATAACGAACAGCGCATTCCCCCTTGCAGGCATCCTCGACGCTGCGCCCAATAGTCGCAACACCGCGCAACACCATATCACCAAAAGGATGGCCGTAAGTATCGTTAATCTCCTTGAAGTTATCGATGTCGTACATGAACACGTAATAGCCATCCTTGCGATCATGCCATACCGTTTTCGACAGGTAGTCAATAAAATGGCGACGGTTGTACAAATCGGTCAGCGGATCCTTTTCGGCCAGATACCGCAGTTTCTCCAGAAGTTCGTCCTTGTCTTTCTGGTTCAAGGCATAAAGTTTCAGCAAATACGAAGTCGTCGCACCAAGGCAAATGGACAGCACCAGATAAGTGGCGCAATAATCGATAAACGTGGTTTCGGCATCGATGTTGGTCACCCACTCCGGATGCAGCCAGGACACCACAAAAGAAGCTTCGCCCGACACAATGGCAAAGGCGATCAACATATAACGGGTCGCCCTCTTTTCGTGAAGCGCACAGAGGAACACCGAGCCAAAGAAATAGATGATGATACTGCTGTTCAGAGCGCCATACATGAAAAACTGAAGAGGCAGGATAATGCCGCACATCAAAAGGCACAGCGCCACATAGCAAAACGAGATTTTCTGAGTTATCTTGGCGAGAACCCCCAGGAGGACAACACACAAGAAGCAGAAAAAGCAAAAAGTAACTGTCGATCCCGGCAGCTTTTCAACAACAGAGGAAACTGCAGACATGAACGATGCCAGGCCTACAAGGCCCAAAGTCACCCAAAAGAAGACATTTTCCAATGTATCCTGCTTACGCAGGAATTCGTCCAGACGTTCCTGAAACATGACACCTCTCCTTCAATACCATACCCAACGAAGTTCATAATATAAAATTGTATTATAAGAATTTCAACAAGAATCACCATTTTTTATGGGTAATAAGCATAAAGCAAAAGCGCCCGCCACAGCGGACGCTTTCGCACAAGTCTAACTTTAATAATTAGATAGAAGACTCGATAAATTCCTTACGGAAGGTACCATTGCCCAGCAAGATGTCGATGGGCAGCTTGTGGAATTCGTATTCGTAAGGCGGCTGCTTCCAGGCGAAATCCTTGGGATATTCGTTAAAGATGTACTGCAAAAGCTTAATAGCCATATCGAAACTGCGGAACTTGTCGCGATCCAGAACGTGAATCTGGGCACCACCGCAAATCTGGCCAGCGCCCTTGTGGAAGGTAGGCTGGAAGTAGTTTTCGCGGAAGTACACACCCGGCAGCTTCAGACCGTTCATGTACTTGCAAAGTTTAACCGCATCGATGAAGGGCGCGCCAAAGATTTCGAAGGGGCGAGTAGTTCCGCGGCCTTCGCTGACGTTGGTGGCTTCAAAGAGGCACATACCCGGATAGACGATTGCGGTATCCAGGGTCGGCATGTTGGGGCTGGGAAGAATCCACGGGAGACCAGTCTGGTCGTACCACATCTTCTTATCGTAACCTTCCATGTGCATCACGTAAAGTTCGCACTTGGGGAAACATTCAGCCTTGAACTGTTCAGCCAATTCGCCGATAGTCTTGGCGTGGCGGGTACGGATGCTGTGGAGGCCCACAAAACTTGTGTAATTCAAATCCAGAACCGGACCTTCTTCGTCCACACAGTTAATGGGGTTCGGGCGATCCACGACCACAACGGGAATGCCCAACTTTTCGCAAGCCTTCATGCACAGGTAAAGAGTCCAGATGAAGGTGTAATAGCGGGCACCCACATCCTGCAAGTCTACCAGGAGGGCGTCCACGTGAGAAAGCATTTCGGCGGTAGGTTCGCGGTGTTCGCCATAAAGGCTGTAAACAGGAATTCCAAGTTCCGGGTCGGTGTAGCCTTCCCATTCAATCATGTTGTCCTGGGTGTGGCCCTTGATACCATGCTGGGGGCCGAACAATGCAGACAACTTAAACAGCTTGCCATCATAGGACTTCAGAAGATCAAGAGTATAGCTCAGGTCAGCGCAAACAGATGCGGGATGGAGAACGGCGCCAAGGCGCTTGCCACGGAGGGCGGCAGGGAAAGACTTTTCGAAATTGGAAAGAGCGAGAGTAACCATGGTTAGTTAGTAGTTAATAGTGAAGAGTGAAGAGTGAAGAGTGAAGAGTTATGAGTTATGAGTTATGAGTTATGAGTTATGAGTTATGAGTTATGAGTTATGAGTTATGAGTTATGAGTTAAAATATGGCGCCTTCGGCGCGATTATTTAGCTGAAAGGAGCCACAGGCTCCGCCCTCATACCTGATAC
Organism: Fibrobacter sp. UWH9; assembly: GCF_900129715.1. NCBI lineage: Bacteria > Pseudomonadati > Fibrobacterota > Fibrobacteria > Fibrobacterales > Fibrobacteraceae > Fibrobacter > Fibrobacter sp. UWH9. The sequence goes on along the minus strand of NZ_FQWP01000010.1, from coordinate 18,070 downwards.
CTCATACCTAACTTTGGTGCCTTCGGCGCGATTATAAGATTTCGTATCTGACAACTCATATCTAATATCCAGCCTCGTACCTTTAGCCTTTAAACTTGCTGCTTTAAGATAGTTATTTGAGCAAAAAATGTCGCATATTGTTTGCAAAATGCTCTGGTTTTTCAAATTGACAGTTTAATGACATTCGTTTTTTTTATCTTTGCTCCCGTAGAAACAAAAAAATAAAAATAGGATTAATTATGGCTTATCTCAATAAAGTGATGCTCATTGGTAACATCGGCAAGGATCCCGTCATTAGCGCAGGTCCCACTGGCCGTAAGCGCGTGTCTTTCTCCCTGGCAACTTCCCGCCGCTACCGCGACAACAACGGCGAACAGAAGGAACAGACCGACTGGCACAACATCGTCGGCTGGGGCAAGGTTGCCGAAACCATGGAACAGCTGGGCGTCCACAAGGGCATGACCCTCTATGTCGAAGGTTCTCTCACCAACCGCAGCTGGACCGACCAGACTTCCGGCCAGAAGCGCTACGCCACCGAAGTCAGCCTGGATACCTTCCAGCTTCTGACTCCCCGCAACCAGAACGGCGGCAATTTCGGCGGCGGCTCCTTCAACCAGGGCAGTAGTTTCAATCAGGGTAACAGTTTCAACCAGCAGAGTTCCGCTCCCGCCTACGACGCTCCCATGGCCGAAGGCGCAGACGAAGACCTGCCGTTCTAACTAGATGAACCATCAAGTCGCAGACATTGCATTAATGCTCGTGCTTCCGCTGGGAATCACCTTTACGGCGATTCTCCAGTCAGCAGCAGCCTATACCCGCAGTCAGAAGATTCTGGGAGTCCTTCTGTCTATTTTGATTGTAGCCATGGACTGCGTGTTCTACTTCGCCAAGAACACCTACATCACCTACAACTGCGACGGCGGCCTGCTGTTGACTTTCGCCAGCATGGCAATCCTGTCTATCATCTACGCCATCCGTAGCGAAGACCGAGCCACCATGAGCGGAAACATCTTCCTTGCCGTATTTATGCTGGCAGGCTTCCTGGGAATCGCCTATTGGGACCGCCCCACGTTCATTCCCACTTCGGAATACAACCCGAGGGAACTGGCCGAACAGAACGCCCGCTACCAGGACTACATAGCCTCCTTCGAAAATGGCGACGGAGGCAAGGCTGTTCAGTACAAGGCAAAGCAGTACGCCGCATCTAAAATCGGCGCCCCCGCTTCTTCTGACAGGGAATTCGCCAACAGCCGTCTCGAGAGCTATGTAGACGAGGCAGAATCCGTCATTCGACGCATGCTGGACATCTCGAACTCCATCGACGTCTTTGAACCTCTCCCTGCCAACATCAGCGAAAGCGAACGCGAGATTCGTAGCCAACAGGCATTGGCCATCAACAACAATGCCGTTGCCCTGAACAAGAAGGTTCTGGGACTGTTCCACCCCCACGAGTCCAGCGAAGCTCACTCCGAACTGATTCAGGCAAGTGAAAGCGCCCGTCTGGCCGCTTATTCCCTTTACAACTATACGCTCCAGGATAACCCCGAGGAACAGCTTGTGCAATACAGGCAGACTCGAAGCCAGATTGCCCAGATGAACGTCTATCTGGACCGCTTCCGGAACGATATCGAAAATTTGAAATCAAACAATAAACCACAACCAATAGAACAACAGGATCAACAATGATTCGTAACGTAGCTATTATGGGCGCCACCGGTGCCGTTGGCCAGGAACTGCTTTCCATCTTGGAACAGCGCAACTTCCCTCTCCAGAACCTCAAGCTTCTCGCTTCCGAACGTAGCGTCGGTAAGGAATTCACCTTCAAGGGTGAAAAGCTGAAGGTCGAACTGACCTGCGCCGATGCATTCAAGGGTGTCGACCTGGTTCTCTCTTCCGCAGGCGCTGCAGTTTCTAAGGAATTTGCACCCATTGCTGTAGAAAATGGCGCAGTCGTCGTCGACAACACCAGCTACTTCCGTATGATGGACAACGTTCCTCTGGTCGTTCCCGAAGTGAACGCTTGCGACATTCCGCTGCACAAGGCCGAAAACGGTGGCTGCGGCATTATCGCAAACCCCAACTGCACCACCATCATGATGGTTGTGGTTCTGAACCCCATCGAAAAGATTTCCCACATCAAGAAGATCCGCGTTTCCTCTTACCAGAGCGCAAGCGGTGCAGGTGCAGTTGCTATGGAAGAACTCCAGCAGCAGTACAAGGACATCATTGAAACCGGTTCTACCACCCACATCAAGAAGTTCCCCTTCCAGCTGGCTTACAACGTCATTCCGCAGATCGACAAGATGACCGAAAATGACTACACCAAGGAAGAAATGAAGATGTTCAACGAAACCCGTAAGATCATGCACTCCGATGTTCGCACCAGTGCAACTTGCGTACGCGTTAGCTCTCTCCGTTCTCATTCCGAATCCGTGTGGTTCGAAACCGAAAAGCCGGTTTCCGTCGAAGAAATCCGCGCAGCCCTCAAGAACGCTCCGGGCGTATTCCTGAAGGACGATCCGCAGAACTACGTCTACCCCATGCCGCTGGAAAGCGCTGGTCACGACGACGTTTATGTCGGCCGTATCCGTAAGGATCTCGCTGACGATTGCGGCAACACTCTGTGGCTCACCGGCGACCAGATCCGTAAGGGTGCTGCACTGAACGCTGTCCAGATTGCAGAACTCCTGTAAAGGCGAGTGCGCGGACAGGTTCCGCGACAAAATGCAATTGAAAAACGACCCGGTTCAAGCCGGGCCGTTTTTTTTTACCGCCAAAAAGAATTACTTTATCTAAACAACCCTGCCCGATAAAATTCCTGATTGGTTATATTAGGTAAAAGAGGTTTAAATATGGCAAGTAAACTTGCAAAAATAATTTTGGCATTTGCCGTGGCGACCACAACGATGGCCGGATGTACGGAGAATGGAGAAAAATCGCAGAAGCAACAACAGGAAAAACGTCTGATTGAAAAAGCAAAAGTTGATGAAGCGAAACTATTAACGGAAGAATTCCTTATTGAAACGGACGAAAAAAAATTGGATTCTCTGGTCGAATTAAAAGTGAAAAAAAAGATGGAAAAAGATTCCTTTAGATTGTACGTCACAGAAGTAAAAAAATACAATGATTCTCTTGACCAAATAAAAGGAAACCAGTCACCACATAAACCCGACCCAGAAATATTGTTTAGAAAGATGATGAAAGAGTGTTTAAAGAAGGGAATGTGCAATTAAATGAATAAAATTTTACTTTATCTAACTATTTTTTGTCGATTTCTTCTGCCGTAGAATATTGTGAAAAATTGTCACCTTATATAGAAGAAGGTGGACTTAGCAAGGAAAATGCGATATCGCTTATTGAAACGCTAATGCACGACCACTACGCAAACGAATGTTTTTCTGAGGGAGGCGAAGGTTCTCGTTTCACATACACAGGAACGTGGGTTTCAGAATGTGGAGGGAGTTCATCAAAGAATGGTTTTTGGAATTCTAATGCAACTTGCGATTTTTGCGATGGATTTGCCGTGACGGCGGCTATGATGATCGGATGTTCGGAGGATGGGGCAAAATCGCAAAATCCGGAACCTCGTACGCACGGGCGCTTGCAAGGTTGTAAAGGTCTGCCATGTGATGAAGCTGCTCGCTGTGTTCAGCGTAATTGCTCTCACGTCAAAATCAATTGCGAATTGTGACGCTTATGATTCTTACATCACGTTGTCTTTCAAAAACAGCCTTACTTCCCGGGTGAGCGAAATCCAGCCTCTCAGATGAAGATTTGTCTTCTAATGAGACAAATATTTCAATTAGCATAAAGTTATGCTATTCAAAAAAAACTTCACCTAAATAAAAGTTATAGACAAATACACACTCACTATTTATTTTATCTACACAACCATGGAGTAGAAAATTGAATATGGCTAGCAAGTTCGCAAAAATGATTTTAGCCTTCGCAGTGGTGGCGGCTATGATGTTCGGATGTTCGGAAAAGAAAGACGTGAATGAAACTCAGTCAGCGGAAATACAATTGACCACCCCTCCAGCAATTACACCTCACAAGAAAAAGCGAATAATTCCGTTGGACAGCTCCAGAATAGTCACTTATAAGGATTATGATCCAAATGATTCCATCATGGTTGGAGTTAGAGCCTTTATTAGAGCGGAAAAAGAATTTATAAAAAAATGGAAATATACCAAGGATACGGAACTGTTCATAGATGTGGTCAGCAAAATTTGTAGTGATTTCCGGTCATGCGCATCTAGATTAGACACAACGGCATACAAAAATGACGTAACGTTCATTCTAGACAGCCTTATGAGCAACGCCCTTTTGGACAAAGCTATTGAAGCAAGAAAACAGGAGATGAATGGACCTTGTTTCGGCAACAATTACGAAAAAAACTTCAATTTTTGCAATGAAAAAACAAATGAAGAAATACGAATAAAAGTCAGAGAGGAAATGAAAAAGAAGGGCTATATCAAATGATGAAATCCTGGCTATTTATCCTACTTTCTTTTTCAACTGTTTTCGCTCGTATTGAATGTGTAGATTTAGACAAATACACACTCACTATTTATTTTATCTACACAACCATGGAGCAGGAAATTGAATATGGCAAGCAAACTTGCAAAAATGATTTTGGCATTTGCCGTGATGATGGCAGCAACGACGGCCGGGTGTTCGGAGGATGGGGCAAAATCGCAAAAGCAGCAACAGGAACAACAACTGGAACAACGTCAAGAGCAACAGCAGGTTGAAAAAAATTCGGTGGGTTTGGAAAATGAAAGCAAAGATTCTGTTTTGGGAAACAATGTCAAAAAAAATAAAGTCCTTTTGGGTGGTCCGGAACCTCGTACGCACGGGTGCTTGCAAGGTTGTAGAGGTTTGCCATGTGATGAAGCTGCTCGCTGTGTTCAGCGTAATTGCTCTCACGTCAAAATCAATTGCGAATTGTGACGCTTATGATTCTTACATCACGTTGTCTTTCAAAAACAGCCTTACTTCCCGGGTGAGCGAAATCCAGCCTCTCAGATGAAGATTTGTCTTCTAATGGGACAAATATTTCAATTAGCATAAAGTTATGCTATTCAAAAAAAACTTCACCTAAATAAAAGTTATAGACAAATACACACTCATTATTTATTCTATCTACACAACCATGGAGTAGAAAATTGAATATGGCAAGCAAGTTTTCGAAAATGATTTTGGCTTTTGCCGTGGTGACGGTCGCCATGATGATCGGATGTTCGGAGAAGAAGGACGTAAACGAAACTCAATCGGCGGAAATACAGTTGACCACCCCTCCCGCAGCAACACCTCACAAGAAAAAGCGAATAATTCCGTTGGACAGCTCCCGGATTGTCACTTATAAGGATTATGACCCGAACGATTCCATCATGGTTGGAGTTAGGGCCTTTATTAGAGCTGAAAAAGAATTTATAAAAAAATGGGAATACGCCAAGGATACGGAACTGTTCATAGATGTGGTCAGCGAAATTTGCAGAAATTTCCGGTCGTGCGCATCTAGATTAGACACAACTGCATACAAAAATGACGTTACATTCATTCTGGATAGCCTTATGCAAAATGGCCTTTTGGACAGTGCGATTGAAGCAAGAAAACAGGAGATGAACGGACCTTGTTTTGGCAACAATTACGAAAAAAACTTCAGTTTTTGCAATGAAAAAACAAATGAAGAAATACGAATAAAAGTCAGAGAGGAAATGAAAAAAAAGAAAGTCCTTTTGGGTGGTCCGGAACCTCGTACGCACGGATGTTTGGATGGCTGTAGGGGCTTGCCATGTGAAGAAAAAGCTCGCTGTGCTCAGCGTAATTGCCCTAACGGCAAATTTAAGTGCGAATTGAAAAATTTGGGCACAACAGACAAGGACAAAAAAATGGATTCTTTAATTGAGGAGAGAGTCAGAGACGCCATGGCAAAAGAACCATTTAAAGCAATGGTTGAAGAACAAAAAAAATTTAACGATTCCCTAGATTTAAGAAAAGACAGAAATACACCTCATAAACCAGGTCCAGAAGGAGTTCTAAGAAAGTTAATTCGAGACTGTATCGAAAAGGGAACATGCACAGATGAATAAAATCATCATTTTCATAATTTTGACATTTTCGTCAGTCCCTTTTGCTATAGAATTTTGCGATAATTTGGATCCGTTCATGAATAATGGATATAGCAAAGATGCTGTCATATCATCTTTAAATCAGGATCGACAAAGCCACTATGCAAACGAATGTTTTTCTGAGGGAGGCGAAGGTTCTCATTTTACATATACGGGAACATGGGTTTCAGAATGTGGAGGGAGTTCATCAAAGAATGGTTTTTGGAAATCTAATGCGACTTGCGATTTTTGCGATGGATTTGCCGTGACATTAGAATTGAAAATAACCAAAAACGCTTGCCATGAAGATTGTCGAGAAAGCAATCTCACCTGTCAGCATCCCTCATTCCCAAATTTATGGGGTGGCGACATTGTGAAGGTTAACCCGAATGGAGGAACTTGCGGTGCTACGATTCCGGGATGCGCAGAATCTAGTTCCTCCTCCGCGTTCAGCAGTTCCTCGTTTGTGGAATCCAGCTCCTCCGATGAAGAATCGCCTTCTAATGATGTGAATACTTTAATTTTTGTATTGATGTAGAATTATGTTATTTATAAAAAAAACTTTACTCGAATGAAATTTACAGACAAGTTCGCCTTGTGTTTTTATTTTATCTACTTAACCATGGAGTAGAAAATTGAGCATGAAGAAAAATTGTTGGAAATAAACAGTTCATTGGATATATTAACAGAAAAGAGGTTTAAATATGATGGATAAATTTTCGAAAATGATTTGGGCTTTTGCCGTGGTGATGGTAGCCATAATGATCGGGTGTTCGGAGGATGGGGCAAAATCGCAAAAGCAACAACAGACACAGCAACAAGAACAACAACTGGAACAACGTCGGGGACAACAGCAGGTTGAAAAAATAAAAGTTGACGAAACTAAACTATTAATGGAAGAATTTTCTATTGAAACGGACGAAAAAAAATTGGATTCTTTGGTCGAATTAAAGGTGAAAAAAAAGATGGAAAAAGATTCCTTTAGATTGTACGTCTCAGAAGTAAAAAAATACAATGATTCTCTTGATCAAATAAAAGGAAACCGGTTGCCTCATAAACCCGACCCAGAAGTATTGTTTAGAAAAATGATGAAAGAGTGTTTAAAGAAGGGAATGTGCAATTAAATGAATAAAATTTTACTTTATCTAACTATTTTTTGTCGATTTCTTCTGCCGTAGAATATTGTGAAAAATTGTCTCCTTATATAGAAGAGGGGGGACTTAGCAAGGAAAATGCGGTATTGCTTGTTGATTCGCTTATGCGCGAGCACTATGCAAACGAATGTTTTTCTGAGGGAGGCGAAGGTTCTCGCTACGTCAGCACAACAAGACCCGAAATGAATGGCATTCCTACCCTAGACTTAGACGGCGGAGCCGTAGAAATTTATTGTCGGCACGAAAACAACGAAACATCCTTGGGCATAAGGGCTAAATTCGCAGCAGTACAGTATTACGAGAACTACGACCATCTTTTTTACCGATGCTACAACGATAAAGAAAGTTGTGGCCAGAACGGAGCCTACCTTGAGCAGCCATACTACACATGCTTCAACGGAGCTTTGGACGAAAACGGCTGTACAGGATTCACTTCTGACGTAATTTATTTCGACAAGGATTTGGAATTTACAGAGAAAACATTACGTCGAATCCCTGCTAATTTCACACGAAAAATGGCTATTGAACTCGGGGATGAATCGATTAAGACATTCCCGACAATGTATGTATACTACGACTACGATTACATCGGCAGAGGCCATCTTTCAACTTTAAGTCCGAGGACACTTTCAAACGCATACGATTTCTGCGAATATATCATCGAAGAACATCAGAGGAAAATCACTCCTAGCATAAATCCAACAAGTTCATCGGCAGCGGTTTCAAGTTCTTCTTCATCCTTGGCGACAAACGTTTTTGACGGTATCGTCAACAACCCCGATCAAATTTTCAATTCGGGTCTACAAAACATGGAAGAGGGCTCTTGCTATTCCCTGAATCCCGCCCGAGCCAACGAGTTCAATGGCTGGGTAAATGACAATGCATCGGATTCATGGTGGTGGCGAGAGGTTGATTGCAATACAGGGAACCGAATCGATAAAAATAAAATCGGAGCATGTCCCGGTTTCCCGTTGGACGAAATTCCAAGCAATCCAACATCAGCCTGTTTCGCATACAACGGCACATGCTATAAATGCAACCCATCCCGCGGTGGCGATTGCGGAAACTCCTGGCTGTGGAGCGGCTCCTTCAGCTACGGCAACATTGGCTGGTGGTATGTAGAAATCGACTGCCACACATCATTGCAAAAACAAGCTCCCTACGGCCAGAGCCAAGACATCACCACCGAAGAAACCTTTGATATAGATTTCACCATATCTCAAAAAAATTTTGACATTCTTGGTCGAAGGAAAAATAGTCGTCCAACAGCAAAACAAATAATATACAGAACACAAAAGCCGTTCTAAGACAACAAAAAGTCCCCGCCCATCAAACAGATGCGGGGACTTTTTCGTCGTAAGGGGGCGAGCAACGCAGTAATGCGCAGGTTATGGACAAAATTAAGCCAGTTCTTCGGGATTCAGGCATTTCAGTTCGTCGATGACGAACTTGCCGTCCTTGCGGATCAGAACGTCGTCGAACCAGATTTCGCCACCGCCGTATTCCGGGCGCATGATAAGGACCAGGTCCCAGTGGATGGCAGAAACGTTACCGTTGGGAGCGTCTTCGTAGCAACGGCCCGGGGTAAAGTGAATGGAGCCTGCAATCTTTTCGTCAAAGAGAATATCGCACATGGCGCTGTTCACGTAGGGGTTAAAGCCGATGGCAAATTCACCCACATAGCGGGCGCCTTCATCGGTATTGAACAGGGCCACCAGAGCATTGTTATCGCCAGTTTCGCAAGAAGCTGCCACAATGGCACCGTCCTTGAATTCCAGGCGCACATTGCCGAACTGCTTGCCGTCATAGAGGGACGGAGTATTGTACTGGATTACGCCATTGACGCTGTTGCGGACCGGGGCGGTATAGACTTCGCCATCGGGGATGTTCATGTTGCCGCAGCAAGGAACGGCAGGAATTCCCTTGATGCTGAAGGTCAAATCCGTTCCCTTGGAAACCAGGCGCACCTTGTCGGTACGGTTCATCAGGTCCACCAGATTCTGGGCGGCCTTGGCCATGCGGGGGTAATCGGCCAGGCAAGCTTCAAAGTAGAAGTCCTCGAAAGCTTCGGTGCTCATCTTGGCGGCCTGTGCCATAGAGGGGTTGGGCCAACGAAGTACGCACCAGCGGGTCTTGTTCACACGATAGTCCAGAACAGCCTGGTTGATGATTCGATAGTTCCTCATCTGCGGGCCAGGAATGTCGCAGTTTTCCATGGCGTTTTCTGCAGCACGGATAGAAATGTAGCACTGCATCTTCTGCATTTCTTCCATGGCCAGATCCGCAGCCAGCTTCATCTGCTCCACAGAAGCGGACTTGATCATTTCGCGACGGACACGGCCATTGTAGTTATGCACAAAGGCATTGCCACCAGCCTTGGAAACAGCCTTGATCAACTCCGTCGTCAGTTCATCGGGAGTGTCGGTGGTTTCGATGAGAATGTTTTCGCCAGCCTTAAGAGCAATGGCGTTATTAATCAAATTTTCAGCAAGCTTGGTAATGCGAGGATCTTTCATAATGAGCAGTGAGTGATGAGCGGTGAGTAGTGAATGATGAGCCGTGAGATACGAGTCTTTATAATCGCGCCGAAGGCGCCTAACTTATTAACTCATAGCTCATGACTCAAAACTCATACCTAAATATAAAAATGTCCGACAGCCTTGGGGGCTATCGGGGTTTAGGGTGTTATACTATTCAGAGAACGTGAAGGGGATTGTCACGGTGGTATTGCCCGCCTTAATCTTACTGAAGGTCCAACGGCTCACGGCATTCCTGATTTCACTATCGAATTCCGCGTAGCCGGTTGTCGACCCGACAATGGCGTTGCTAATGACTTCACCGCCCGGAGCAATGGTAAACCGCAAAGTCACCTTGCCCTGGAATCCCGGTTTTTTCTTGAGGTACTTGTTGTAGATATGGCGAAGCCCAGGCGTTCGAGTCCTAATCACCTTCATCACATCAGAAGACGAACGGACCGAATGATCGGAACCCCACTCAATATCCGTAGGCGACGGAATTTTCATAGGCCCCCTAGCCCTTGTGGAAAGCGCTCCGGCAGAGCCTCCAATAAGACTGCTGAGAGCATCTCCCACGCCACCGCTACCGCCAGCAGCATAGCCCTGATTAAAGCCCCCGTCCACCTTACCGGCACGTTCACCGATTCGATGTTTTCCGGAGAGCTGAAGGCCGCTGCTGTGCTTAAGCACCTTGTCGATATCCTTGGCGAACTTCTGCGTCATCAGATCGTAGGCCCCGGCGCTTGCGCTATGGGTCTGCGCCGTTAGCATTTTTAGAACACTACGTTCCTGGACCGCATTAGGTCTACCCGTACCACGACGGGGGCCGCCGCCACCCGCTCTCCTGCGATTGACCTGTTCCATCTTTCTTTTGGGACGTTCCTCCTTCTTTTCTTCTTTTCGGTCTAGGATCTGCATGGTAGCCCTGATGTTCTCGTTCACCGAATCCACAAAGGCCACTTCGGGAACAAGCTGTTCGAATGCCGCCGCCCAAAAGCAAAGGGCAAGCGCCACCAGAAGAGAACCACTTGCAATGGCACCCATCTTCTTGTCGGAATCCGGCATCAGCGCAGCTACCAGCGGATCCAATTTTACTTTCTTCTTTTCGTTTACGTTTTTCATGATTTTATCCTCCTTTCCTTTCGGAAAGAGTTTGGTGATTTATGGGAGAAATACCTTAGAAACGGCTCTTTTGGGGAGAGTCTTTTTTATGAGGGGGTAAAGCAGAGAACGACATTGCAGGGCAATGTCCAACACTCAAACTTTATATGAAACGGGAATACGAAAACGTTAAGTTAGCTTGTTCTCAACTCCGTTCTACCACCGCTCCTTACTTCGGGGAATGAACGAAATTCATCTCGAACATCTTGAATGTACAAAGAAAAAATCAGGCGGGAACGTCGGCATCGGTAAACAAATCTTTATGGGATTTTCTGTAAAAAATCAGTCGAACCGCCAATGCCATATGGCATAAGGGCTAGAGGCAGATTCACCCCATCATTTTAGCGGTCCATTTTTACAAAAAATACGGCAACCTGTTCTATTCCAAATTAGAGTTTTCTTATATTTTTTTGCATCATGAAGCTTTTACAGAATCCTCCCGATCTTAATAGAATCGCGCGCCCCAATTGGATTGAAATCAACCTCGACGCCCTTTGTAACAATATTCAGTTTATCCGTAGCCAGATTCCTGCCAACACCAAGATTCTCCTGCCCGTCAAGGCAGACTCCTACGGTCACGGCAGCCTGGCCTGTTCCTTTGCCGCCAAGTTCGGCGGAGCAGACTACCTCGGCGTAGCCCACATCAGCGAAGGTATGGTCCTGCGCCAGTACGGCATGGACTTGCCCATCCTGGTTCTTGGCCCCTGCACCCCCGCAGACTTCGCCTACTTCGTAGAATTCCAGCTGACCGCCGTCATTACGGACATCCGTACCGCCATGGCTTTCGACCAGTTCCTCCGTGAAAACGATTGCACCTGCAAGGCCCACCTGAAAATTGACACCGGCATGAACCGCTACGGTTTCGACGCCGAAGACTTCAACAACGTACGTGCCGCCCTCAGCCTCAAGAACCTCAAGTTCGAAGGCATGTTCACTCATCTGGCCACCGCCGACATGCCGGGCAACCCCAAGACCGAAATCCAGATCCAGAGATTTGCCCGCTTGGTAGATGTGCTGGAAGCCGAAGGCCTCCGTCCCGAAATTTGCCACTGCTCCAGTTCTGCAGGCACACTGACCCATCCCGAAAGTCATTTCGACATGGTCCGTCCCGGCCTCGCCCTGTACGGTTACAATCCCATGGGAGCCGCCCCTTCCCCCTGGCCAATCAAGCCTGTCATGAAGATCAAGTCTACTATCCGTCACATTCACGATGTGAAGCCCGGCGAAACCGTAAGCTACGGCGGATACTGGATGGCACAGCAGCCCACCCGCATCGCCACCATCGCCATCGGTTACGGCGACGGCTACCTTCGCGGTGAATACAACAAGGGATTCGTCTTTATCCGCGGACAGCTCTGCCCCATCCTGGGTCGAGTCTGCATGGATGCCACCATGGTGGACGTGAGCCACATTCCCGACGTGCAAGTCGGTGAAACCGTAGACGTGGTGAACGGCGAACTGGATTTCCGCATTTCCATGGAAAGCGTGGCCGACGACCATCACACCATTCCCTACGAACTCACAAGCCGCGTGGCTCGCCGTCTGTACCGCAAGTACTACTGGAAGAACCGCCTGGTCCGCTGGGACTACCTGCGTCAGGAATTCGGCGTAAAGGAATTCAAGGAATACCCGTTGAGATAGTGGTTCGCTGAGTTCGCAGCAAAAAAGGCGGTGGAAATACCTTTTTTAGGGTCAATCCACCGCCTTTCTTTTAGTTTATCCATAAAAAAGGCATAAAAAAGAGGATTTTCGCTTCTATTTTTTCAAAAAGAAGGAGATTTTCTTCAACATCAAGTGCGTTTTGCAGGAAAATTCACATACAACATAACAAAAAGGCGGTCAAAAATCCTTTTTAAAGGAAAAAGCACTGCCTTTTTTCATCCACATAAAAAATAATCTTGTATATTCAGGATATGGACTTTTCAGACGAAAAATACACAACCATACGCCACCGAAACTTATGGGGCGAATGGACTTTTGTATTCGAGAAGTCTAAACTTTGCAGCCTGCGCTACAATTCTGACAACGCAAAGCCAAGCCAGGTTCAGGCCTGCACTTACGCCGTTGCCGATATTGAATCCGAAATGTCGCCGGCAGTGAGCCGCGCCTACCGCAAAGTCGTTCTTCAGTTGAACGAATTCTTGGCGGGTAAGCGGAAAGAGTTCAGCATACCATATAAATTATACGGCACGGAATTTCAGACAAAAGTCTGGAACGCCCTCAAGGAAATCCCCTACGGTGAATCCCGCACCTACAAGGAAATCGCAGAAATCGTGGGGAGTCCAAAGGCCATGCGAGCCGTCGGGCAGGCGCTGCACCAGAATCCGATTCCGCTGATCCTCCCCTGCCATCGCGTTATCGGGAAAGGCGGAGCCTTGGTAGGTTTCGGGCTGGGCCTAGATATGAAAAGACGCCTCCTGGTAATAGAAGGCGCCATTCCACAGGAAATGCTTTTAGAGTAAAGGAGATCCCGGGACAAGCCCGGGATGACATTTCGGCTTCGCTCAATGACTAGCGGAATCAAACCTCGGTAGGTGAACGGAGTCGAACCTAGTCCTTGTCGTCGAAGGCTTCGGCTTCTTCGGGCTCTTCTACGATCCAGTCACGGATGTGCTTGGCCAGATCCTTTTCGCCATCCTTTTCGGCGGCATCGGCAATTTCGTTCAGCTCTTCGGCATCCATGCCAGCCAAGTCTTCTTCAAACTTGTCTACATAACCGGCCAACTGCTTATAACGCTTCATGCCAGCCAGAAGCTGCATGAATTCCATATTGGCAGAAGAACCGCAACGGAACTTTTCGTGTTCGGTAAACAGCTGATCCGCTTCGGAATCCGAAAGCAATGCGGCCAGGCGGCCCAGGTTCATGATTCTCGGATAGGTTTCGTAAAGCTGGCGGGCAATCTTCAGGCAATCCGACTTGCGGCCTTCCTTGTCGGCGATGGCTGCCTGCAAATCAAGGTAAGCTTCTTCGTCTTCGTTGCCGGGATTCTTCACATCGTTCATCCACTGCTTGGCAAGCACCAGGTCGCCAGCCATGAAGTAGGCGTTTGCAATGTCGATGATGGTAGCGTTGCTCTTGTCCGGATCCTTCAGCAGGGCGGCCTTGGCATAGTTTGCAGAATCGTTGATAGCGTCTGCCATATCGCAAATGGCGTCCAGAACGTCTTCGCGGTTTTCGTCGGCGAACTGAGCTTCTTCCGCCACAAGTTCATTCAAAAGCTTGCTTGCCCTTTCCAGCGGCATCACCTCTTCAAGGCTCAGGAACACCACGGAACGGCCTTCACCGCCCACATGGCGCACGGCCAGGTCGTGAATCAGGTCGGCCACGTAATCCTTGTCTTCGTACTGCTTGGCAATTTCCACAAAGAACGTACCAGCGTCGTAGAACAGGCTGTCCCAATATTCCTTTTCTTCGTCATCTACCTTGAAGGAGACGAAATCGGTACGCAAGGTCCAAGCCAAAAGTTCCAGCTGAACCTTGGGATCCTTGCAATCCTCGATATCGTCAATACCCTTGCCGATGGTTTCGTACAAGTCATCGGGGCGGTTCAACAGGCGGCTTTCACCGCTAACGATCTGAGTCAAGGTATCGCGAAGGCGATCTTCTTTGCTGCGGTTGGCCTGAGCCAGCGCCGGGGACTTAAAAAACTTTTTCTTCTTTGCCATAGACGAAAATGTAGAAATTTTCCAAGTTATTTCTTTCGAGCCTTCTGCAGCTGGGCCTGCTTTGCTTTTCGGCGGGCACGGCGGCGTTCCTTGCGAAGGCGGTTGCGGGCGGCATTCATTTCAGATACTTGATGGAGAACGTCCATAATGCGTTCCTTGGCAAAAGCATTATTCAGTTTTTTGCGGGTCACGTAATCCAAGAGACAGACGCAAACCAAAAGGCACGCCACAAATATCGCCAACGCAACGGGCCACAGCATCACAGAAAAATGAGCGGCAACGAAGCCGAAGGCGGGCGGCATCAACACGGAACCCACATAGGAGCCTGCCATCTGAATGCCGATGGCGCGCCCAGAAAGTTCTTCTCCAAAACGAGCCGGCGTCGCATGAATCAAGGACGGATAAACGGGAGCGCAGCCAAGACCAAGCAGGCAAATGCAAAGGGGAGTAAACCACAACGGCAAAGGCAAAATCAAGACGAAGCACCCCACGACAACAATGGCGATTCCCGCATGAACCAGGCGCATATCCGTAAACTTGATGGCAAAGAATCCGCTGGCGACACGCCCAACCATGACGCTAGCAAACATCAGAGAAACCGCCAAAGCACCAATCTCCGGAGCAAAGCCGCGGGCAACCAAATAAGTTCCACACCAAAGGCTAGTGGAAATTTCCAGGGCAGAATAAAAGAAGAACGTTAAGAAGGAAAGCTTCATGCCAGGTACGCGAAGGGCCGCCCGCAAGGATATGTCATTTTCCACCGGAGCGGAGGTCTTGCCACCACGATTTTCGGAACCGTTGCCTCGCCCACTCTCGCTACTTGGCCTCGTTTTTTCGACACGTTTCCACAACGGGAGAGCCCCCAGCATCATCACCACGATGGCTCCGAGCAAGACTGCATTCAGTTCATAGGCACCTCGCCACCCCGCCCCCACAAAAACGGAAGCCGACAGGATTGCAGGCCCCAGGCAGGCCCCGACGCCCCAGCTGGCGTGCAGCCAGTTGGTGTGCTTTGATTCCAAATAGATTGCCGCAAAGTTATTGAGGGCAACGTCGATGGCTCCGGCACCAAGGCCCATGGGTATGGCACAGACGCACATCATCCAGAAAGCGGTCGCAAGGCCGTATCCAGCCGTAGCCACTGCAGTACAGCAAATGCTAATCGCCACCAGCTTGCCCGTACCAAGCCTGCGCATCAACGTAGGCGTAATCAGGCTGGAAATTATCGTCCCGACACTCACGATAATCGAAAGGATTCCCGCCGCAGAAAGAGGGGCCGCCAGATCAGTCTGCATCAAGGGCCATGCCGCCCCCAGAATCGTATCCGGGAGACCCAAGCCGATAAAGGCGACATATATGACCACAAGCAGGAATGTCATACCCTTGAAGATAAATAAAAATTTCGGAAAAAAGAAACCACTTTACAGAACGAAAAATGCCCGGCCACCTGGCCGAGCATTTCTACTGCAAATTTTAACAATTAGGCTTTCTTGTTCATTTCGGGATTGTAGTCAAAACCGAATTCGCCATCGTATTCGGTAGCGTCGGGGCCGCCTTCGGTACCGGAGCCTTGCAGCAGTGCGGCATTTACGCAAACTTCCAGAACATCCATCTTCGGGGCTACATATTCTTTCTTCATGGTTCTCCCCTACTTGATGACGACCTTCTGGCCTTTGTTGTAGTAAGTTCCCTTGGCGGTAGGCTTCTTGTTCAGCTTGCGGCCCTTCATGTCGAACCAGAGATTATCATCCGTCGAGATTTCTCCAGTGCGGGTATTCATCACGCCAATGGGGGTCAAGTCGCCATCGCTTCCGCGAATGACAATTTCAATCTTTTCGGGAAGTCCCTCATCCAGGGAGGCTGTTTCCTCCGGCTTTGCAGCAGCCTTCATACCGACGAACTTGCCAGTTGCGCAGTTGTTGCAGAAGTAAGCTCGCATGGGGCGGATAAATGCGCCGGCAGAGCCCTTCACAAAGTCGCCAACAGAAACTTCTTTCTTGCCATCCGTGGCTTCACGCTTTTCGGCGGCATAGCCATACACGCGGCCGAGATCCTTATCGCCAGCCACCCATTTTTTGTAGCTGTAAGTGCCAACGAATTTCCAGCCCTTGGAATCTTCGTCTTCGGACACGACGACCCCGTTATTTCCACCCTTGGTGCTCAACGGATAGCTTGGTACCTTCAGGAAATTTTCATAGGTCTGTCGAAATTCAATTTGACTAGCCCCCTCAACACCACCAACCTTTACAATGTAGGGGGTATTGGCTTCCAAGGTATCAGCTCTTTTTACTTCATCGACAATAGCCTGCACAACGCATTGTGGACAATAACGTTTCAGCATTACAAACTTGTAAACGTTCGCGCCAAAAAGCTGAAGTCCATCACCACCAAAAAGAGTGGATTCAAAGGGGAACATTACCGTTCCATATGTATTGCCACTGAAATCACGATGATAGATAATATGTTCCACATATTCCGTATCAGGAACACTAATCGTAGAATCACGATTCGGGCTCTTATCGTCAAAATAGGCAACACACCGAACATACTTGCCAACGTCATTACCAAAATCAACGGTCATGGTGTCTATGGTAAGAGAGCCGTACACCTTCGGAGTCCCCGGCGTGCAAGTATTCACGGCAGTGGCGCCTACAGCGCAGAGTAAAATAGCAGCTACAGCTATTGCAAACTTCTTCATATTGAACCCCAGTCTTAGGAAGTCCCTATACAACCGCAGCCAAAAATAGAAGTCAAAAAATTACGATTAAAGCCTATTACATATTATAAAAAATTTACTAAAGACCCTTAATAATGTTATCGCAAGGCTACAAAATCAGCGAAATCGGAGCATCGTGAATGGTTCGTGAGCGCAGCAAGGAGTTCGAGGGCTGAGCCAATCTTTTGGGAAGGCTTTGCAGGACTTTTGAGTGTGCGAAAAAGCCTTTGTAAGCCGCAGTAGCTTCGTTTGGAGAAAAAGGAGATCCCCGAACAAGTCGGGGATGACACCGGAGGGGCGCGGGGGAGACGCAAACAAAAAAGGACCCGCGAGGGGTCCTAACGTTATGCGAAATGATCGCAGCAGCTATTTGCTTTTTTCGGCCAGCTTCGCCTGAAGAGCAGCAATCAGTGCATCCTTCTCGGCAAGAGCATTGGCCTGGTCGGCCAGTTTAGCTTCACTCGCAGCCAGTTTCGCATCTTTTGCCTTGCTTGCCGACTCCATTCTACGAACCTTGCGTTCAAGGGCGCGGTATTCGTCTCCGGCGCTCACAAAGCCAAGCCTTTGTCCAATACTCTGGAATGCCATTTTCAGAACCTCCAATGCCTCTGGGCTAATGTACTCCCTCAAATATAACTCAATCTTGCCGACAAGGCAAGCACTTTCGCTGCTGGGCAATACACGCAATTTTTTCTCGATTTCCGGCAGCAAGGACTCGTACTTTGCCATGTCGAAAGCATACTT
>NZ_FQWP01000009.1:0-126740 GCF_900129715.1 Fibrobacter sp. UWH9 | reverse complement strand
ATGTTCATGTCTCAACTCAGTGAAAAGAAAAGACAAGATGAATACAATACCCGCCTTGCCAGCGCAGTACTTAAAGCGGAAGCTGCTGCAAAAGAAGCAGCAAAGGAAGCGGCAAAAGAAGCAGCAAAGGAAGCTGCAAAAAAGGCTGCAAAAGAGGCTACTAAGAACAGAAATGTTGAACTCGCAGTGGCTATGCTGAAAGACGGAATGGACTTTGCTATGGTTGTCCGTTACTCTTGCCTTTCTTCCAAGGAAGTTCTTAAGCTGAAAGCATCCCTAGAGAAGGGTTAAAGCAGGACAACAAGCGCTAACTATATAATAAAAGCTGATGGTTCAAAAACCACCAGCCTTTTTCAGAGTGTCATCCTGAACGCAGCCGTAGGCGGAGTTGAAGGATCTAGATGTCAAAATCACTGCATTTCTTTCTGCAGTTCAAGAACTTCTGCTTCGGAGAGGCCTGTTGCTGTAGAAATGTCCTTAACGGACATTTTCATTCCGAGAAGTCTACGTGCGGTTGCCCTGTTGGCTTTATCGTTCCCTTCCGCAAGTCCCTTCTTGTAGCGAATGTTCAGTTCCTGTTCGAGAGTCATATAAGCCTTCTTTGCGACGGGGGTATGTTCCTATTACGCCTAATATAAACCGCGTCTCCTCACGCAGTCAAGGGTCGCAATTTAGGCCTTCGTTTGCAAAAAAAAACGGGTAAATAGTGCAAATTGACTCGTTTATCCCCAGAAAAACTTTGTTGAAATAAATTTGTAAGCTGATTTGTCGGCTAAAAACAATCTTTGTATGACAAGATAAACTATTTTTACCCCCGTTTGTTAGTGTAATGGAAGTTAGTCTGTGAAACGCAGATTAACTTTTCGTTTTTAGAGATATGATTGAATTATGTGGAAGAAAATAAAGAAATTATTTAGTGCATTTAAGTTCCCGACGAGTTTGGTTTCAGGAGCGCGGAACCCGATGTGTTGCTGAAGAAGGACAATCCTGTTTATTGTGGCAAGAAGCAACCCGATGACATAGTGTCCGTAGAAGTTCAGCACAAGGGTAGCGAAATCTTCAGCGACCGCTTGATGCTGTACGTGGCAAGGCATGTCGGCCGCATGGTGCCTGTGGGTAAGATGAAACCCCTGGACAACCTGAACATGATCTGCTTCCTGCTCTTCGATACCTATCCGTGGAAAATGAGCCATGATTATCGCCATACGATCCAGATGCGGACTCAGAACAACATCGTTTACTTTGCCAAGCTCCTATCTTCAAGGCCTTGCATGAGAACGCAAAAATGTGTAACTTTAACAGCGAATATTTGCTGAAGGAGTCCATGCATATGACTGACATTGTCTACGAAAAGTACGTTGCTGCCCTTGAAGGTCGTGAAGAAGGACTCAAAAAGGGACTTGCAGAACCTTAAGGTACAGGCGGAGATGTCTGCTAATTAGGACATTTCATATATGTTTTTGAGAATGGCCTGGGCGATGCCCGGCCTTTTCTCGTTTTTGGCTTTTTTGTTCGTTTTTTGTATAGACGTTTGCTCTCTAAAATGCTACCTTTTGCTTGCATTTTATGTGTGGGTATAATGGATAAAAGCAGAAGTCTCTTGATTATTGGGGCGGGACAATTTGGAATGGTTGCTAAGGAAGCTGCCTTGGCAATGTCCTGTTTCGACAAGGTAGACTTCGTAGATGATGCTAGTCCTTTAGCAATTGGTAAAGTTGCAGACCTCGAAACATTGGCGGCAGACTATTCCCTGGCTTTCATCGCCATCGGCAATCCCGAAATCCGTGCCACCCTGGCCGAAAAGATCCAGGCCGCAGGGTTAACCCCCGCAACCCTTATCCACCCCAGAGCCTACGTAAGCCCCAGTGCCACACTGGCCCAAGGCTGTATCGTGGAACCCATGGCCGTGGTGAATGCCGCCGCTCAGGTCGGCAAGTTCTCCTTTATCTGCGCCGGGGCCATCGTGAACCATAATGCTCAGTTGGGGGAGTTCTGCCACATTGATTGCGGTGCTTTGGTAAAGGCCCGCGAAGTTATCCCGCCCAAGACAAAAATTGAACGCTAAAAAGGTTTGAGTGAATGTACAAGCATTTTTTTAAGAGATTGATCGACATCGTGCTTTCGGGCATCGGCATCGTGGTACTTGCGATTCCCATGCTCCTCATTGCTTTGGCTATTAAGCTAGATAGCAAGGGGCCCGTACTCTTTAAGCAGAAACGTGTCGGCCTCCACAAAAAGCACTTCAATATCCTCAAGTTCCGTACCATGCGTACCGACACCCCAAAGGATGCCCCCACCCACGAACTGAGTGACCCTAAGAAGTGGATTACCAAGGTGGGTGGATTTTTGCGCAAGACTAGCCTTGATGAACTGCCCCAGATGTTCAACATCTTTGGCGGAACCATGAGCATTATCGGCCCACGCCCGGCACTTTGGAACCAGTACGACCTGATCGAAGAGCGTGACAAGTACGGAGCAAATGATGTTCCTGTTGGACTTACCGGCTGGGCTCAGATCAATGGCCGCGATGAACTGGAAATCCCTGTGAAGGCTGCCCTGGATGGGGAATATGTGAAGCGTCAGAGTTTCCTTTTTGACTGCAAGTGCTTCTTTGGCACCATCACCAGCGTTCTTAAGAGCGATGGCGTGGTAGAAGGCGGCACTGGCGAAATGCATAAGCAGGAGAACAAATGATCAACATCCTCATCACCGGCGCTAACAGCTACATCGGCACCAGTTTTGCCAACTACCTTGCAGAACCTCAGTTTGCTGGAATGTACCAGGTAGAAACCTTGGACATGATAGGCGAGGGTTGGAAGTCTCATGACTTTAGCAAGTACGATGTGGTGTATCACGTGGCAGGCATTGCCCACAGCGATAACGGAGCCATTAGCGAAGAACGTGCTAAACTTTATTACGCCGTAAATACGGACCTGACCGTTGCCTGTGCCACCAAGGCCAAGGAAGCTGGCGTAAAGCTGTTCATCTTTATGAGCAGCGCCATTGTGTATGGCGATAGCGCTCCCATTGGCAAACAGAAGATGATCGACAAGGATACTCCGGTGAACCCTGCCAACTGCTATGGCGATAGCAAGGTCCAGGCCGAAAATGGAATCCGCCCCTTGGATTGCGAAACTTTTAAGGTGGTGATTCTTCGTCCGCCTATGATCTTTGGCAAGAACAGCAAGGGAAATTATCCCCTTCTTAGCAAGCTGGCCCGCAAGCTCCCGGTGTTCCCGAAAGTCGACAATTGCCGTAGTATGCTTTACATTGGCAATCTGGTGGAATTCGTTCGACTTATGATCGAAAATCAGGAACAGGGTACGTTCTGGCCTCAAAATCCCCAGTACAGCAACACCAGCGACGTAATCGCAAAGATCGCCAAGGCCCACGGCAAGCGTTGCGTGCTGATTCCTGGATTTGGCTGGGCCCTAAAGCTCATGAGCCATGCCACCGGCCTAGTGAACAAGGCTTTCGGTAACCTAGCCTACGACCAGGAAATGAGCAAGTACAAGGTGGACTACCAGAAGTACAGCTTGGTAGAAGCCATACAGAAGACAGAAGAATAAAAAGAACCTATATTGAGATAATGCAAGAATTTGTAGTTCAAAATTTTGGTCCCATCGTAAATGCCGATAAGGCTTCCTTGAACATTGACAAGGTGACTGTTTTCTGTGGTAAGCAGGGGGCTGGAAAAAGTTCCATTACCAAGCTTATTTCTGTTTTTTTCTGGCTTGAAAAGTCTTTGATTCGAGGGGATGTTTCCGAAAAGGAAGCCATTGCTAAAGGTTCATTTAAGGATAAGTTCTGCTCCTATCATAACATCCAGAATTATTTCAAGAAAGATACCTATTTGCGTTTTAAAGGTTCAAAGCTTGTATTTGAATATGAGAATGAAGAACTCAAGGTGACTGATCAGAAAAAAGTCAAAAATTTTGCGCGTCCTCAGGTAATGTACATTCCTTCGGAACGTAATTTGATGACCGCCATCGAAGACGCCGATAAAATTCGAAACTTGCCCAGTTCTTTGTCGACCTTGCTTAGCGAGTATTATAGAGCGCTGAAAAGTGCGCAAAGACCCATTGGCTTGCCCATTGACGGTTATAAGGTTTCTTATGATGATTCAACTAAGACGGCATGGCTTAGTGATAAGAACTTTAAGATTCGAATGACCGAAGCTGCAAGCGGCTTTCAGTCTATGGTCCCGATGCTGGCTGTTTCCCGTTATTTGCTTAATAAGATCAAGTCTGGCAAGAAGGGACTTCAGCTTGGGGTCGCAAGCGAAATGGAACGCAGTACCATATTGGATAAGGCCGCAAAAATTCTGAACGACAGGACTCTGTCTGAAGAGGATCGGAACAGCCGCATTACCCAGTTGCTGTCTAATTCTTTCAATAGCCGTTTGGTGAACATTGTTGAGGAGCCAGAGCAGAATCTATATCCGGATTCTCAACGCGACGTGCTATTTGAACTCCTTAAGATAAATTATGAAGGGGCCTATAATCAGCTTGTGTTTACAACGCATAGTCCCTATATGCTCAATTATCTCAGCCTCGCCGTAAAAGCCGGAATACTTAAGGAAAAATTGCAGCGCAAGCCTAATCGTGGTGATTTGCTTGCAAAATTGGACCCTGTCGTGCCTCGTAGTAGTGCGGTGAACCCCAAGGGACTGAACATCTACGAAATTACACCTGAAGGTGAAATTAGGAAACTGGGCGATTACGATGGCATTCCCAGTGACGGAAATTTCCTGAATTCTGCACTCAGCCAGACAAACGAATTGTTTGACGCTCTTCTGGATATTGAAGATGAGGTAGGGGTGTAATGAATTTCTTTGCCGCTAAATACGATAGAGAACCAGCTCGCACAGATGCCCAGTTTGGAATAGTGGATAGGGAAGGCGAACCCTTTGCTAGATCAACCATGGATTCTAAAGATGAACCCTGGGATGTGAATGTGAAAAATTTGTCGTCTCAACCGCTACATTTCATTCCTGTTGATAAGAATATCGTTGTAAAGCGAAAAGGCGACATGGTCAGCATGTGCGATGGACTTCTGCATAAAGTCGACAACTCTTATTTGGCATTTATTGAAATAAATAATAGGAAGCGAAGTGATTTTACCCATGCAAAGGAACAACTTGCATCTACGATAGAAGTGTTTAAGGCAAACCATGCTGTAGATGGTTTTGCAAAACGGCTTGCTATTATTGCCGATCATAGACGTCCTTGTTTTCAGGTGTCGCATAAAGTGGAAATGAATGAATTTCGCTCAAAAAACGGCTTTAGGCTCTTATATCAAAGTTCGGTTGATGTTAAGTAATGCCTATGAATCCCTTTCAGAAGACGGAGATGTAGTCTAGTCGGAATTTATTGTTTATATTGTAGCGGAAACTATGGATTCATTACAGATAAAAAATTTTGGAGCAATTAAGGCGGCTTCTTTAAAGTTAAAGAAGGTTAATGTACTTATTGGCCCGCAGAGTTCTGGCAAAAGTACCATACTGAAAGTTGCTTCTTTTTGTAAATGGATTGAAAAGAAAATCCAGCTATCGCAGGATCCCGATGAATGGCTTGCGCCTCAGGTAATAAAGGATCAGCTGCTAACTTTCCATAAGTTGGAAGGCTATGTGAATGGTGCTGCCGAAATCGTGTATAAGTCCAAAACGCTGCAATTTTCCATAACGATTGAAGAACTTGGCGAGATTAAGACTTCCTTTGCTTGGAACAAGGCTAGGCATTGGGATTATCTACGTACAAAAATTTCGTACATCCCTGCAGAACGAAACATTGTTGCTTCCATCCCCAACTGGATGGATATCAATTTTGGCAGATTCAATAATATTCTGGATTACATGGCCGAATGGGAGTCTGCTCGCTGGAGTTATTCAATAAAAAAATTGGATATTCTTGGACTGGGCGTCTTGTATTACTACGACGCCTTGCAGAAAAAAGATAAAATTGTGGTTGGGAAAAAGACTCTGGATTTTGTAAACGCCTCCAGTGGTCTTCAGTCTTTAGTACCTCAGTACGCCCTCCTTTCTCACCTGTTTGACGGATTACTATACGAAAACCTAAGCGTAAGCCGCATGCAGTCCAACGAGTTTATCAAGGGCGTTATTGCCGCCGAGCCGTCCATAAAGAATAAAGAAGACGTAACGGATCGTTATGTGACCAGCTGTGGTATAAATGTGTTCTTGGAAGAGCCTGAACAGAATCTGTTCCCTAAGGCCCAATATGAACTGGTTAAGTGGTTGGCTTGTGAACTGGATGGCAACCCGAACAACACCCTTTTTATGAGTACCCACAGCCCGTACATTCTGTCTTCAATCAACAACTTGCTTCAGGCCGAAGAAACCTCGGGGCAGGGGACTGAGGCCAAGAACAAGGTCATAAAGATTATGGGGCAGTCTGATTTTGTTGCGTTTGACGATCTTAGTGTATACGCCATAGAAAAGGGTAGGGTTAAGAGTCTTCTAGACGAAGAATGCAAGCTTATAGATCAGACAGCCCTTGATGCGGTGTCTTTGGAAATATCCCAAGAATTTTCGAGGTTGCTTGATATATGAAATCTTGGCTGAAATCCCTGCCCGCGAAGGACGTTGCCAAGGTAACCGAAAGCAACATAAAGTTCGAAGAAAATAAAAGTAAGATTGTTTTTGAAAATAAGGGTAACAAAACTTGCTACAAGATAAATGTAGATGGAGGTGTTGTTACAGACAACGAGCTACGTTGTGATAAAATGCTGGTAGACGAGGCTCTGGCTGCATTTTATTATGTTGAACTTAAGGGTGAAAATATCGAACATGCCATAAGGCAATTGGAAGCTTCGTTAAAACGCCCTGCCTTGACACCAGTTTGTGCAAAGAGCAAGACATCTATTGCTGTAGGCAAGAACCATTTTCCAAAGACTTCGACCCTTATCCAGCGAAATGTAAAGCTTTTTAAGAAAGCCTATGGTGCAACTCTGGAAGTTCTTTCTACTCCGGCAAGAAAGTCTATATAACTCTGCGAGTTAATAAGGTTTATGACAAGCAGCCAGAAGAAAGTAAAGCAGCATATTACTGCCAAGATGACGATGATGCTCATGGAACGCCATGGCATGGTTTTTGTCGATGCTCTCAAATTCCTGCTGCAGTCTTCCATGTACAAGAGCTTGTCGAAAAATACGTACTTGCTTGAACAGGGCGACCTTTTCTTGTATGAACAGCTTGAAAAGGAGATGTAGGGGATGATTATGATTTCTAGCGAATCAAAAATTTTGCATGATGAATTTGAACAGGAAAAAAATGCCAAGGCTCATAGCAAATACCGCATTCTGATTCTAGGCTTCGACTGGGCCTTAAAGTTTGTGAACCATGCAACAGGCCTGGTGAACAAAATCTTTGGCAACCTGGCCTATGATCAGGAAATGAGCAAGTACAAGGTGGACTACCAGAAGTATAGCCTGGAAGAAGCTATACAGAAGACGGAATGCTAAACTTTTAATTTTATCAGGTTTTGTAGAGTGATTAGTGGAGAATCTAAGATATTAAGCGCATCTTTGGAACAGGGAAAAGTCTCTGTTATTATGCCTGCGTACAATTGTGAAAGGTTTATTGAGGCTACGCTTCAGTCCTTGTTATTGCAAACCTACAAAAATTGGGAATTACTTGCAGTTGACGATTGTTCTTCTGATAAAACCGCAGAAATTCTAGAACGTTATGCCTGCTTGGATGATAGAATAAAGTTTATAAAGAATGAGAAAAATCTGCATGCAGCAATGTCTAGAAATAAAGCCATTGAATGTGCGAAAGGCCAGTATATAGCATTCTTAGATAGTGATGATCTTTGGAAATCCGATAAGCTAGAAAAGCAAATCGCATTTATGCGCGAACAAGGTTTCTGTTTTTCCTGTACCGCATATGATAAGATAGATGAAAATGGAAAGTCTTTAAATAGAGTTGTTCCTGCACCCATAATGCTTAATTATTGGGGCCTTTTGAAACATTGTCCAGGTAATTTGACTGTGATGTATGATGCTTCTGTGCTTGGAAAACACCTTATCCTTGACATTCATAATAGAGAAGATTATGTTATGTGGCTTTTTATTATAAAAAAAGCAAAAGCAATCATGGGGATGGATGAGGTTTTGGGGAGTCATCGAGTTCGACGTTCTTCAGCTTCGTCTAAGAAATCAATACTGGTTCATTACCATTGGGTGATTTATCGTCAGATAGAAAAATTGTCTATTCTTAAGAGTTCCTATTTGATTGCATATTGGATTGGAAAAGGCTTGGTGAGTAAGGTTTTGTCTAAGTTGAAATAAAAGATTGTTTAATAATTAGGTTTGGAACTACTATGGCGTTGTCTTTTGAAATTCTTTGCGCAACAATGCATCAGAAGGACTTTTCTAAAATAA
Source organism: Fibrobacter sp. UWH9 (assembly GCF_900129715.1). Lineage (NCBI taxonomy): Bacteria > Pseudomonadati > Fibrobacterota > Fibrobacteria > Fibrobacterales > Fibrobacteraceae > Fibrobacter > Fibrobacter sp. UWH9. Next base: position 118,340 of record NZ_FQWP01000009.1, on the reverse strand, counting down.
AGTCTATGAATATTCATTCAAATGTTGTTTTTGCGAATCAGTCGGATGAAAATTCATATCAAGAAATGAACTTTGAGGGCTGTGTTGCTAAAATGATAACAACGACAACTCGTGGTGTTGGCTTGAATCGTAATTTTGCGTTACTAGCATCATCAAAGGATGTTATACTTTTTGCTGATGATGATACATTTTTTTATGATGGCTTAGAAGAAAATGTTGTTGCTGCTTTTGCTAAACTTCCCAAAGCAGATGTGATTATCTTTGGAATGGATTATTCTCAGAATGGTCAAGTTTGTGAATCTATAAAAGTGCCGACGGGTAAGTTGCCTTTTTATAAATCATTAAAATTTGGAACGGCATTTCTTGCTATTAGACGATCTGCTTATTTAAAAGCGAATTTGATTTTTTCTCAGTTGTTTGGTGGTGGATGCGTTTATTTACATGGGGAAGATTCTGATTTCATTATAAATTGTTATAGGAAAGGACTTAGAATATATACATATGATTATGTATTGGGAGTGACTTCTAAAGATTCTTCTACATGGTTTTCGGGATATGGGGAAAAGTATTTTTTTGATACCGGAGCGTTAGCAAAGTTCGCTTTTGGGAAATTGGCAAAACCTTATATGTTGTACATGACATTCCGAGTGCGAAAAGAAACGGAAGTTAATTCAATAAAAAGGATGAGATTGTTGTGCGCAGGTCATAAAAGTTATGATAATTTGGTTTCATTTGATGAATATAAACGCAAAGTAAGCGCTAATCATTGGTGATTTGGTTGACTGATGATTGATTTTTTGAAAAAAAATTCTGCTAGCTGTTATTTTTTGTTATGCATGCTAGTCTTTATGTTTTGTTCTTTTTCTGGTAATGAACTGAATACTTATATTGACTTTCCTCATGTTGAATTGGGTGTTCTTCCTATAAACATCATTTTTTTCATTACTTTCGTTTTTTGTTCGGGAATATTTTTTAAACAAACGAAATTAGACTTTATTGTTTTTTTACTTTTCGCTCGTCTTTTACTACATCTAATTCCTATTTACTACGTGGGGGTTAGCTCTCATTTTTCCGTAAACTTTTTGACTAGTATTTTGTGTCTTTTAGTTTATATCATTGTGTTGAATTGTAATGGAAATTTTAAAAATTATATATGTACGATCAATTTTGTATTTGTAATTCTTTGTGTCCAAATTATACTAGAATTTGTGATGGGCGAAACATCCTATTTTGGAAATGTGTATTTTTACAAACATGACATGACTTTACCAGTTGGGGCGAGTAATGCCTTGGCTTCAAAAGTTGTGCCGATGTTCGCTTTACTATTTGTGAATTTTAAGTCGAAGGCTGTTAAACTTTTATATGCTCTTCTTGCGTTGGTTGTTGTTTGCCTAACAAAGTCAAGAGGAGGCATTCTTGATTTGATGTTGGTGATAATTGTTATTCTTGCATGGCAAGGCTATTTCTCTATAAAAAGTATTTTTAAATTTATTATTTCAACTTGCTTGATTGGATTTATTGCTGCTTATGGAATCCTTTTTTCCGAATGGGGTTCATTTGTTTTTTCTGACTCAGATGAGACTGTAGTGGGGAGATATGCTTTGTTTATGCAGGGGTTGACTTTGTTTTCAGAACATCCATTTTTTGGGAATGGTTTCTATTATTTTGATTTTGCTCAAAATCCGCATAATTGGGTGTTGGATGTCTTAATGAGAAGCGGTCTTGCAGGATTTTTTTTGGTTAGTGTTATTTTATGTTGTATATGGCGAAACATTAAAAATTTCCTGAATGATCCGGTTGTTCGCGGTTGTTTAATCGCTGTCTTGTGTATGTTGTGGCAAGGGCTGGTTGAAATAGTTCTTTTTACACACATTCATGATTTTTTGATGTGGAGTATTTTAGGTTTGATGATGTCAAGAGTTGATTATTTGAAAAATTGTGGAATGGAGTATGTTTGATATTCTTGTCTTAAATTATAATGATAGTAGTACAACTATCAATTTTGTTAAATCTGTAAAAGAATATGCATGTGTTGAACATATTCTAATTGTTGATAATAAGTCTACAGATGATTCATTTCATAGATTGACCTCATTTAAGCTTGGTAAAATAGATGTTGTTCAATGTGAAAAAAATGGCGGATATGGTGCAGGAAATAATTTTGGAATTCGTTATTTAAGAGAAAATTATAAATCAGATTACATCCTTTTATGTAATCCAGATGTGTTGATTGATGAACAAACTTGTAACGAAATGGAAATTTTTTTGCGAAACTATAGTGATTATGCGATTGTAGCTCCTTTTATGTTAGATTCTTCAAAGAAAAAGATGTACAACACTGCGTTTCGAATTCCATCTGTGTATGAATATGTTATGTCATTAGAAATGATATTCTCGAAATTTTTCAAACCATTTTATTATTCAAAAATGGAACTTGATAATGTGACGTGCAAAGATGTAGGTGCTGTATCTGGGTCTCTTTTTATGATGAATGTGGCTCATATGCTGCAATATGGTATGTACGATGAACGTATTTTTCTGTATTGTGAAGAAATGGTCCTTGGACTTAAATTAAAAAAAGCGGGACTGAAAACAGCTCTGCTTCCTAATTTAAGTTTTGTTCATAATCATTCTGTTTCCATAAGCAAAAGCTTTAAAACCTTATTGTCTAGACATAGATTGTTTATGTCGAGCAAGTTATTTGTTGTTAAGGAATATTTTAAAGCAGATAAACTCGTTTTATTTATCGCTCACATACTTTCTTGGATTTCATTGTTAGAGGTAAGATTGATTTCGAGCATGAGAGGCGTTAAATGACTTGCTTATCAGATGTATTTGAGAATGAAAGATGTTGTGGATGCGGTTCTTGTGTTAATTCTTGCCCTGTTAAGGCGATCTCCTTTGGAAAGGACGCCTTTGGTTTTGTTATACCAATAATTGACGAAAAAAAATGCAAATCATGCGGACTTTGTGTTCGAAATTGTCCTTATAACACAAATAATTTTGAAAAAAAAGATTCCGAAACATTTAAACCAATTGCATTTGCTGGAGTAAATAAAGATTTAGATGTTGTTGCGGGTAGTTCTTCTGGAGGAATTTTTTATTCTCTTGCAAAAGCTGTTTTAGAAGATGGGGGCGTGGTTTTTGGAGCCTGTATGGACGACCATTTTGTGGTTCGACATGTGGCGATTGATTCTATCAAAAACCTGTATTTAATCCAACGATCGAAGTATATACAGAGTTTTATGGGAAATGTTTATTCTCAGGTGAAAGAAACTTTGTTAAAGAATAAACGGGTCTTGTTTTCTGGAACGCCTTGCCAGGCAGCAGGGCTAAAATCTTTTTTGCATTTTAAAGACTATGAAAATCTTTTGATTGTAGAAGTTGTGTGTCATGGTACTCCAAATCAAGATTTATTTGATGATTATAGATCTTATTTGGAGTCTTGTTTTGGAAAGCTAAAGAGTTATACTTTTCGTTATAAAGAAAAAAAAGAAAATGGAATGAAGTGGTTTTCTTCTTTTGAAACATCGCAAAAGAGGTTTATTTTTAATTGGCCTGAAGATAGTTACAACTATTATTATATGCAAAGCTTAACGTATAGAGAAAGTTGTTATGAATGTAAGTTTGCAAAAAAAGAACGTAACGCGGACTTAACTTTGTGCGACTATTGGCGTTGGGAAGGTCTTCATAAAGAGGATTTTTCTAAAAAAGATTCTGTATCAGGAATTGTTGTAAATACAATCAAAGGAAAACGGGCAATTAAAGAAATTTCCTCAAATCTAAAGTTGGTGGAAAGTAGTTTTGAGTACTTGTCTTCGCACAATTCCTGCTTGATTGAACCATGCGGAAAAAAGACTGATCGCATATACATTTTAAATAAATGGAAAAATGAGGGATATGCTGCTCTTGATGCAGAATTTAAACGGAAGTATAAAAAGCAAATTTTAAAATACCGTCTAATGCGATACATTCCAGATGCAATCTTTTCTTTTTTGTATAGGTTAAAAAATGGACGTTAAGATTATAACTATACATGCAATGCATAACCCAGGCTCTGTTTTTCAGGCCTTTGCTCTACAAAAGTATTTGTCTGCGGAACATGAAGTGAAAATTATTGATTATCGTCCTCTCTACTTTTATAGCGAAGGTTCTAAATTAAAGCTATTCATAAAGAAACTTTTGTGGGGGCGGACATATCGTTCTCGAAATAAAAAATTCATTAGTTTTGTTGAACGCTATATGAATCTTACGGCTAGATATGAAACATTTGATGCTTTGAATTCTGCTGCGCTCACTGCGGATGTCTTTTTGACAGGAAGTGATCAATTGTGGAATACAGATTTTCCGTGTGGAAATGACGAAGCGTTTTACTTGTCCTTCGCAAAATGTGGAAAAAAAATTTCGTATTCAACATCCGTTGGAAAGAAACTTATAGACGAGAATAATTTGACAATTTTAAAGAGGTATCTTCCGTCTTTTAAAGCCATATCTGTGAGAGAGAAATCTACCTCGGAACAATTAAAAGATGCTGTAGGTAAGGATGTTGCTTGGGTTTGTGATCCGGTTCTTCTGTTGCCAATGTCATCTTATGCTCGCTTTCTGTCAAAGGAAAATCCTATTGGGAAAAAGTATGCAGTAGTGTACCTTTTAGGAGCCTCTGAAAAATTGAATCAAGTTGTTGCTCATTACAAGTCCAATGGTTTATATATAGTACTAGCAGGTGGTTTCACTAGACGTTGTGAATGTGATCGTCACATTAAAGATGTCGGTCCAGAGGATTTTTTAAACTTAATTTATCATGCGGAAGTAGTTATTTCGTCCTCATTCCATGCAACAGCATTTTGCCATATTTTCCATAAGGACTTTATTACTTTTTTACCAAAGACAAATGGAGAACGTATTGAAAGCCTCCTGCAGGAATCTTCTTTAGAAAATAGATCTATTTCTGCAGCCGATGATTTTGATATAGATCAAATTGAACAACCTATCAATTGGTCTCTCGTTGACAATAGGCTAGAATGCTATATTAAACGTTCCAAAGATTTCTTGGAAAAAGAATTGTAATATGCCAGAAAAAGATTTCAATTCAAAACAAATAAAAAAGAACGTGCTACTGTCTTTGTCTGTGCAGTTAGTTTCATTTTTTGTAAGTTTGATTTTGAATCTTATTTTGCCGAAGTTTATCTGTGAGTCTGAATATTCCTATTGGCAAACTTTTTTGCTGTATGTAAGTTATGTCCCCTTGTTGCATTTTGGTTTTTTAGATGGGCTAATGCTACGTTACTCGCAATATGATTATGATTCTTTAGATAAGTCTCTTATTCGATCACAATTCAAAATATTCCTTAGCTTTGAACTTTTTTTTGCTGCTGTAACTACGGGAACAGGTTTGTTCATTCCTAATGAAACGACCAAAGTGATTTTGTTCTTTATTGCGTTTGCAATTGTTTCCACAAACGTTTTTACTTATACTTCTTATTTTTTTCAGCTTACCAATCGTATCAGCAAGTATGCCGTTTTGGTTTTAATTCAAAGGCTTTTGCTGGGTGTTGGTGTTTTAAGCCTTATTATTGCTGGAAAACAATATTTTTGGGAAATTTGTATAGTGTATTTATTTGCAGATGCTGTCGCAATTTTATGGGGCTCAATTGGAAACAAAGGCTTGTATTGGGGACAATCAGTTTCTGTGAAAGAGGGGTTTAGAGAATTGTGGAAAAATGTTTCCGCAGGAGTAATGCTGTTGATTGCGAATCTTTCGGCAATGTTGCTTGTCGGGGGGGCGAAAATGTTTGTTCAATGGCGATATGATGCTTTGACTTTTGGAAAGGTCGCCTTCTCATTTAATGTTTCAAATCTTTTTTTGACATTTGTTACTGCGGCTAGTGTTGCGCTTTTTCCCTCATTGAAACGCATAAATCAAGAAAATTTGCCGGATGTTTACATGAAAATTCGTAAATCTGTAACGCCTTGGCTTTTTGTTGCCTTGTTGACTTATTTTCCTGGTTGCTTTATTTTAGAAGCTTGGTTGCCGAACTACGCATCTAGTTTGTTGTATCTTGGAGTTTTACTTCCGATTATTGTTTTTGCTTCCCGAGTTAGTCTTCTCACAAATAACTACTTGAAGGCGTATCGAAAAGAGAAAACTATGCTTCGTATTAATCTTTTGTCAGTTTGTGCCGCCTTTGTCATGTTTTATATATCAACATATATTTTGGATTCAATCCTATTTGTTTTGTTGAGTTTGGTTCTTGTTATTATGGTTAGATCAATCATTTCAGAAATTGTAGTAATGCGGTTGATAAAAAAGAAAAACTATGAATCTTTTGTCGTAGAAGTCTTGTTGACTGTTGCTTTTATCTTGGTTACAATGAAGTTTAATGGGCTTTTATGATTTGTAAGCCTTTCCTTATTAATAGGCCGAAAACAAAAGACGTTACCAAACTAAATGTGGTGTAAATAATCCAGAAAAAAGAGTTGTCAATAGAGATGATAGGAAATTCGCCTAATAGGAATGTTGGCTCATCATATAGTTTTATTTTCAAAAAAGAGATTGGTTTGAACATCAAAAAATGGAAAACGAGTATATAAAGTGAGTAATCTCCTAGTTGTGCTGTTATTTTAAAAAAAATGTTTTTTCCCATTTTTAGCGAATGGCACATATTGAAAAGAATGATGAATCCTAAAGAGCCCGAAAAAGGAATAATTAAACAATTTAGGAAATCTTGATTCATAGACAAACTTTTAAATTGACTTATGATTGTAAGGATTAATAAATAAATTGAAATTTTAAATTTGCTTAGAATTATATTTTGCTGCTTTAAAATGTGCCCTATTGAGATGAATAATAGAGCGTAAATAGCTTGGTGTAGTGTTTCTCCACTTGCTGTAATCAATTCTTTGGAAATAAGAAATGTCCTTAGAAGAATGATGATTATACAGGTTAAAGGAATAAAAAATACATTTTTGATTTTAGATTGAATCAATATAAATAAGATTGATCCACAAAAGAGAGCTTTTAGAAACCAGAATGCTCCTAAAAAGGATTCTGAATTTATTAACAAGAATGATTTTGAGATGCGAATAAGTGTTTCTTTGATTGTGTAAATGTGATTAACTGTGCCGTATGATGAAAAAGAATCATTTATCAAATTGAAGTGATAGAATACATTGTGAAGAAGAATAAACACTATACTCCATATAACAAAAGGAACGTATAAGGAAAAAATTCGTCTTTGGATAAATTTGTTTTTTTCTTGAAAATACGTTTCTTTAAAAAGGTAGCCACTAATGATAAAGAACAGAGGCATATGGAAAGAATAGATGAAATTGCGGATGAAGTCTGGACATCCGCTATGCCCTGTAACAACAAGTGTTATTCCAATTCCTTTTAAAATGCTAAAAAGAGGTTTTTTGACAGATTTTATATGATCTATTTCTTTTTTCATGTATAGAAATATAAAAAGATTGAATAATTGTATGAAATGTACAAAGGTTGGTGAGAAGCGCATATAAGTGTCTGTAAGCTTCCCCATAATTGTAAGTCAAGGTTTCCCTGACTCCCTCCGGCATCAATGAGACCGCAAAACGTACCCGTAGGGTCCTGGACGACTCCTTCAAGGCGAAAGTCGCCCTGGCCGCCCTACGCGAGGACAAGACTCTTAACGAGCTCTCCTCCGATTTCGGAGTTCACCCCCAGATGATCAGCCAGTGGAAGCAGGAACTCATAAAGAACGCATCCCTTGTTTTTAGCGACCCGAAGAAGGAACTGCAAAAATAGAGAAGCTGGAACGCGATATCGAGGAGGCCAACACTCTCATAGGCGAAAAAGAACGTGACATTGCCTTTTTTAAAAAACTTGCAAAAAACTGGGACTGATGTAAGGAAGGAGATGGTAGTGCGCAAGGACCCAGAACTCACGATTACCAGGCAGTGCGAATTGTTTGGAATCGGCCGTAGCACTGCAAGCTACGTCCCACGAGTCTCCGGGAGAAAACTAGACATCATGACGTACATGGATGAAATCTACACGGACGATCCCTCGTCTGGACAGCGCAAGATAAAGGCCGCGTTGGAGGAATGCGTACGACGGGAATCCATGCGATCTACCAGGAGCCGCACCTTACCGTACCCGATATTCAGCATAAGAAATACCCCTATCTGCTGCGGGGCGTTAAGGCAACCCATGCATGCAAACCAGGTCTGGAGTACCGACATCACCTACCCGGTATGCCGGTTTCCATTACTCCGGTTTCACGGTGTACTTTGCTCCGGTATATTCACTTAGCTCAGGGGGACGTGGGGGGGGGCGCATCCACGTTTAGCTATTGTCAATGAATGAATTCATTTCAGCACATTTTCTAATGTTGTCAAGCCATTTGTAGATGTCCTTGGCGGAATAGGTTGGTAGGCCATCTTCATTACGTTTCTTTTCAAGAGCGCAGGCAAGCAGGGTGTATTCCTTTTCTAGTGAAGTGGCGAATACCCCCTGGTCATCAGTGTTTATAGATACGTTTATTTGGTATGATGTTGAATTTGGAACAAGATCCCTGTTGTAGAATCTTAGTACAGGGTGTTTTGAATATCGATCGAGATCTGTGATTCTCAGATTCGATGTCGGGTTTGTTTCTATTGCGATTTTCTTTTTTGCGATTTCTTCTCGCATTTTTTCTTGAATGCTAGCAATAATGTCTATATCACTATTTTCGAGAGCTTGTTCCGTAATTTGATTGCCTTTATTTCGGACTTGGGGGTCATAGTGATATTTCCAATAGATTTCTAGGGCCGCTTCATTTTGCCTTGCAATGTTTGTAGCTGGATCAGCGTTATTTCTAATGTGTTTTTTCCAGATATATTCATTAGATGTCATGTTTGGGGAGGGCTTGTCTCCTCGCAGCAACCATGCGTCATAGTAGTCGTCGATAGAATCGCTGATTTTTTTATTATATATGGCCAGGTATTGTTCCCTGAAAATGTTTTTGAGCCGTAATTTAATCCCTCCTTTGTCGGGAATAGAATAGTGATCCATTTTTTTGATTAGCCATACAGCATTGTCGAGTAAGTCTTGCCTGGGAATCACGATTCTAAAGTTTCGCGTTTTATAATAGCCATAAGGTGTTATTCCTAAAGCTACCGCATGACCTAAACGGTCTCCATTACCGAAATTCAAGAAGGTTATGCATTCATCAATTGCTCGAAGACCGTCAACAATAGAGTAGTAGTCTTCTCCTACATGAAAAGTGCGCCCTAGTTGCAGATCCCTTTTTGGGTATAGGTAGTCTAAAGTTGTTCGGCGAGGAATCTGCTTTAGCCATCTAAATATGGGGGCGAATACTTCGGGGCGGCAGCCAAATTCGGAACTAGCGGCATCGATTCCAATGATTGGATATTTTTCGGCAGAGATGCCCCCCTTAACTGATCTGTTATTTGTCCTGATCAACCAGGCTAAGGATGTTGCCTGCTTGGCTATTTTTTCTCTAAGATTCTGGTTTCGACAATAAATGGTGCAGTCTTTGGAACTTGATTTGGTTGTTTTATTGTCTGGCCGTTTGATAAAGTGAAGAATGTAGCCTGCCTTGACTTTGCTTTCAAGAAGGTTTGGCTGGTTTAAACGGAATACCTCGCTATTAATGATTTCTCCGAATTCCTTGATAGCCTGGGCTTGGTTTTGATGACAATTTTTAGGAGAAATCCTCATTTCTAAATTTGTTATTGGCTGATTACAGGCTGTACAGTGGATTGCCATGAAGGTAAACAGCTTTTCGTAAATGGATCTTTCTGGGATGAAAGTGAATTTTCTGCGTTCAATTTCAGAAAAATGTGAAAATCCCTTTATGCCGTCGTTTTGCAGAAGGAATCGGCTGAACTTATTTTTTGCTAATAGGTAAACATGGAAAGGTAAAAAGATTTTTGACGCGCTTTCGGACTCACTATAAATCCTCTTGAAAAGTTCAAACAAGAGCTTTCGTTCTCCGATTAAGGGCACGTTGTAATATCTTTTGATGTCTTGCGATGTGATTGGATTGCGCAAGGCGTAATCAACGTACTCGCCTTTATAGTTAAACGCATCGAACTTTGCTGCACTAATCCCAGCACAAAGTTCCCTAGATGACATGTTGATGGATGCTTTGTCGCTTTTTAAAATTTGATATAATTTTCTTCGATCTTTGTCTGTATCTTGATTTTGAATAACTTTGAAAAGGTAGAGTCGAGAAGCACGGGCTTTTTCTACAATACCATACATTTCGTTTGATATGTCAAAAAGAGACTGACGGATTTTCGCTTCTTCGGCAGTGGCGTTCATTAACGCCAACCAATTTAAATAGAAGCATAGGGATGAACCGTACAGGTGAAAGTGCAGTTCGCTGAGCCCTTGGTTTAATACTGTAGACAGTTCTGTATTGTCTGAAGTAATGTGAGGCTTCCATGCAAATGAATCAATCTTTTGGTTGTGCCGTGCAGCTTTGTTTGCTAAAAATGCTGTTGTGAATAAATCTTCGCCGACGATAGATGATATATCGTTCCAACTTAGATAATCATTGTATTTGCAAACAGGTTCATCTTTTTGCCAAAGCAAAAAGTTTTCGGCAGCGACCAAAGGAATGTTAAAAATATGGACGTTGTTGGACTCGTTAGATTTTAACCAATAGTCCTTGGCCATGGTGTGAACCGCCGATATGACGTCGGTCCCGTACATGGAATTGTGCTTCAAAAAATTGTCTTGAAAACAGCTTTCTTCGAGACCTTTATAGAAAGGCCTGATTGAATTATGTTTATCAATTTTTGATTCTGATTCAACTACGGAATTGATGTCAAGATCAACGAAATATGTTTGGAGGACTGCGTCTATATTGGTCATTTAGAGATCCAAATAATTTTTTTTGTAGAATGCAATGAATTTATCTACAAGATTTTGGATTTCGGAGTTGCGCCATGGATTTTCTCTTGCAGGAATATTTCTTGTTATCCATTGTGACATTTTTTGATTATAGAATTCCTTAGACTTCAAGACTTCACGGAATGTGGCTCTAATTTCTTCTGTATGGTAATTTTTTGCTAAGCTGAATTCTTTAAAAATGTCTTCGGATACTTCATATGACGGGGGGTAAATGATTTTTTTATCGTCGTCATCAAGGCTATATTCGTTATAGCTAGCCTTTGAATATTGTATGGCGAAAAGCTTGTCGAAAGTTTTGTTGTCGGCTTCGTTTAGTACATTTTGGAATTCTTTGACGAAGTTGTATTCGATAGCGTGCCAATCTCCATTGTTTGTTTCAAGATAATTGCGAATGTTGTATTGATTGACATTGTTAAAGAATTTAATTATGACTTCTCGATCAGAGCCCTGGTATTTACTTTCGGGGGTGTAGGCAATGGAATTCAGAAAGTCATTTAATACTTCCATATTCCGGATTGAAACAAAGGATTCTATTCCGTTTGTCCTTTTTTCTATACAAGTTTTCTTAATTCTGTTGTATAGGGAATCGCATTCTTTTTTTGTTGCGATTGTATATAAATTTTCGTCAATTCGCTTGTAGCACTCTTCGATATGATTCAGGTTAAAAAAGAAGGCTAATACATCAAAACAAACGTAGTCAACGTTGCTAGTTGAGGTTTGCCATATGATTTCTTGAACCTTACGATATTCGTTGTCGTTTTGATATTTTTTGTAGAAACGTCTAGAAATCATCAATGCGAAAAACTCAATTAGGCGAAGTTCTTTTATTGAATCGTTATTATTGATTGATTCAGATTCTATTTTGTCTTCTATAGTCTTGAATTCGTTTTGAATTGTTTTCAATGAAATGACTCGCCAGTCTCGTCTTAGCTTATAGCTTCCCTTTGTTTGGGGGAGAAGCTGGTAATCAAAGGTGTCGAAATAGTCTCCAGCAGACAAGATGTCGTAATCTGAAATATTGTTCAGTAATGAATTTTGCCGAATATTTTCTTCAATTTGGGGTGTTGTTGTTTTTAGATCCTGTTCTGTTTTTAGGTCGTATAAATCATATAGTCGCATAGAGTAGAATGTTTCTATGGCGAATAAAAAGGCCTTGTCTTGCTGGAATACAATCTTCTGCTTTATATACTGTATGACTTTGTTTATGTCGCCAAGAGAAATATTGTAGGATGTGTTGAATTCATTGCAAATAAAATCTATTGTCTTCGTTGAACCCTTAGGATTGCCCCTACCATCCTCTAGGTATTTATTGTGAAGATGTCTGACCACCGTTTTGTTGATTGTTGCGATGTCTGCTATGTTGAATAAGTTTGTAATGAAATTGCTGTCGGTAACGGTGAGTGTACTTCTTGCCCAGGATGTTGTGAAGTAATGAGAAAAACGTTGCTGGTTTTCCTTGAATTCTACGATGTTGTCTTTGGATTCTTCCTTATCCTTCATTTGTATGAGCAATGACAGAAGTTGGTTGAATTCACGAAGGGTTCTGGGTACAATAAGGCTTGTTGTTCCCTTTGTATGGTAAAATAGATAACGGGTCTTGTTAAAAATGAGCTTTGTGACAGCGTATCTTGCGTGATATCCAGAGTTTTTTTCGTCTTTTATCCAATTGGAACCTAAGAAACTTTTGCTTTCTGGGATTTGTTTAGAATATGGTAAATATACATCTAAAACGTTATCGAATAAATTCTCGAAGGAGGGAAGTTCGAATCTGTGATTTTCGGGTATGAGCTTGATAAGGTATTTGTTTGCCATGTCGGCAATAGTGTCACTGCTCATGTTGTTTGATTCGAGGAGTAGTTTGTATTCTTTGTAGAATTCCTTTTCAACCACTTTATCTAATTGAGTGATTTTTAAAGCCATCAATATAACGACATTACTATGGTTTAGATATTTGCGGATCTGTTCAACCATTTCGTAGCCACATGAAGAATGAAGATCTATGTCGTCGATAGGGAGTACAAGAATGTTTTTCTGTTTGATGTTTAGGTAGGCGCTTATCAATTTGTTGATTGAGCTTTCTAAATTGACCGATGCGCTAAGATCTATCAGTTTTTCAACGTTGTCGCTTTCTGAAAGGCAATTCCCGTCGGAATACTTTCTTTGGTTCATGTAAGAAATCGTATTTTTTACAATTTCAAATTTTTCTAGAATATCCTGCTTTTGGGACAGCGTTGTTTTATTTTCGTTACCGCTTTCGACATCTTTTTTGAAATCTGAAAATATTTGGCCCAAAAATACATCTAGAATGTTTGTGTTCTTGTCAAAAAAGGATGGGTCTATTGATGGAAGAACCGCGAATTTTTGTTTGGCAAAAACCTCGTTTTCGTAGATGAGATCATTTTCATTTTTATTAAGCATATGAGTGATTGAGTACATACAGGATGTTTTACCTGCACCTCTTTCGCCTATGAATGCAAAAATGTTGTTTTTGGGCTTTTGACCAAAATTGTTCCCAGAATTATTTGTTATGGCGATGTAGTCTTGCAGTTCCTGGAAAAACGACTCGTAAATCGTGCTAAAGACGGAATCCTTACTTTCGTCTCTATTTTCCACGTATATATTTGATTCTGCTTTGTAGTAGTACTTGATTGTCCCGTTATGTTTAGTATTTGACATAATCGCCCCTTTTTTTGTTTTTACGCGCTAAATATAATTTTGTATGAAAGATTTTTGTTTTGTGTAAGATATTTGAAGTAAAATTTGTTTTATTTAGTCGTGGTGTCGTCCTTTTTTTTTCAAGACAAAAGGCTTTTTATTTACAAAATTGTGGTGGGAAGGTTGAATCCTTCGCTTTGCTCAGGATGACGTGGTGGGGTGCAGGTGGATGACGTTTGTGGTATGATGTGCCAAAAGATGCAAAATGAATGTATATTGACGTTGAGTAGGGAAACGGCTATTATGTCAAAGACACAGATTCAGCATTTTATTTCGGAGGTGGAAAACCTCTGCGAAGATGATAAGCTTCAGATAATTTCCATAATCCTGGACTCTTTACGCGTATCATCTAGAAAATCCATGGATGACGAAGCTGCCGTGAAACTGTTTGAAAAGTTTACTGGGTGCATAAAGGCTGATACTCAAGTTGATTGCCGCAGAGAAAAATGCGAATATCTTGACGAAAGGTATGGGGCATAATGAAACTCTTTGTGGGTACCAATGTTTTCGTTGAGGTAGAGTCAAGTTTTTTTGAAAAATAACACGTTCCAACATCAGTTTTAAGCCAGGTTCTTCCGGGCTTTTTTTATAACGCTTTCATTATTCTTTTGAATGGATCCTTCGCTTTGCTCAGGATGACGCGGGGTCGCGACACTCATGCAAACAGTTGTTTGCAAAATGATCAACCCTAATTTGTATCCCTTGACGCGGCAGGGTTAGTGATTCTAGATTTGCTTTTAGAAAAAGAGGTAATTATGGCTCGTGAAATACGAGAAACCCCGATCTTGTTCGGTGAGGATGCTCGCCGTTTCTTAGCCCGTATGCAGGAAAAACGCACCGAGTCTCCAGAAGCTCGCGCTAGACGCTTACGGAATTACGAAATCATGTGTAAAGCGTATGAGGAGGGAATGCGTGAAAAACGCGCGCGCGAAGAAGCAAATGGAGGTGTTGATCCTTGTTTCAGACAGGTGTGATTGTCCCTAAATTTCTAAAACTTAAATCTTCGAAAACTGTTAAAGCATTTGATTGTGGCGATGCTGATTTGAATGACTTCATTTTAAATCAGTCGGCTCCATTTGCTAAATCATTGTAGATTCCTTACTGTAGATGCGTATTTGGCTGCGATTCCATTCTACCAAAAGAATGGGTTTGATTTCTTGAATCACGTAGATGAATGTAATCCGCATACCCGGTTGATGTACTTTGATTTGATGGACATTAAATGAAAGTGGCTCGTGAAATACGAGAAACACCGATCTTGTTCGGCGAGTTTTTTTATAGCGAAGAAGCTAACGGAGGTGTTGACCCTTACAAGGTTGCTCCTCCTTGCCGATACGATCACCGTGCTTTGGTTGCCTATGCCGAAAAGTGATTATTCCGGAGCGGCGGAGCCGCCAGTCCGGAGAAGTGAGAACCACTAGTCCGGCCGGTCTGACTGAGCCACCTGTTTTAGGGTTATTGTGCTTCAGATGGGTTCAACCCATACACTTCTCGCATGGATTTGTCAACGAACTTGTCGACGTACTCGATGTTTATCTTGTAGGAGTCGAAGGATATCCGGTCCATTATGGCATCCGCAAGCGTACTTTCACCTTCGCATATCTGGTCATACCAGTCTTTCTCCTCGAACTGCGAACAGAATATGGTCGAAGACTTCCTGCGTCTCTTGTGGATTACCTCCAGGAGCAACCTCGCCTCATTTTCCCGCAACTTGAACAGAAGCCATTCATCGATGATCAGGAGCGTGGGCTTGGTGTATTTCTGCAGGGCGTTTTCAAGCGTACGCCGATCCTCCGCGGTCGACAGGTCTATCAGAAGGTCGGGCAACCTCGTGAACTTTACGGAGTAGAACCGCTTGCAAGCCTCCATCCCGAAGGCACATGCGAGATATGCGAATTGTTGATTAATTGTGAAATTACGCAAACAGTTGTTTGCAAAAAGAAAAGTTTTCGAAAAAAATATTTTTTGTATCTCTTTTCTATGTATTTTATTGTAGGACCAGCTGACGGAATCTCCTCCAAAAAAGCTATATATGGAGATAAAAAAGAGAGTTTGCAAAATGGGTATTGCAATTAAAGCACGTGATTTTTTTGCCATAAAAAAAGCTGATATTATTCTTGACGGAATTACTGTCATTTCCGGTGTAAATGGCTGTGGAAAAAGCACACTAGCAAGATCCACGTACGAGTTGCTTTCTGCAGCAATAAACTATGATGATTTGGTTGCGAATACAACTAAAAGATTGCTTTTTGAAATGAAACAATCTTTACGTTCTGCTATGACCAATATGTCCGGTTTTGCTAAACGATCTGATGTATCTAAACTACAGATTGTCCATAGCGGTCTTTATTTTCGTGACCAAAATAACGAAAAATATCTCGAATTTCTTGATAGCTTGATTCAACTCTGCTATGAAGTTCAAAGGCCTTTGTCTTCAGCCAAAAAAAGGTATTACGACTCTTTTTGTAACATCTTGTGCAGTGTTTTAAAAAGACCGTATCATGAGGATTTGTCTGCAGAAGAATTATTGTCGGATTTCAAGATTAAATACATTGAAATTCAGAAGAATTCTGATTTTCTAAAGTTAGATCGTAAAATGACTGTTTTCCAGCAACAGTGGAATGAACTATTTGGTCAAAAGTTAAATCCATCACTATTTAATGTTTTTGAAAATGATGTTCCGGTTGTTGATGGTAATCGAAATGTTGTTCTTTATCCTGATTCAATAAAGAATATTTTTTATGTAGATACTCCGATGAGTCTCATGGATGCAAATGCGTTTGTCCTTGACGATACAAAGAAACATTGGACCGATTTGAATAAAGTTTTTTGGGGAAATCGAAAATTTGACGAACCTTTTAATTTCTACCCCAACGAGACGGGAGGTCTTTTAAATGGAAACTTTGACTGGAACGAAGATAAATCCTCGCTAATCTATAAAACCTCAGACGAAGGCCCTGTTTTTGATGTGTTGAAACGGGGCGCAACAGGTTTAAAATCATTTGTTATAATGCAGTCTTTATATAGAAAGGGTCTGATTAATCAAAATACCCTTTTGATTCTAGATGAGCCAGAAGCGCATCTGCATCCTCAATGGATAGTTCATTTTGCAAAGTTTTTAGTGATGTTGAGAAAAGAAACTCAATGCACGTTCCTTATTTCTAGCCATAGTACGGATATGGTTAGTTCTCTTAAATTCATTGCAGAAAAGGAACTGAAACAAAAAACACGATACTATTTGGCTGATTTGGAAGATGACAAAAGATTGTTGTATAGTTTTAAAAATTTGAATGATGATATTGAACCTATTTTTGAAAAGTTCAATAAGTCTTTTAGAATAATGGATGGATATTCCGAAGAAAATCAGGAAATTGCAGACTTGTAGTCTGTATTGGGGTTAGTGGATGCCGTATATTTACAATTTAGCGAAGACTCGTCAGTTTGCAGCAAACTTCAAAACGGTAACTGAGGATTATCCATCGCTGATAAAAAAAGAAGGCGGTGCAAATGATCTTAAGCAATGTCCTAATTTCGAAAAGACTGAATGTGTTTCTGGGGATCAATATGCAAGCGAACATCCTGAATTAGGAATGCGAACAAAATCTGGGGATTCCTTATTTGCTATTGATTATGGCCGAAATTTTAAGGTTGTTATCGCCGAGATGAAGTTTAGATGCGACACAAAAGGTAGCTGCGAAAATCTTGCTTCAGATATAAAAGAAAAAACCGTAAAAACAAAGCAACACTTTACTGGCGCAATATTTCATGACTTTGTTTATGTTCTCGTTGATAGCGGTAAACAAAGATTGTTAAATACTTTGTGTAAACAATTAACTGGCGGAAAAATTAAATACAAAGTTACGACGTTGCAAGAAATGCATGAAAAATTTTTCACAGCCTGAGTTTTTTCGCAAAAATAGTTTTTTTTAACATCAGATTTTTTATCAGGGGTAGTTTACGGATAAAATTACAGCTGGTGGTTTCAAAACCATCAGCTTTTGTTTTATCGTTTGCTCCTGTATTAAAATTGATTTACAAGCATTTTGCTGTACATGTATGACAAATTAACTGCATCTGTATTGCAGATTTTTTGCTCGTACAAAATTTTACCGAAATTTATGACAAACTATTTTATATTTCGCCAACGATCGTATTAACGGTCGTAAAACTGTTGCGTAGGGAAAATGAAGAGGAAAAGATGAAAAAAAAGACACTGTGCGTCATGACGACGGCGCTTGCCTGCGTAACTGCAGGTGCAGCGACTAATTATGACCTTCTTGGCCGTAAGGCTAGCAAGATGAATTCACCCATGGTCTATAAGGATGCTGACCACATGGCTATCAAGAAAAATGGCCTTGGTGGCGACAACCTGCAGGCCGCATCTGTAGCTGTTAAGGCTGCGTACCGAGCCGAATTCGATGAAGGTATTTACAATCATGATCGTGGATCTGATGGTCTCCCTACGAAGAATTTCATCACGTACCAGACCTACTACAATACCAATTGCTACTCCCTTTATCATACTCCTAACGCCAGGTATTATTTCGGGTGGAGCCAGTACGATCAAACTCCCGTCATATACAATTTCTCCACTACCCCCTATACGGTTAATGGTGCAAAGACGGCTACGGGCTACGATGTCAGTTTCTCCAAGACCAATTCCGACAAGCTTACGATTGTGGGGATTTCTTCTTCCTACAATGACTATGTTTACTTGCAGTTCAAGAACTTCGATGAAGTGCCGTACAGCCAGAGCGGAAAGGCCTTCCCTTACGAGAATCTGAAATACAACTATTATAACTTTAGTGACGATTATGTCGGCATCTATGTAGATACCAAGGCTTACCCGGCCTGGTTGAAGGATCAGACTCCCTCGAAGTTCTTCTTGCTGGAAGGCAGTGTTTTGGATAATATCACTTGCCAGGCTCATGTACCCACCCCGAATGACGAATACAACGCCACTCTCCTGAATTACGCTATGCCGGGTCAGAATAAGGGTGCTTACACTTTTATTCACAACTCCAAGTGCGAAAAGAGCCCGTATCCCGAAAATCCGTCTAGCCGTGACCCCCAGATTTACATGGGTGTTCATGCTGCCGAAGATACTCCCACCGATAAGTATACCGAAGAGACCAGGGAGCTGGATAATTACATCTACGAAAACCACATGCTTGAAATCGTGGGTGCCGGTAACTACAAGAACAATAGAAAGGGCCTGATGAATGCCAAGGCTTATGCCGCCAACGCAATCACCGTCGGTTCTGTAGATACCAAGAATACCATGGGTTTCTTCTCGGCCTGGGCCAACGCCCCGTACACCAACGCTGGCAAGACCGTAAGGGGCCAGAAGCCCGAAATTGCGAACTACACGGACTTTAGCTTCTTCGATAAGTCCAAGCGCAAGACCGATGTCAAGACCTACTCCAAGGGTGATTCCGTCTACACCAAGTACGAGGTTATGGATGGAACTATGGGTGCTACGGCTTATACCGCCAACATGATGGCCAATCTCATTAGGAGACAGCCTTTCATGCGTTACCATCCCGAAATGGCCAAGGCTCGACTCCTGACTTCCAGCATCCTGAAAATCAACGATGAAAACAAGAGCGGTGCCGTTGGCATTCCTTACTATCCGGCTCTCATGGGTTCTGAATACATTAACGAACCTGGTTATGAACATTACATCAATAAGTCTAACTACTGGTATGGCGATATCAATAGGATGTTCACAAAGGTTAGCGGCAAGAATCAGTACGAACTGTTCATCCCCTTTACTGTAAAGCCGGGATATAAGTATCGTGCCGCCATTTCTTGGCTCTCTTCTGGTGACGATATTGCAACGTATAACCGCGTTCCCCAGGACTTCGACCTGTTCCTGGTTGACAACTCGGGCAAGACTCTTGCCAGTGCCTCCAATAACGGCGCAACTCCTTATGAACTGTTGAGCTACACGGCTACCCAGGAACAGACCGTCAAGGTCAAGATTCTTCTTTACGAAGATATCAATGGTGAAGGTCATCCCCGTCATCACAAGATTAAGCTTGGCTTCAACTTCCTTGAGTATAAGGAATAGATGCGGTTCCGTTTCGTAAGGTTCTGACGAATAAAAACTTGACCTGCCATTAGATGGCGGGTCATTTTTTTTTTTGATTATACAATTTGAGGCGATCAAACGATAATATAGGTGAGGTGTAAAAATATGGATATCAATTCGATTAATCGTTTCATTGAAAATGGTCTTCTGCCGTCTCACACTCTGGGGCTCATGGGTAACCATGGTATCGGCAAGACCAGCTACGTTCACAACACTGTCCGCAAGATTATCGCCAAGAAGCACGGCTTGCCCCTGGATCGGGTGCATGTGATTAGCCGCTGCGTGTCTATTATGGATCCGGCCGACCTGATCGGTAACTTCCAGGAATTCGGCGGTCGAACTTATAGCTGCCCGCCCAGCTGGATTCCCACTTGCAAGGCCTACGACGACAAGATGGCCCAGCTGTACGAAGAAAACGGCATGCATTACAGCCGTCTGACCCAATACGACGATATTTATATTCTGTTCCTGGACGAATGTAAGCGCGGCAATGCGGTTATCCAGGACGGTATTATGGAACTGCTCCTGGAACACCGCCTGTTCGGGGTGGATCTCAAGGAGAACACTTACGTGGTTTGTGCCGACAACGACAACGCCACGATTTATAACGGCACCCGTCGCGACCCGGCCCAGGAAAGCCGAATCAAGAACTTCACTTTCGCGCCCACCGACAAGGAGTACCTCGAGGATTTCAGCCGCCGCGTGGAGGCCGGCCAGATTCACGAGGCCGTTCCCGATTTCTTGAGAAAGTATCCGGAGTTCATCGTTCTCCCCACCAAGACCATCGAGGAGCTTGCCATTCAGGGTAAGAAGGGGCCTTCGCCCCGCGACTGGACCCACCTGGGGGAATGTCTGATGAATTTCAGCAATAATAACGATGACATTACCACGGGTAACGTCAACTTCTTGACGGAGATTGCGTCGGCCTATGTGGGTTTCAGCTATGCCATGAAGTTTGCGGAATTCTGCGAGGTGGATCGCGTTCACGAGATTGACGTCAAGAAGATCCTGCAGTCCATGGACAAGGTCATGGTTAAGGTTGTCAGGGAGGCCTTCAAGAATAACATCAAGTTGGCTGTTCCGACCTGCCATTCCTTGCTGGAACTGGTAAAGTCTACCAGACTTAACGAAAAGCACGAGAAAAACATCCTGGCGTTCCTGGAATGCTGCCCCAACGAGGCCATTGTAGCCTTTGTAAAGGGCTGGATGAAGGAGAAGAAGGACCAGTTCCTGGCCTGGCGCAAGACTCCCAAGCGCTACAAGATTTACAACGCCGCCCTGATGAATAAGGAGGGCAAGAACGGCGGAGCTTCTGCCTATGACGCCTGGGTCTTGAACTTTACCAAGATGAACAATATTTCGGTGTCTGACCTGGATCGAGACGATATCATTATTGCGGCTTAGGGGGTGTCGTGACGGATTTTGAAAAGAGTTTTCAGGGGACCATATGCCGTCTCCTTGTGTACAGCCCGTTCAGCTTCAACTTGCTGGTGGGTATGAATACGGTGGCTACGGATTCTGTAGAAACCATGGGGGTGTGCGTCAAGAATGGCCGCATAAGCCTTCGGTACAATCCCCAGTTCTTTGTTTCGCTGGAAGAGGGGGAGCGCACCTATGTCTTGATCCACGAGATGATGCATGTGCTGCTGCACCACTGCACCCACCGCAGTTCCAGTGACCGTCGCCGTGCCTACAAAGAGAACGTGGCCATGGATCTGGCCATTAACAGCCTGATTTATGAAGAGACGGGTATCAAGATTCCCCGTTTCAAGGAGGATGTGGGCAACTGCAGAAAGGGCGATGTCATGAGCCTTTTGCCCATGATGTTTGGCTATAAGAACTGCCTGAGTTTCGAGCAGTACTTGACTCTGCTAGATCAGGATTTCCCCGATGTTACCGTCCAGTTTGTGGGTGGGGATGGCGAAATCGACGAGAATTGCCCCCTGGGCGAAATCACAAGGTGGCGCTTGGACAACCGGCATGGGGAAGGTTTTGAGGAAGATGCCTATATCGACGACTATGTGCGCAACGTGGTGGAGAACATCGGGCGAAACCACGGCTGGGGGCATCTCGATGGCACTGGTATCGAGATGGTGATGAAGGCCCAGGAGCAGCCCTTGAACTGGGGTGATATTCTGAGGCTCAAGCTGGGGCCCTTCCTGAGTTACCAGAAGGAACAGTCCCGCAGGCGCTGGAATAAACATTACGGCAAACCCTTTCTGGGGTATACCACGAAGTGCGTCGAACCGGTGGCGGTGTATGCCGATACCTCGGGCAGCGTGGGCACCCAGGACTTGTCGCGATTCATTGTGGAAATCGAGCGTATTGCCAACTATACCGGCGTATACCTCTGGAGTTTTGACATCGCGGTTCAGGATCCCGATGAAACGGTACTGTTCAACCGCCGCTCTATTGCCCAGATTGAGTTCAAGGGGCGCGGTGGGACTAGCTTTACACCTATTTTCGAGCATGCCCAGGAGAGGCACTTTTCGCAGGTGGTCATTCTGACTGATGGTGTTGCCGAAAAGGTAGACCCTGACCTGGCCAAGGGAATGGATGTTGTCTGGGTCATAACAAAAGACGGTGATACAGATAATAAACCTGGCACCGTCATAAAAATGGATCGTTAGTTGTAGAGGCTAGAGCAGCAGCATGCCGCCTTCGCCAAGGTTCAGGCAGGCTCTGTTGCGGCCGTTCTGCTTGGCGTTATAAAGGGCCTGGTCGGCACGTTCGATAATGGAGCGGACTGTGTCGCCATCCTGGCGTTCCGTAAAGCCCAGGCTGATGGTTACGGGAATCACCTGGCCGTCGGGCAGGGGAATGCGCAGCTTTTCGACGGCCTTGCGCAGGCGTTCTGCGATTATGCGGGCGTTTTCGGTGGAGGTTCCCGGCAGGAACACGCTGAATTCTTCGCCGCCGTAGCGTACGGGCATGTCGGAGGGGCGCAGGCTGTCGGTAATGGCTCCGGCCACGGCGATCAGGACCTGGTCACCGGCCAGATGGCCGTAAGTGTCGTTTACCCGCTTGAAATGGTCGATGTCCATCATGACGGCAGACAGGCGGAAATTGCCGGCGTTGCTGCGGTTGATTTCGCGGGTGTACATTTCTTCGAGCCAACGGCGGTTGTGGAGGCCCGTAAGGGAGTCCACCTT
The DNA here is from genome assembly GCF_900129715.1 of Fibrobacter sp. UWH9. Taxonomy (NCBI): domain Bacteria; kingdom Pseudomonadati; phylum Fibrobacterota; class Fibrobacteria; order Fibrobacterales; family Fibrobacteraceae; genus Fibrobacter; species Fibrobacter sp. UWH9. The sequence continues at coordinate 95,482 of NZ_FQWP01000009.1, read as the reverse complement.
TGCGTTTTCTTCGATGCAGCGGATGTGGTATTCTTCTTCGCACACCACGCGGTTGTTGTTGCGCAGGCGCTGGCTCAGCATATGCAAAAAGTTCAGGCACAAGTCGTGAGAGGCGTTGATCATGGCCAGGGCGACTTCGGGTTCGATCACCAGAATGCGGCAGGGGTCCTTGGCGAATACGTAGGCGCTGGGCTTTACGCTGTCGAAGATGGACATTTCACCGGCACAGTGGCCCGGTTCGATGACATCCTTGAAGTTGCCGCCTTCGACTTCCATCTTGACTTCCATCATTCCGTCTAACAACACCAGCAAGCGGCGCTTGGGGTGTTCAGGGTCGATAAGAAGGGTTCCCGGTTCCACATTTACTGTATGGCAGCTCAACAAATATCCTGCCAAACTTTCAAAGGTGACGTTCTTGAAGATGTCAAGACGCTGAAATTCGGAACGGGAAATAGGAAGTGTTTCTAGATCATTTATAGCCATACCTTAATTATACAATAAATTAAGTGAAAGTTGAGATTCTTCTTAAAAATTTGTTGCAAAAGGCGAAAAAGAGCTATATTCTGTGAACAAAAAAGTTCTTTTTTTCGCGAAAATGAGGCATTTATGGGTAAAATGGTATTGAAGTCCGTCTATTTTAACGGCTCCGTCAGGGACATCCTTATTTCGGGCAAGAAGTTCGCCAAGGTGGAACGCCCGCTGACCGCAGCCGATTACAACAATGCCGAAATCGTGGACTGCTCCGGCCTGGCGATCCTCCCGCCGTTCTATAACGGCCATACCCATGCGGCCATGACCCTCCTTCGCGGTTATGCCGACGATATGCCCCTGCAGCAGTGGCTGACTCAGCACATCTGGCCCTTCGAGGCGAAGCTTACTCCCAAGGATATCCGGGTGGGATCCCGCCTGGCCATTCTCGAGATGATCAAGTCGGGTACGGTGTTCTTTGCCGACATGTACTGGCACCGCGAAGAGACCATCAAGGCGGTCAAGGAAATGGGGATTCGCGCGGCCATTGGCGTGACGGTGGCCGATGCGCTCCAGACGCCCGAACTGACCGAGGCCAGCTTCAAGTTCCTGCAGGAACACCGCATGGAGTCTGACCGTGTTTCTCTGGCGGTAATGCCCCACGCCATCTATACCGTTAGCGACAAGACCTTCAAACGTTGTGTGGAAGTGGCCCGCAAGGAGGAGTATATTCTTCATACCCATCTGGCCGAAACTGCTACCGAAGTCAAGGACTGCAAAAAGAAGTACGGCTGCACGCCGGTAGAACTGATGGACAAGTTCGGCGCCCTTGGCGGAAATTTCGTGGCGGCCCATTGCGTCCACCTCAGCGGAAACGACATGACGCTCATGGCGGAATCCTGTTCTGCGGCCATTGTCAATCCCTGTTCCAATTTGAAGTTATGTAGTGGCATCCCCAAGATCCACAAGATGCTGGAAAGCGGCATGCTGGTAGGCGTCGGGACCGACGGTGCTTCCTCCAACAACAACCTGGATATGCACGAAGAGATGAAGCTGACTTCTCTCTTGACCAAGGTTTCTAGCAGCGCCGAAAAGTTGCCTGCCGCCGATGCTCTGAAAATGGCTTCTTCCAATGTGGCCATTGCCTATGGCGTTCCGGCCGGAGCCATTGTTGAAGGTCTTTTGGCTGACGCCCTTTTGGTGGACCTCAGGAATGAACGTCTAACCCCCAACCACAATCTGGTTAGCAACTGGGTGTATTCCGCAGACAATAGCGCAATCAAGCACGTTATATGTAACGGCCAGTTCGTAATGAGGGACCGTCATGTGGATGGCGAAGAGGATATAATGAAAGAAGCCGAGCTGACAGCCCGGCGACTTGCTCAGTAAAACCGTTTCTGGTTTTTGATCTGGCTCCTACTTTTCTGAAGTGGGGGCTATTTTTTCGGAGGCTTCCTTTACGGCCTTGGCGGCGGCTTCCCTGGCTGCTTCCTTGGCGGCGTCGGTTGCCTTTTCTACGGTTTCCTTGGCCACCTCTTCTACTTTTTCGGAGGCCTTGTTGGCCATCTTCTCTGTGATTTCAGAGGCCTTTCGTTCGGCGGCACCTACAAGGTCTACAGGCTCCGTTGAGTATCCCATAGTCGCAAGTACGGTCTTGTAGGCGGCATAAGAAACGGAATTGTCGCGGGTCTCCTGCACAAAGCCCCCGAAGGGCATTACATGGAGGATTGTCAGTATGACGAACATGACCAGGGCGCCCTTCACCAGTCCAAAGAAGGCTCCAAGGATGCGGTCCACCTTTCCAACGACTGTGTCGGATACGTAATGGTTGACCATGTGGCCAGTAAAGAGCAGGGCGAGGAAGGGAACCAGGAATCCTATGCAAATACAGATAATCGAAGCGGAAAAATCGCTAAAGCCGAATCCTGCTACGGTATCGGAAAAGAACTTGTTGATGAAGTAGGCGTCGGTAATGGCGGCAATCCAGGCCAGGAGTCTGAAAATACCACGCAGGAGTCCGTGCCAGAGGCCAATGAGCAGCAGGATGGTCATCAACACGAGACTGACTATATCGATAGTGTTCATATTCAGGCTAAAAATAAAATTTTTTACAGGGCGGTATGGATGAGGACGGTCACAGCGGTGCTGATGACTACTCCAATTGATAGTCCAAGCAGGAACATTTTCTTGCGGCTATCCTTGTAGAGTGCCGGGGTCGAATAATCGGATTCCGACAGGGGGCCGTTGGATTCCTTGAGGGCGGAACACCAGACGCTCATATAGGGAGTGAGGTCGCGGGGGTAGTTCTTCATGATGGCGGCCAGCTGGTCGGCGGCATCGGCTGCGGTGAGGGGGCGGTTCTTGGGCTTCTTGGCTACCAGCTTCAGCACGAACTTGCGAAGGGCCATGGGGACTTCCTTGGGGAATACCTTGGGGGTGATTCGCAGTTTCTGGATGCGCTGGATGGTCTCGCTGAAGTTCGCCCCGCGGAATATGTTCTGGCCGGTGAGCATCTCGATGGCCACGATGCCAACGGCGAACAGGTCGGAAGCGGGGGAGGCGTCTTCGCCAAGAGTCTGCTCGGGGCTCATGTAGGTGACTGTACCGAGAATCGCGCCGGTCTGGGTGATGCGGCTGCGTTCCTCTTCGTCCTTGAAGAATCGGTTGAAGTCCAGCTTGTTGTCGGTATAGGCGATGCCGAAGTCCAGCAGACGCACACGACCGTCGTTATCGATCATGATGTTGGCGGGCTTGATATCGCGGTGGACTACGTTCTGGCGGTGGGCGTGGCCCAGGGCGCTCAGCACTTCGTAGAGCACCAGCATAACGACCCACAGGGGAGGCTGCTTGCACTTGTCCAGGATGTTGCGCAGGGTGTAGCCGTGAACGAATTCCATCGAAAGCGATAGCTTGCCGTCGCTTTCTTTCCAGAGGCCGTAGGGTCTGGTAATGGCGGGGTGGTTCAGGTGGGCTAGGATGTTACCCTCTTGCATGAAGCGCTTGAGGGCATCGGGGTTGTCTTCCTGGGTGGTTTGCATCTGCTTGACCACCACCATGCGGTCTAGGGAAGGGTCGTGGCAAAGCCACAGTTTGCCCATGGCGCCGGCACCCAGTTCCTGTACCGGTCTATAACCGCCAATCTTAGAAGGTTTGTCGTTCTTGCCTGCAGCCAATTAAAATCCCGAAAACAGTGAATAGTGAACAGTGAAGAGTGAATTATGATTTTTTTCGCAGGATTAATACGTCATATTTTCTAGTTAGACGGACTAATCCCGCTTATACCCAAATCTCATATCTCATCCCTCAAACCCCTTACTCCTTGTCGTTTAGGTAAATGCTCTGGTGCTTGGTCTTGGGATTCGGATTGGGGTAATCCAGAATGTAATGGAGACCGCGGGATTCCTTACGGCGCAGAGCTGCGATCAGGATCATCTTGGAGACCTGGAGGGCGTTCAGGAATTCAAGGAAGTAGAAGTTTTCGGTTTCCTTGTTCTTGATTGCGGCGTCCACTTCCTTTTCTAGACCTTCGATGACCTTGAGGCCCTGGTTCAGGCCGGCCACGGTACGTACGATACCGCAGTGGGTCCACATCATGTCCTGAAGGATCTTCTTGCGCTTGCGCCAGAAAGCGGACTTGGTGTAAGAAACCTTTTCCTTCTTGTTGGAACGAGGTGTGGAGATCTTTTCATTGAGGAGGCCGCTTTCCACGATGTTGTCGATGGCGCGAACGGCGTAGACGACGCTTTCGAGGAGGGAGTTGGAGGCCAGGCGGTTTGCTCCGTGAACGCCTGTTGCTGCGACTTCGCCGCATGCATAGAGACCTTTGATTTCTGTACGGGACCAGGTGTCTACCAGAACACCGCCGCACATGTAGTGTGCTGCGGGAACGACGGGGATCCATTCCTTGGTCATGTCGACGCCCACTTCCATGCACTTGGCATAGATGTTGGGGAAGTGGCTGCGGATGTCCTTGGGGGTGTGGCCGGTCAGGTCGATGTACATGTGGGGCTTGCCCAGACGCTGCATTTCGCTGTGGATGGCGCGGGCCACGATATCGCGGGGTGCCAGGGAGTGGAGCGGATGCACCTGGTTCATGAATTCTTCGCCCTTGTCGTTCTTGAGGATGCCGCCAAAGCCGCGGACCGCTTCGGAAATGAGGAAGGGCTTCTTGAGGCTGGGGGCGTAAAGGCTGGTGGGGTGGAACTGCATGAATTCGATGTCCTGCAGTGCTGCACCTGCACGGGCTGCAATGGCCATGCCGTCGCCGCAGCTGTCGGGCGGGCATACGGTGTACTGCCAGATACGCCCGGCGCCACCGGTAGAAAGGACTGTGGACTTGGCGTAGATGTTTTCGACTTCGCCTGTCTTCTGGTGAATGATCTTTGCGCCGATGCAGCGCTTTTCCTTGCCTTCGCCCTGGCAGATCAGGTCCTTGATGTAGCAGTTTTCAAGGTAATCGATGTTCTTCTGCTTGTGAAGTTCGCAGAGGAGGGCGCGCATGATTTCCTTTCCGGTAAGGTCTGCGGCGTGGAGGATGCGGTGATGGCTGTGGCCGCCTTCCAGATGGAGGTCGAACTCTTCGCGGTTCACCGGATTGGGGGTGAACTGGACGCCCCATTTTACAAGCTGCTGGATGGTGGCGGGGCCACTCTTGGTCAGGATGTTTACCGGTTCCTTCTTGCAGAGGCCGGCGCCTGCTTCCAGGGTATCGTCAATATGGAACTTGAACTTGTCTGTCTTCTTGGTAACGGTAGCGATACCGCCCTGAGCGTAGTTTGATGAACCGTCCGGTTTAGCTCCCTTGGTGAGGATGACTACAGAGAGACCTTTTTCTGCAGCATGAAGGGCTGCGCTTAATCCGGAAATGCCGGCACCGAGGACCAAAATATCGTACATGTTCAAACTCCGTTCAGAATCTATTGACTTTTGGATGTGTAATAGATAGAAAAAAAGCCGTATTTCGGCATTATATGACAACAAAATAAAACCAAATGGATTTTTTTACTACATTTTGCGCCGACAAAATTTTAATGGAGTCTACTCTATGTTAACGTGGATTAATGAAAAAGCCAAGTGGATTATTGTAATCTTTGCCGCAGGTATCGCTGTTGGCCTTCTGGCCATGGACCGTGTACCGAACCAGGGCAAGAGCTACCCGGTTGGTGAAGTCAACGACAGCAAGATCACCTATGCTGAATTCGACGCCCGTATCAAGATGATCGTGCAGAACCAGTATCAGGGTCAGCACCTCGAAGACGAACAGTACAACCAGCTCCGTTCCGAAGTCTTCCGCTCTTTCGTTCGCCAGATTCTCCTGAATGGCGAATTCGAAAAGGCCGAACTGCAGGCCTCGGTCGCCGAACTGGAATCTGAATTCACCCGCAATCCGGATGCCGTCCGCGGCCGTCTGGTGCAGGAAGCTCAGCGTCGCCTCTATGCTATCCAGCAGCAGGCTACCTCCCAGGAAGACTTGATGCAGCGCTCTCAGGCCTACATCGCAAGTCTGCCCAAGTTCCTCACCGATTCTACCTTCAACAAGGATGAATACGACGCCTGGCTCAAGACTCCCGAAGCCTTCAAGTGGGGTGTCATGCTTCAGTACGAAGAAGACCTGAAGACCAACACCATCCCCGTTCGCCAACTGCAGGCTCTGGTCGGTGCTTCCTTCCACGCTACTTCTCTCGAAGCTAACTGGACCGTCGGTCGCCGTATGACTGACTACGAACTGCAGGTGGCAGTCGCCTCTGCTTCTGACTTTGCCGTTGACGAAAACACTGTCGACAGCGTCATGGTTGCCGGTTACTTCAATGCACATAAGGACAGCTTCTTCGTGATGAAGGACATGGCTCAGTTCCAGTATGCTTACCTGCCGGTCGAAGCTACCGCCGGTGACGATGCACGCATCCGCGAATATGCAATGACTCTCTACTACCAGCTCACCGACTCCTCTTCTACCACCACCTTCGAAGACATGGCTCGCATTTCTTCCGAAGATCCGGGTACTGCAGAAAAGGGCGGCATCCTGAGCGACGATTACGTTGGTCGTGGTGTCTATGTCAAGGAATTCGAAGACAAGGCTTTCTCCCTGGATTCCGGCGCTATCTCTGAACCGGTGAAGACCCGCTTCGGCTACCATATCATTAAGTCTTACGGCAAGTCCAAGGACTCTACCGGTGCTGACCTGGTCAAGGTCGGTCACATCCTGCTGGTCGTGAACGCTTCTTCTGAAACTATCGACAGCCTCGAAAACGTTCTTGCTCAGGTTAAGGCTAGCGTTGATGCAGGCAAGTCCTTCGAAGAAGCTGCCAAGGATCAGAACCTGATGGTTCAGAAATCCAACTGGATTTCTCGTGGCGACAACATCGACGGTGTCGGTTACCTGAAGGGTCTGGCTGCCTACGCATGGCCCAACGAAATCCTGCCCGAAGAATCTAGCAAGGTTTCTCCGGTCATGAAGAACAACAAGTGGGTTGCTGTCGCTATCAAGACTGCCGACCTCAAGGCTGGCGAACGTAGCCTCGACCTGTTCTTCAACGACATCAAGGCAACTCTCCTCCGCAACAAGGCTGCTTCCGCTGCTGAAGCTTACCTGAACTCTGTTGCCGACAAGGTCAAGGCCTTCAACGCCGACGATTCTACCACCAAGATCGAAAAGGTCCGCGTAGAAACCAAGAGCGCTTCTGTTGACGGTTACGTTCCGGGCTTCGGCTACGGCAACGTGAACTTCGCCAAGGCAGTCAAGAACGCCAAGGAAGGTGAATGGACCGCTGCAATGGCAACCGATATTGGTGCCGTGATGCTGAAGGTCACCTCCAAGAAGACTCCTGAAGAAGAAGCTCTGAAGTCCGCTGTTAAGTCCGACGTCCAGAACGCTTCTAGCTACGGTGCTGCAAGCCTGTTCAACGAATTCGTGAACAACCTGGAAGCTGCAACTCCGGTCAAGAACAACCTGGACCTGTACTACAGAGACTAATATCCGGTCTTTGATGACAAGTTCAAAAATGTTTACTACATTTAGCACCGCTTTTGCGAAGGCTTAAGTAGAAACATTTTTCGGTGCCATCGTCTAGTGGTCTAGGACACTGGCCTCTCACGCCGGCAACGAGGGTTCGAGTCCCTCTGGCACTATAAAATAAACCAATCACGCTCCAAGCCTTGTAAATAAAGGGCTTGGGGCTTTTTCTTTATGTAATAATTTTTTAAATCGTGACGAAATCGTGACTGAAGTTCGAAATTTATCATTTTCGTGACTTCGCGAAAATGGTCTAGCGCTTGCGAATCGTGACGCAAACAAAAAACGCTCGAATTTCATCGAGCGTTTTCCATCACGTTATCCAGGCCGGTCGAACCGGTTTGTACCTGTTGATGTCAGCCACGCGGGCCTGCATTCAATATAGCATTAAACGAACTTGAATTGAACTACCATCCCTTTGTGAAAGCTTAATGCGTCGAATTCTTCTGCGGTCATTTTGTGTCCTCTGTTCGTCCATTATTCAAAACTCTTTCTTTTTGCTTGAAATACTCAGCCTTGTAGGATTCGTAGCATTCCTGGCAAAGATTCACCCTGCCATGCGCATGATCTTTCCAGACGTTGTACACTTTAACTTCAGAACTGTACTTGAAACATAAATCGCAACCGTACCGTGCTGGAGATACAAAAGGCATAGGTAAATTTACACTTGCTTCGACTTCGTTTATAAAACGTTCTTTATAATCTTTGAGTTCTTGAATTAGAACTTTTCTTTCCTCGTTTAGCTCTACAATTATGGAACGCATTTGATTTGACAAGTTGCAGATGTTAGGCCCTAAAGCCCATTCAACTTTTTGGTCTAAAGTCCAACTTTTAAATATTTCTTCAAACGTCATTGCTTCTTCTCTGTTAAGGGATGTTTCTCCATTACAACCCGCTTGATTGCGTAGATCGTTTCTGTTCGGACAAGGTTGCTTAAGGTGGCTTCTTCGTCGGCTTCGCCATCGATGGTGTACCATTCGCCTTCGTAGTCCCAGAACATCAGTTCCACGGATCCGTCCCAGTAGGCGACCCAGTACCAGCCTGAGGGCAGGTAAGGGGCCTCACGGTCCTTGACGGTAGCCCACTTTATCCATTTAGAGTGTCGTTTTTTTTTGTCATTGAGGAGCTCTTGTGTTTTTACGCTGTTTTTTACTTTTGATCGTTATTCCCATTTTTCATTTCCTCTAATTTTTATTATTCAATCTTCGGCATGACAAGTGCGTTACCGTTGGATACCTGGGGAAGCTTTCCGTCCCACTTTTCGATGTACTTGAGCGTCAGGTATTCCTTTCCGTTCTGCTGCTTGAGTGCCTGCATCTGCAGAGCGATCACTGCGGAGTCTGCCTTTGCTTTCGCCACCTTCTGCTCGTTCTGGTATTCAACCTTCAGCTTGATGTTCTTTTCCTTCAGGGCGTCCTGCTCAGCGACTTGCTTGGCTTCTACAGCTTCCTTGAAGGCTTTTCCGAATGCAAAGTCCGTGATGGCGAGGCCTTCGACGATGACGTGTGTATTTGCGGAGTCAAGTTTAGACTTCAATGTTGTTTCCATGCGCTGACGGATTTCCTCGCGTTTCTGCAGCATCTCCTCCGCGGTGTACTGTGGAGTTACGCCTGTGATCGTCTCCTTGATTTTTGGCTGCAGGGCAATCTCTACACCGTTCATGCCGTACTGCGTGTAAACCTGGTCAACCTTTGACGGGTCAATTCTGTAATTTACGGCAACTGTTACGTTGACGGTCTGCAGGTCCTTTGACCCGGACTCGATACGGATTTCCTGAAGTTCGGTCTTTACGGAAATCTTTAATACCTGCTTTGTGATAAAGTTGTAGATGGTAAGGCCGGGTTCAACTACCTCGTCAACCTTTCCGAATTCAAGGATGATTCCGCGTTCGGTCTGGTCGATCTGAGCACATCCAACGATTGTGAGTGCGATGATGATTGCGATGATTGTCTTTTTCATTTTATGTCTCCCATGTGATGATGAAAATGATGACGGGGGTCATTACCAAAGCCAAGGCTATTGCAAGGAATCCCACTTGTTTTATGGTCGGGATGTTGCCGGTTCCTGCCGCAGCAAGGTAGCCGCCAATCAAACCGATTGTGTATGCGATTATGCAACTGATTATTTCCATTACATCTTCTCCAGCTTCTGGATACGATCTTCAAGCTTAAACATGATTCTGTACTTCTGGGCAGTCTTGCGACTGTTGTAATTGTGGTCAAGACTATGGAATCTAATCGACTTCATGTAAGCCAACTTCCATTTCAAAAGTTCAAGACGGAGGGCCTTGTTTTCGAGACGGTAGGAAATGATATCCCACTTGAGCTCGGTGTTCTCCATGTCGAGCTTGTCGCTTTTGTTGATGGCGTCGATGTACATCGCGCTGATCTTGCGATAGTCTTCTTCAAGGCTCACGGCCTTGTCGGTTGTACCGTGCAGGTGGTCGTGGTTGATGGTCATGATAAAATACCGATTTCGCTAAGGTTTATAATCTGAAAAACGCGGTCGTCTTCCATAGCCTTGTTAAGACAATCGACGCAGAGACTCATGGAGAACGTCCAGCCGAAAGCCTTGACTTGCGCTTCGTAATCCAGAGGAAAGAAGCACTTGCGGACGTGAGTGCCTTCTTTCCCGCAACAAATGCACGGCGGATATTTTACGCAGGCTTCAGAATGCAGGTTTTCTTTCTCCGCCATCATCATAAGCTCGCGCTGCTGTCGGCGAAGGTCTTCGCATACTGCGGTCATGTTGCGGGAGATAAGTGTCTTACGCTTCTTCATTGGTGCTCTCCAAAACTTTTGGACGGCCGTGGTCCTTGTTGAAGCTGATCATGTCCTTTTCCTTGTAGGTGTAGAACATTCTCAGGTCCATCTTGCCGTAATCGTCGGTGTGGAAAACTGCGACCTTGATCAGGCCTTCGTCGGAGTAGTCCGTGAACTGTTCGATGAATTCCTGGATGTAATCCTTGACTTCGTTCATTTCGTAAACGGTAGCGTCGGTCTTGATTTCGGTCGAGACATTATTGATTAATTCATGATGAGTTGTTTTAATGTTATAAGCCATGTTATGACCTCGCGAACGCCTTGCTGGAAGCTTCATCGTCGCTCATGATGCGATTCTTGCGGAAGTAAGCGTCCATGTCGTTTGTGTCGATGAAGATCTTGCGACCGAACTTGCTGTGAGCGATTTCGCCGGTCCTGACGAGTTCGCTTAGTTTTCCCTTCTTGAGATTGTACTTTTTGGCGGTTGCTCCCAGGTCAAGGAAACAAGGTTCGGTCTTGGTCCTGTCTGCGGTAATAGCTGCCATAATCCTCTTTTCGAAGGCGTCGAGGTCAGCCTTGGTTACGATGTCTTCAATCTGCATTGTTGTCCTCCAGGCTTACCAGGAATGAGATGTTGCAGGCAACATGCCAGAGGTGGGGAAGGCCGGATTCTTCGTCACAGCTTTTGGGATCGTCGATGTACTGTGCCCAATGGCGGAAGGCTGCGTCGCGGTAGCGTTCGATTTCGACGGTCTTCCAGTTGTCCTTGGACTTGTATTTGCGATTGCCGTATTCACGGACGCGGGCGATTGCTTCAAGGATTTTCGTCGGGACAAGGGAAAGCTGGGGCTTGCCGCAGTCGGCCTTTGCGGACTGATCTGGAATCTTTACCGACGATTCCTTGCCGGGGTGAGTCCAAAAGTTGGGAATGAACTCGGTCTGAGTCTTTTCCATTTCGGAAACAACTGCCGAGGATTCCTCGGTGGTTGCAGTCTTTTTCTTGCGGTCGCGCTTCTTTTCTTGTGCGGGCTTTTCGGCGGACTTTGCGTTCATCGCCTTGACTTGCTTTCCCAGGCGAGCTTCTTCTTTTTCTGCGATTTTCTTTTTCAGGTTCATTTTGATTCCTTTACACACTGGGTGCATTTGAACACGTTCAGGCCTACTTCGAACATGTCTTTGATTTTGAACTTGTGGCCACAACGGTAGCAGGTTGCCAAAAGGTTGGGGCTGTCGCCAAGGAATACCTTTGCTTCACATTCCCTGGCGAGCTTGAAGTAATTCATTTTCTACTCCTGCTCTTCTTCGGTTTCGGGTTCTTCTTCAATCTGCCGGCGGGCTTCGGCTTCATACCAGGAACGTTCCTTAAGGTCAAAGAAAGCGCGTTCGACTTCAGACTTGTAGATGACGCCGTCGTAATCGGTGAGAATGTCTACGATCTTTGCAACGATGTAGTCGCGCTGGGAATCGCCATTGGCGGTAGGTTCATCGATGTTGGCTACGGCTCCTTCGTCGTATTCTTCATCGGCGTCTGCCGTACTGCTTTCGCCGAAGGTTTCGTTGTCGTAGCACTCGGTATTCAGTGTGTCGAAGATGAGGGCTACGGCGTTCGAATTAATGCTGTCTACGATGTTCTGGACGCGTTCCTTAAAGTCAGCCTTTTCCAGTTCATTTTTGCGCTGATGTACCTTGCTGTTCAGTTCGCGTTCTGCACGTTCCTGTTCCTGGGCTTCCTCTTCTTCAGGGTCTTCAGGTGCTTCGGAGCGCTTCCAGCGGAAAATCACCTCTCCGTCCTTCTTGACGTAGAACCAGAGATGTCCACCGTCTTCCTTGATGCGTTCAACGACTTCCACGTCGCTTTCGCTCATTTTGTCCGGATCAATAAAGCTGTAGGAATGGATGAAATCCCAATCGTAATTGCCTTCCCATTGGATGTAGCCGTTCTTCTTCAGTTCGGCGACCTTGCCTTCAATGAACTTGTCCAGATTGTTCTGATAGCATTCGCCGTCCTGGCAGTAGCTGTCGGTAACGTCTCCGAAAATATCCTGCTGGGTGATGGTCTGCTTGTCGCATCCCTTGCAGATTTTCTTTGTGTTGAAGGGGGCCTTGGAGAGGTTCTTCTTCTCGTTCATGATACGAGTTTTGAGGTCTTCCGGATGGGTGTAACGGCACTGATCGGCGAACTTCTTGACTTCATCATCGTTGGTGCACATGGTCAGCACTTCGGCGTGGGCCAAGGTGATTTCGCCTTCGTCTACCATTTTCATGATATCGTCGCCAAGCTCCGCCATTTTCTGGCGACCAAGGGCCCAGCGTACGCTGTGGCCGAAGTTGGTTGCGATGGAACGGATGTCGGTACCGTTCTTGACCATCTGCAGGACTGCACGGCATTCGTCACCTGCGCTCATATTCTTGCGGCTCACGTTCTCGGCGGTGGCGATTTCGAAGAGTTTGTCTTCGGGACCGTCAATCACGTTACAGGCTACCTTGTCGATGCCGAGGTTCTGCAGTGCCTTCAGGCGACGGGAACCTGCAACAACTTCAAACTGGTTGCCGTTCCAGCGGACGGTCAGCGGAGAGATAAGGCCGTGGGCCTTGATGCTTGCTTCCAGATCGGAAACGTCGCCGATTTCGGATCTGGGGTTGTTCTGGTTGGGGATGATTTTCGCGACTGCGATAGTTCTCATGTCAAGCTGCGTTTTCATTGATTTTGTTCCTTTTAGATTCCTAGTTTGTGTGTGAAGATATTGCAGATATCTTCGGTAGTCGTTTTTTGTTGTATGATTTCAGCTTTTATTCTTATTTCTTTAAACTTGGGTCCGATTATATCTTTTCTCAGACCTTTTTTGATTAAATTTCTGTACACCCGTCTCAAGGCTTCGTCTGCTTGTCCTTTCGTTCTTCCGGATGGAATTTTTCCTTCAGCCAGCTGATTGTATTCTTCTAGGGTCCAATGCCTTTTATTTATGGATTTCAACGATGCTTGAGCGTTTTTTTTGTTGTTGTAGTATGAAAGAAGTCTGTCTTGCAATTTAGCGGATAATGCTTTATGGCCATTGGATAGTTTGCTTAGCGCGACCATGTTGATTCCGGATTGTTGACTAATTAAAGTCAGATTTCTTGTTTGTTTGAGTGTGTTGAGTATTGTTTGCTGTTGTTGAATATTCATGATTTTTTGTTCCTTTTGCTTGGTGCGATATAACCGTGTAATTTTGCGTGTCTTAGCTGCAGGGCTCCGATGCTTCGTTCCGGCATCATCTTGTGTATCTCCGGGAATGACATTTTCTTGTTGTCCCTAAGGTCCAGGAGTTTCTTGTCCTTGAAAACGGACCAGTAGTCTCGTTTACGGTTGCTCTCGATTCCACGACGCCTTAGGATTTCGTAGAACTTTTGGTAGCAGGCAAGTTTCAGTTCGCCGTTGTACTCCCTGAACAGTTCGTAGGCGCTCTTGTCCGGATTGTCCAGGAATATTTCGACTACCCTGTCCAGGGTGGATTCCGGAATGATGTCTGGAGTCTTCTTTGTGAAACCGAGCAGGCTCCTGAGCGTATCGACTGCATGCTTTGTCATTCCGATGCTTTCGCCGATTTTCAAGGCTTCTTCACGGTCGCAGTCGAGCCTTGGAAGCAAATCCTGCAGTTCCTTGACCGTGAAAGTCTTGCAGCCGTACTTCGTGCGTTCCTTTCGCATGACTTGTTCCTTTAAAAAATGCCCTCCGGACGCGGTACAACACAACCAATAGGAGGACTCAATGACTAGATCAAATGCGTCCATCGGGCTAAAGTGAAACCCTGGCGGGGTGTGTAATTCAATGCTGGGGCCTGAGTTGCAGGGCGCCGACATCTAGTGTGTTTTTGTTGTGTTGTGCCCGCCAGGGCTATATTCTACTGGATGCTCTTTGCGGGAGCGAGCTGCAGACCAAAGAAATAACGGAGTCCGCGCATCTGTGCCTTGGCGTCTTCCAGGGCGTTGTGCTTCTCGACGTTGCCTTCGTTGGCCTTTACTTCGGGGAACAGTTCCTTGATGGTGCGGTAGTCGCGCTGCTGCCAGAACTTCCACAGGGGAGAGACGCCGGTTCTTGCGAACAGTTCGCCAAGGATCGGGAAGTCGAAATCAATGCCGCAGCTCCACACGGTGAACTTGCAGCTGCCGCGGCCGGGGTTGAAGTTCTTGTAGAAGAACTGCTTGAATTCGCTCAGGACTTCTGCAGGGCCCTTCTCGCCGCCGAAGGCTTCCAGCATTACGGATTCGTCCTGCTTGCGCCACCATTCCATGGTGGAGTCCTCGTCAAAGAACATTTCCTGGGCAAGCTGTTCCGGATTGATTCGTTCGTAGAAACTAACCTGCTGACCTTCTTTGTTAAAGCCGAAGGCCCCGATGGAAAGCACCTTGCAGCCAGGCTTGGTGCCGGTGGTCTCGATGTCAATTATGAGGATGTTTCGCATTTTTCTTTATCCTTTGTAAGAGGTTCATGTTGTTGTCGTAAGTTTTCTTGCCGGCCCAAAAGATTCCATGCCTCCAGCAGAAGGTCCTGCAGGCTCGCATTGTACGCCCTTCCGGAATCACGCCAGCCTTTAGAATGGCGACTTCAGAAGTGGTCCACGGTGTGTGATTCTTATCCTTTGACATATTCGTTGTGCGTTGCCATTTTGAGTCGGATTGCGTCGCAAATTCCGTTGACATTGCTGGACTTGATTGCACCGAGGTTATCGATGGTTTCTTTTACGGCGCGGCAAGGTTTTCCGCATACTTCGGTATGGCTGATTTTGCCTTCGCCATCGATGAATATGGATATCACGTAATTCGTTTCGTTGTGGGTCTTTCCCTTGAGCCTGATTACTGCGTTGGTCATATCATCCCCCTAGAACGGAAAGTCGTCATCGTCTTGCGGTGTGGTGTTCTGGAATGCGGCTTCGGCGGCCTGGTCCTTGTCGCTCTTGCGGTCACCCTTCTTTGCTGTCAAGTGGATTTCGCTGCAGTTGAGCGTGGTAGCGGTGCGCGGGAGCCCGTTGTTGTCGGTCCAGGTGTTGTTCTCCATGCGGCCGCTGACGATAACGCTGTCGCCCTTGGCGAGGTTCACCTTGCGGGCGTAATTGGCGCTGCCCCAGATGATAACCGAAATCCAGTCGGTAGGACGGTTGCCGTCCTGGTCCTTGTAGTTGCGGTCGACGGCGATGCTGAAACGGACTCGTTCCTTGCCGTTGGGCATTGTGGTGATCTCTGGATTGTTGCCCAGGCGACCGTGGAAAATAGCGTGATTCAAACTCATTTAGACTTCTCTTCAAATTCAGGTGGAAAACGGATCGGTTGACTCAATGGATGTTCGCTTGGCAAAAGCCTTGGCGAAAGTGACGGCTCGGCCCCGGTATGGATGCCATCGTAGTTGAACGCAAGCAATCTGGTGGCCTTCTTGATGAAGGCTTCTCTACCGCCGTTCCTGCACATATCTGGTTCTCTGCGCATGATGTACCAGGAGTATTCCTTGGTCCATCCCATCTTGATGCAGAGCATGTGCAAGGCGTTCTTGTAGTTGTTTCGCCTGACTGCTTCGTGTACGTTCATAAGCTACCCGTCGAGAATAGATGCGATGCAGTAGAGGATCGGGAACAGTGCGGAAGCTATCAGAATAGCTACGGCCCTGGAACAATTGTCAAGGCATTCCTTGGCGCACTCCAAGTTGCGGACCTTCTGCCAATACTCGGCGCTCTTATATTCCTTAAACATCATTTCTATTCATTCCTTTTGTAAACTTTTGTTAATGCGGGGGGGGTAACGATCCCCCAAGAGTGTCAAAGCTTCAGATAACAACCGTGTCTTGATTTGTCGAAGTTTCTAGCCGTTGTCATCTTCGATTGCTCATTCTCTGTTGGCAAACTCTTCTCCATGCCTCGCTGTGCCTAGGTGTCTAGGGCTTCTTGGTCGATATTCGTCAGCACAAGGAACAGAGCCTTCTCTCGCCTTCGCCGGAAACTGTTCACGCTGTTTCTCCGCTTACGAAGGATGAATTCTTCGTTTTCCTTGTTCTTTTCGCGGTATCTGTCGCATCTGACCTTGTTGCTTCTTTTTCCGGCATCTGTCTTGTCCCACTTGCGGTGCTTTATTTTCGCCTTGAAAGTTTTCTCGTACCTTTGCGAAGCTTTCCTTGCATTCTCTTTCCGCATTGTCGCCTCGATGCACTTCGGCTCGAACGGATGGCTCTCGATTTTCTTTTTCACTTTTGCGTAGAAGTCTTCTGAGTTCATTCTGGCATTCCTTGAATTTTCTTTCGCATTCCATGGCGACCTTCGCCCAGATTCCGATTGACTCGGTTGGCTCCGTAGCCTTGAGTAACGCTCTCTTTTGCAGGTAAAGCCAAGCCTGTCCGGTCTCGTATGTCCTGTACTTCAGCTTCTCTTCGTCTGTCGCCATGTCGTCAGTCATCGTCGTCCTCCGTCTCTGCTGCTTTTTCCTGGTATTTTTCCAGAACGACGTTTTCGATGTGTTCGCGAAGCTGACGTGTAATCGGCTGGCAGATACATTTCATGTTTTCGCCCTTGTAGAACGGATCGTTGGGATAGCCAACGAATAGACCGTTTTCTCCATCCATCACGCGAAGCCCACGAATAACGAACTGGTCGTTGATGATGATGGATGCTAGTGCCTTGATGCATCCTAATGTGCCTTCTTTGAATGTGTAGACATCGACATTAGTTACTACCAGGCGGTCAAATTGATTGGATTCTTTGCTCATGATTTATTGCCTTTATTGGTTGTCATTTGTGATGAGTTTTTCTGTGACTTGGTTGACGATGGCGAGGGCTTCTTCCTGGACCTTGTCTTCGTCGATGGGCGGGATGATGCCCTTGCCCGATGCGATGAGGGGGCGGTAGACTTCGGTGAGGGCCCTGAAGGCGGGGAGCGAACGCAGGTCCTTGTCTTCCTTGAAGGGGAGCCACGAATGCTTTACCTTCTGGATGCAGCTGTAGCCGATGTGGCGGTTCTTCAGGCACCACTTGAGCTCGCCCGGATTCACGGCGTGGGGGAACATCCCCATTTCGCGCTGAGCCTGGTGTGCGTCCTCGAACAGGCCCTTCAGACGCTTGGTGCAGCACGGTAGTGCATTGACCATTGCCTTGGTCACCACCATCTCCTCGTCGGAGAGCGCCGGAGCGCCGTACTCGATGCGGTCCACCTTCAGCAGGTACTCGATGACCTGGAGCCTGAGCAATAGGCACAGATGGTTCACTTTTTTCTGCATATCATCCATACAGCTGCTTCAGCTCCTCCATTGAAAGTTCCGAATCGTTGACCTTGGAGTCGTGATTGACCGATTCCCCGCGGATGAACCGGGCCATGGCTTCGCGCTCCTCCGCCTTGAAGTTCTTTGCCTTGCCGCCTGCGTTCTCCAGGCGTTTTTCGGTGAGCTTCATGTTCTGGACCTTGTCCCACACCCAGTTGCCGCGGCGAAGCACCATGTAGTGGCTCTTGTATCGCTTGGCTGCCTTGCCGTTGTTCTCGATGTAGCCGTCAAGGATGTTGATGGCGACAGCGAGATCGTGGCCGTACAGTTCCCGGAGCTTGGCCCCCTCCTCGTCGGTGAGGAGAACGTGCTTGTTTTCGCCATAGGGCTTTTTCAAGGGCTTGGCTACCGCGGTGGACGTAGCGGATTCCGGAACGACCCTTGCGGGCATTGCGAGTTCATCCCCAGCGTTACCGACAGGGGCGTCCACTTTGGAGCCAGAGGCTTTTGCAGATGTACCAGATTCCAGATGCGCACCGTTGCCGGTGTTAGCGATGTTCAGCGAGCCCTCGCGGGTGTCGCCATCTGCAAAATTCGTGCAGGAAGGTGGTGCTTTACAATTGTCCGCGGCGTTGCCGTTCGCGGCTTCCTGCTGTGAGTCATTCGTGCTTATGTCGGATGAGGCCACTTGGTCGTTATGCTTGTTGTAATATGCCTGGTTGGTTTGCTGGCGCTTTTGCATACGATTTAGCGCGTGGTTGTATCTTTCGCGCACATTTTCGTTGACATCTGAAGCGACGCAGCCAGAACAAAGGTCGAGCACGGCTTTTCTGCAGAAAGCACCAAATTCTTCATTGTTGCCCATTTTGGCTTGTAAGATGAATAACTGCTGCATATCTAATGAAATCCACCGTGGTATCGTATTCTTTGATCTTGACATTTGCGAACCTTATTTTGAGACTCGCTGTTGGTGGTAGGCCTTTACTGCATCCATGACAATCGATGTGTAAGAGGTCGGTTCGAAATTTTTATTTCTAACCTCTTTCAGATCATCGAAGAGTTTGCCGATTTCTCCAGGAAGTTTAACTTGTATTGTCTTAATCATTGTAGTTTCTTTTTTAGAGACTTTTGTTTCGTTACTGGAGAATGTAGTTTCTTTTTTAGAAAAAGTCAATACTTTTTTTCACTTTTTTTTATACTTATTTTCTCCAATAAAGAGAAAATGCCTAATTTAGGGGCATGGATACGAATTTTACTGCAAAAGTGAACTTGGATTTACTCCAAAAAGATATGGACATGTCTCAGCGGCAGATTGCTGAGCTGGTGGAGCTGAACGAAAAAGCTCTTTATAAGTGGTCTTATGATAAGGATCGGGGAGGAACTCGTCCGACATATGACGCTATTAAAGTGCTGTTGGAAAATGGGGCTTCCATAAATGCAATTTTTGGGATTGAAGACAAAGTTAAGTTGAATGTTGTCCATGACGATTCGCTTAATATCGTGTTGGACGGATTAAAAAAAATTATTGATGCTATGCAGGGGTAGTATGTCAAAAAAAAATAACTCAGGGAGTATTGGCTGCTTAGTCTCGATTTCTGCAATTTTAATATTGTGGATGGATAGTTGGATGAAATGGCTTATAGTTGCGTTTCTATTAGCGACTTTTTTTTTGAAAAATCAAAAGAGAGAATCTGTTGCAGAGGTTGATAGCGTACAGAATAAGAAAAATGTGAATGATTTTTCGCCGAATTTTGAAATCAAATATGAGGATTCTGAAGGAAATGAGACTTTACGTCAAATTTTCGCAAAAAAAATAGATGGTCAAGTTCTGACAGCTCATTGTTTTTTAAGAGATGAGGAACGGTCTTTCTATATACCTAGGATTACGGAGTGCGTAGATCTTGAAACGGGTGAAATTGTAACAAACGATATCAAACGGTTTTTGTTGAAGAAATTCAAACAAAATGTCAGACCATGTGATGTGTATCGTTATGAAGAATGGGTAGAACGCTCGTATAACAAATCAAAACCGGTGTCAGAAAATGTTGGAGAGTTCGACATTAATCAGAAGTTAAGAATGACTGTTGTAACATACAAGGAAGGTGAAATTCAGGGGGAATTTTTGCTGGAAAAGGTTAGAATATCTTCGTATGAAATTGATGGATTGTATGTGGTACTGTTAGATGAGAACGGAGATCGTCACAATGTGGGATTGAGTAAAGTTATTTCTGCTGAAGGCATTGGTGACTTTACTGCGTATATAGAAAATAGCTACTACCAAAGTGATAATGGTAAGGTGCAAAGACTCTTAATGGATTATAACGAAGTTTTGTCCATTTTGATATATCTTGGTCGAGCAGATGCGTCTTTGACAGCTAAGAAGCGTGCCAAGATTAATGAATACATGATTTTGATTGGAGCTGACTGTACCGAAGATTTGATAGCTAAAGTTTCTAGAAGAATAAAGTTGGAGCTGACTGATTATAAAAAAATTGTAAACAAATATGCCAAAGAGATTTCTGAAAATCAAAAAAAATCTTTCAAAGAGACTGCAGAATATGTTGTCGGAGGTCGTGAAAAAGCTAAACCTTTTGGGATGGCTGGTCTTCAATATCTCGATTCTAAAATGAAATGGTGTTAGTCTTAAAGTCCGACGGCCCCAAGCCCCCTCAAAAGTAGGTGCTATGGAAAGAGATATGGATTTGGTCCGCGAAATCCTGCTTGACATTGAAAGTGTTCCTGCAGGATGTGATTGGGAACACAAAGATTACGGTAGGAACGAAGATACTGTGTATGAGCACATTCAGATCATGAAACAGGCCGGCCTTGTTTCTGGAGGTATTCACGAAGGTTCTGGTGGACGTTTCCCTGTTAGTGTCAAAATAACCTGGAACGGATACGAGTTTCTGGATGCCAGTAGGGATAGCAAGGTTTGGAACTCTGTAAAACAAAAGGCTATGGATAGCGGGGTTTCACTTACTTTCGATGTGCTTTTAAACGCACTGAAAATGGCGGCTCAAACATTAGACAAGCTATTCTGAAACTTGTCGCTCAGTGCGATTTGCAGGAATTTTGACAAGCTCTGCAGAGTGTACGGTTCGAGCCTGGATTTTGTTCGGCCTAGGTAAATGTCGTTGGCCGCCTGGAAAGTTTCGTAGAAAAAGACTACTGCTTCATGCCTTTTGTTAAAAGTTTCTAGGTTGTGGTATAAAGTCACTTTTGAAAGTTCGTGTGCAAATTCGGTAGAGCTCATACTAAAAAAATAAACCAATGTTTTTACTGACGGGGCAAAATTGCCCCATCTTTTTTCTAGAACCCCAGCTCCTTTTTAAGGTCAAGGATCCTCCTGTAGATAAGGTCCTTGGCCTTTTTTGCGTCGTGTTCGTGCTCGATGATGGCGAAGCAGTACCCTACGGCCTGCATAACGGATTTAATCATGTTTTACCTCTTGGTTAAAAAGAAAGAAGAACCAAGAAAGAAAAAGTTCTACACTATACATCCTTCTTACGTGTAAACATCCTTTTTATGTATACATATATAGAGAAGGTTAAGAAGTCTTACAATCATTCTTATAAGTACGCTTATAAGACATCTTAAATCTTTTTCAGTCCTTCAGAACAAACACACATTCTTGATTCCCGCCTGTCAATAGCCAAAACCCCGCCATAAACAGCCGTCACGGCCCTTTTTAGCAGCAAAGGTGCCAATACTAGCCCTGACCCCAAAACAACGCCAACGCCACGCTTTGGCAGCGTGCTGCTAACTCGGGAGAGTCCGTTGCAGGGTAACGCCGCGGGCTTCCGCCCGTCCAAGCGCACACAGCCCCCTGCTCCCTGAACCGGCTCCAGGCGCACACCAAGTCCTTGTGGCATAATAAGGATCATTGTGGTATGCCGGCCGCGCGACCCCTTCTGGGCACCTCCCCAAGGCGGGGGAGATGGTTTTTTCTATCTTGCCTTGCATTCATAATTCTTTAATTCTATTTTCATGACAGACAATCAAAATGAAAAGTACGACTCCGTTAAACGAACGTAAAAATGCTGGCGACGGTAACCAGGCTGGGCCAGCTACAAATGTTCCGCCAATTCCTATGTAGGCTAGTATGAACAAAAAAGAACTTCAGTGGGATTTAGAGTACCGCCTTCGTGCGGCAATTGCTTATTCTGGTTATAGGCATTCGTTCTTTGTTAAGCTGAACGTGATTCTTTGCGTTGTAGCGCTTGCTTCGTTATGGCTTTCCGGATACTCCGCGTCTGGTGGTGGTGAATGTTTGTCTTTTGTACTGAACGTCATCGGTTCTCTGTCTTTGGCTCTTGACGTCGCTCTGAATGTTAAGGGGTTGACTGGTTTTTGGGAATCTATGTTTGATGGGTACAATTCTTTGTTCTCCGAGTTTTTGCGTGTCCGAGAAAAGGCTTCTGCAGAAGAACTATCTGATTTAAGGTTCCGACTGCAGAAATTCGATGGAAGATGCAAATCGACTTTGAATGCTTTGCTACTTATTGCTAGAAACGTTACTTGCGATCAGCTTGGCGTTCCGCAGTATAAGAACCACATTCCTTGGTACAAGTCTCTAACGTCCAATTTCATTAGCTGGTGATTGCTTCCAGTAACCGGGTCCGCAGCGGCGGGCTCGTTTTTGGCAACACCAAGCCAGAGGGGAGCGATTCTCTCTGGCTTTTTGCGTCTAAATGTTGAATGTTTTGGTTAATTTGGATGGTGGGGCGGTATGTCTGGTGTTGGGTTAACGCCTGTTAGATTCGCTTCACATTCGCTCCACAATCGCTTAATTCGTTTAACTTGAATGTTTTTAGGTTAATGCTAGTTAATCGTTGTTTTCCGTTTGATTACGGGCAATGTGCAGGGGGCTGTGGGTGCCGGTTCGGTCTCGTTGGTTAACGTTGGTTAATCGGTTAAACCTGTGTTAACGGGCGTGGAGGGATAGGGTAGGCCCCCTGTCAATAAA
Organism: Fibrobacter sp. UWH9; assembly: GCF_900129715.1. Classification (NCBI taxonomy): domain Bacteria; kingdom Pseudomonadati; phylum Fibrobacterota; class Fibrobacteria; order Fibrobacterales; family Fibrobacteraceae; genus Fibrobacter; species Fibrobacter sp. UWH9. The sequence goes on along the minus strand of NZ_FQWP01000009.1, from coordinate 73,058 downwards.
GTTTGTTGCTCTTTTGAAATCACTCATGGGGTGGCGCGCGCGACTTCAAATCCAACTTTTTGACTTTTTCGGGTGGGTTAACGGGTTCCTGGGTGGACCACGATGGGCGGTTCGTTTGACAAATCGCAGCTAAAAGACGATAAAAGAATGTAGATGACGCTAATTGAACGAAAATGATATAAAATGCAATAAAACGATATAAACTGCAATGAAATGGTAAAAAATGCTATGATTTGGAATACTTTTATTTGCTTTACTAAAGTCAATTAGGTATTTTATTTGTAGATTTGGCAACGAATTCAAACGGAGGACATGACCATGAACAAGAAAGATTTCATTAAGGCTTTTTTAGCCGGTTGTTTCTCTATGAGTTTGGCTCCGTCTGACATCAGTATTCCGGAAATACCAGAAGTTTCTCCAGTGAAATCTTTGAATTCCAAACCAATTTGGGAAGGTGTTGCTGAATGCTTCAATGATGCTGGAGTTCTTATGAAAAAATCAGCCAAGCAATTGACTAATGCCTAATAGACAGCAGAGGCGTCATCCAATGAAACAAGGAAGTCCTCATCAACAGCCATCAACGACTGTTATTGCTCAGAAGTCTTTCAGTGGACCAATGCCAGCTCCTGAGGATATGTTTCGTTACAGGGAGTGTTCTGAAGATCTTCCTGGAAGGATAATGTCTCTTGCAGAAGAAAGTAGCCGCCGTGAAACGATGAAGGTTGAGAATCAACGTCAAGAAATTGAAAATCAGCGTGCAGCTATAGAAAATCAGAAATTAGCTATCAAGTCGAATAATTATGCAAATATGCTGGGGCTGATTTTTGCTTTTGTTCTTTCTGCCGCTTGTATAGCAGCTTCTATTTATTTTGTTCTTCAGAATAAAAATATTCAGGCTTTTGTCGCCGCAATATTGCCTGCGGCGGTCTTTTTTAAGACATTCTTTTCAAAGAAATAATTTTACAGCCGGGTTTGCCTGGCTTTTTTGTTGTGACGTTTATTAACTCGTTTTAACTAATTCTGTTTAACTTTGGTTAAACGGAGTTTTTTTATGGATTATGCTCGTCATCAACATTCGTATTCGGATGATGAATTGTGTTCCGGAGCACTGTTTGCTAAGCAGATGGGTGTTTCTGGTGCCGCGGTTTCAAAAGCGACATCAAAGGGGCGCTTGGATACTTTCCGGAATTCCCGTGGCGAAAAGTGTTACCACAAGGTCCTGAGTGCGCAGCAGTGGACTCTGAAGAAGGACCGCAGCAAGGTGACAACGCCCACCCGCGGGCAGATTGCCGCCGGTTACGATAACATGGACGCCCAGGCGATGGCCCATGTTTTCGGAAATGAAAACCCGCAGGCCCCGAGACCAGTTTCCGCTCCGATTCAAGGAATGGATTTTGGTTCTGTTGTGCAGGAACGTCAGGAACTGGAAGTTTCCAAGGCGGAAAAGGAATACCACATGGCCCGCCTTGCAAAGCTTAAGGCTGATGAAAAAGAAGGTAGCCTCGTGGATAAGCAGACAGTATTCCTCAAGGGCTACCAGATGGGAGCCATGATCCAGGAAAAGGTCATGAATATGTACGTGCAGTTGGCTCCAAAAATATGCGGCCACCTTCAGGAGCAACTAGCGAATGCTGGTATTGAACCTGAAAAACTCCGATTGGCCATGAAGGATTCCAACCATGAGATTGGAGAAATTATCCGCAAGGAATCCATTATCGTACTGAAAGACCTTAGCGAAAGAACTGTTGACAATTTCTTTGACTGATGGCGATTGAAGAATTGACAGAACCTCGCGCCGTGGCGCAAAAGTCGGAACGTTCCCAGGTGTTGCATGAGAACGTGTCTTTTTGTCTTGCGGGAATTATTCAAGGTCTTACGCCACCAAAGGATTTGACCATTAGCCAGTGGGCTTCTGAAACGCGCCTGCTTGCCGGTGAAGCTTCTGCATCCAAGGGTAAGTGGACTAACGATAGAACGCCTTACTTAGTGGAAATCATGGATATGCTTTCACCGCAGAATCCATGTGCCGATGTGGCCTTCATGAAAGGTTCCCAGATTGGCGGTACGGAATGCATGATAAACACTGCGCTTTATTACATGCTTCAAAGTCCGTGCCCCATTGGACTTTACCAGACTACGGATGACGCAGCTGCGGATTTTGAACGGCAGCGCCTTGCCCCGACATTTGCCGCTATGAAGATGGATAAGTATTTCACCAACGATACTGCTGGGTGCAAGGAATATCCAGGCGGTATCTTTTTCCTTGGATCGGGCGGTTCCGCTTCACAGTTGCGTTCAAAGCCGTTGCAAGTTGTTCTTTGTGATGAAATTTCAGGATGGCCCCTTGACTGCAATGGCGAAGGTGATCCGTGCGACCTGGTGAAGCGCCGAACGACGAACTTTCCGCGAAAGAAGAGATTTTGGAACAGTACCCCTACGGTTCGTGGAAAGTGCCGTATTACCAAGAAATTTGAAGTTGGCGACCAGCGTTATTACAATGTTCCCTGCCCGCATTGCGGTGAACTTCATGTGTGGAAGTTTGGGTACATGGTGTGGGACCGTGATGAAAACGGTAATCATTTACCGTGGACAGTTCGCATGAAGTGCCCTCATTGCGGTGGCGAATATCAGGAATGGCGAAAGACTGAGCTAATGGCTCTTGGCCAGTGGGTGCCGACAAACGAAAACGGTGCTTACCCTAGCTACCATTTGAGTGCGTTCTATAGTCCGCTGGGTTGGTATTCCTGGGAGGAAGCTGTCGCCGAATTCCTGGAAGCCAAGGGCGACCCGCAAAAGATGAAGGTATGGACCAACAACGTTGCGGGTGAAGCGTGGGATGAAGACAATCAGGTTCGAAAAGATTACTCGGATCTTGAACTGCGCCGTGAAGATTATGGAGCCGAGGTTCCGGATGACGTGGTGTTGTTGACCATTGGCGTTGATACCCAGGATGACCGCCTGGAAGCGGAAGTTGTCGGGTGGGGCAAGGGTCTTGAAAGTTGGAGCGTTGGCTACTGGATAATTCCTGGTGATCCCGATTTGCAGGAAGTTTGGGAGACTCTTGACGAAATTATTTCTGCACCGTATTGCAAGGCGGATGGCCAGCAGCTTTATGTTGCTGCGGGGTTGGTGGACTCCGGTGGCCACAAGACTTCGGCAGTCTATAAGTATTGCGCCCGCAGGGAATGGCGTAGGATTTATGCGAGTATTGGTGCCCGTGGTCCAAACCGACCGGTAATCAGTCGCCCGGGATCCACGAAAAAGTCCAGCGCAGAAAATGCAAAACTCATTACTGTGGGAACAGATACCGTCAAGGATTGGTTCTTCAATGTACTGAATTATGATAAGCCTGGTCCGGGCTATTGCCATTTTCCGGAAAAGGAAATCTACGATGCCGAGCATTTTCGCCAGCTTACTGCAGAACAAAAGAAATCCCGCATGAGTCGCGGTTTCTTGACTTACGTCTACGAAAAGGTCTATGAGCGAAACGAACCGCTTGACTGCCGTGTTTACGCCCGTGCGTCGGTAAACCTTACCGGTGTTGATGTGGATAAACTTGCCTCGCTTGGCCAGAGCTATACAAAGAATCCGGGCAGCCGAGCCGTTAGAAGGCCTGCCAGAGTTATCAATCAGGGGTTGAGTCTATGATGGATTTTCATGTTTCATGCAACATCAACAAGTTCTTGAAGGAAATTGACGATGTTCGCGAAAAACAGTTGCCGTTTGCCATGAAGGAAGCTGTGAACGCCAACGCATTCCGCTCCCGCCGTGCGCTTATAAAGGATTATCCGCGAAAGTTCACTATGCGAAATAAGGGTCTCCCGAACTTGATTCGCATTGACAAGGCAGATAAGAAGGTTCCTGCAGCCAGAATTTATCTGGACAAGCTGTTCATGGCCCGTCAGGAATATGGTGGCGAAAAGGTTGCAAAACCCGGGAAGTCTGTTCCTGTTCCTCGCGAAGGCGTTACATCCAAAGGAATGACCGTCAAGGGTGCTATCAAGCCTGGCTATTATGTATCGGCTTTGCTTGCTGATGCCAAGAATGGTGGTAAAAAGTCGCGAATCCGTAAGGGATGCAAATACTCCGAAAGCAGGCCTACTGCCCGAAAGGTTTCCAAATACAAGCCGTTTGAAATGGAGCGTGCCGATGGCGTAAAATTTATTGCCCGCCACATTGCTGGATCCAGAAAGTTGGAATGGATGTATGCTATGTACCCGAAAGTAGAAGTGCCAGCTCGTTGGAACTGGCAGAAAATTGTAGAATTTTTCTATAAGAAGTATATCGAAAGCGACTTTATGACTGCTTATCAGAAGGCTGTGAAGACGGCGAAGTGATATTCAGTTGAAAAGCTATAGCCGAAACGAAGTAGAATAAAGTTGAAAAAACTGGTACGAAAAAAGAAGCGTCGTAAAATAGAGTTGATACGCTGCCAATTTTAATTGTCGTGCAGTAGTGCCAGCCGATGGCGTAAAATCCCCAGTACAAGCAGAAGAATGTGATCTGCTTCAGTACGATGTCGAGGATTTTGTTTTTCTGCTTTTCCATGCCTTTAATATACAATCTTTTTAACCAAGTGGTTAAATAAAAAGTTAATCAAGGTTAAAGACTAAACCATTTTCGTGAAGTCACGAAAATGATGTGACGATTTTATTTGAAAAACATAGCCATTCGTCTATTTTGTTGGCGTGGAAAAGATTTACTCCGTTGAACTTTGCAAGAAAATGGTGGATGCTGCCGAAAAGGCTTTGCTCAAGGCTATGGAAGCCCAGAGCTATTCCATTGGCGGGCGCTCGCTGAGCAGGGCTTCCGTTGATTCTTGCCAGAAACAGCTTGACTTGTGGCTTGGTCGCCTTGCCACTGCAGAAGGCAAGCGCAAGGGTAAATCCAAGATTTTTACTGCTGTCCCGATGTAAGGTTTTTGAATGTCTCGTATGATGGGTCCTAGAGGTACTGCCTGGAAAGCCGCTTCAGTTATCACTGAGGCTTTGCGTAACTTTGTTGCGCTTCCGAGTTCTGCGGATAGAGACCTTGCTCTTGACCTTGATATTTTAAGGCTCCGTAGCCGTCAGCTTTTCCAGAACAACACATTCAGTCGGGCAATGATTGAAAGTTTTACGACGAATGTTGTTGGTACTGGATGCAAGTGCCGTCCGAATGTCAGAATGCCGGACCGTCTTGGAATGACTCAGGAAGAAGCTGAAAAGTGGGCAAAAAATACCCAGAGCCTTTTTGAACTTTGGGCAAATTCCAAGAATTGCGATGCCGAAAAGAAGAATACCTTCGCCCAGCTTCAGCATCTTGCTTTCAAGTCTGCGAAAATTGGCGGTGATAGCTTTGGTTTGGCTTGCTACGACAAGAATAGTCCTTTTGGCCTTTGCATTAAGATTCTTGAAAGCGAACGCTGCCAGAATCCGTTTGGAGTGATGGATTCCGATGCGCTTTTGCATGGCGTTGAAACAAACAAGAACGGAACCCCTGCTGCCTATTATTTTACATCTAAGCCAGCTTGGAGTATTGATAGTTATACCGATAACGTGGATACTGTAAGGGTTCCTGCATTTGACGCTCTAGGTACGCCGAATGTAATCCACATTCTTTCTGTGGACCGTACAGATCAGCGCCGTGGTGTTCCTCTGTTAGCTCCATTGATCATGCAGCTGAAGCAGCTGGAACGATACCAGGATGCAGAACTCATGGCCGCTGTTGTCAGTGCCTGTGTAACAGCCGTTGTTACCAGCAATGATGACGAAGAAGCTGATGACCTTAGCGGAATGACGGGTATTGGTGGCGGTGGCGATGCGGAACAGCAAGTGGATTCCTATGGAAATGAAGTTCCTGCAAGAAGGAACGAACTTGAACTTTCCATGAAGCCAGGTGGAATTTGGTCTTTGCCGAACAAGTTTAAGGCAGACTTGCTGAACCCGGCTCGACCGAACGTAAACTATCAGCCGTTTGTGGAATCGATTTTCAGCGAAGCAGGTGCCGCTACTGGTGCCAGCTATGAAGTTATCCTGAAAAATTTCCATACGTCGAACTACAACTCTGTTCGTGCAGCGGTTCTTGAAAGCCGTAAGACTTTCAATCGTATGCGTGAGGATTTTATTAGCGACTTCTGTCAGCCCATATACGAAAAGTGGCTGGCCCAGGCTGTGCTTGTTGGTGAAATTGAAGCTCCGGGTTTCTTTGATGATCCGATGAAGCGTGCACTTTGGTGTGGATGCCGTTGGATTTCTGATGCGGCATTCTTGCTTGATCCTCTTCGCGAAACTCAGGCAATCAAGATGCAGATTGACGAACAGCTTATGGACCGTGATACTGCTTGCGCCATGGTCAATGGCGGCGAATACGATGTGATTACAGACCAGCTTGCAAAGGAACTGAATATGCGCAAGGCAAAGGGTCTTGGCGAACCTGGTAGCGTAACTAAGACTGAAAGTTTCTCTGTATCGACTGATGATACGAACGAAAGTTCTTTGAACTAGGAAGATTGAAATGAATTTTTTGGCGAAGTTTATCGGTACAAAGTGGGCTATGCGCTCCGAAGATGCTTCTATTCTGGCGTCTTCCCGCCTGCGATTTACCGAAGATGAAGACGGACGCTTTAGATTTCGCAAGGAAAGTGGCGAACTTGATATTGTGAACGCTGTCGAACATCGTGACGACGGGATTGCCGTCATTAAAATTGACGGTTCTCTGATTTATCGCGGTGAAGATGCGTTCTGGTGGGGCTGCGATTCTTACGATTCTATTCAGGCTGCTTTCGATGAATGTCTTGCAGATGATAACGTCAAGGGAATTGTCTTTGACATCAATTCTCCGGGTGGTGAAGTCAATGGCTGTGCTGACCTTGGTAATCGAATTTTTGAAGCCCGCGGTAAAAAGCCGTATGGCATTGTTGCTCGCACCGGTGGCATGATGTGTTCTGCCGCCTATTGGATTGGGTCTAGTTGTGAAAAAGTTTTTTGTGCTGACAATGGCACTCTTGGTTCTATTGGCGTACTGTGTAGCTTCTCGAAGTGGAGCGAGGATTTGATCAAGACGCAGGTAGTTGTTTCTGACCTGTCTCCCGATAAAGCTGCAACGCCCGATACTCCCGAAGGCTTGGCTCTGATCAAGAAAGAACTGAACGATCTTGCCAGCGTATTTATTGAAACGGTTGCCCGCAATCGTGAAACTACTTACCAGGATGTACTCAACAATTACGGTAAAGGTGCCGTGTTTATCGGTGCTGATGCTGTAAAGGCTGGTCTTGCAGACGGCGTGATTTCCCTGGACGCTCTCTGTAAACAAATGGCTCAGGGAAGTCTATCTATTGGAGGTGGCGTAATGGCTACTGAAAACAAAAAGTCTGCTCCCGCAGCAAGTGCTGAAGGCGTGGATCTGGAAGCTATCAAGGCTCAGGCCATTGCTGATTACAAGGCCCGTGTAGCTTCCTTCGAAGCTGCTTTTGCGGGTGTTGAAATCTCTGCAGAAGACAAGAAAAACTTTATGGAAGACGAATCTAAGACCGTCGCTGACGCAAATGCGTTCGCTCTCTCCAAAGCTAAGGAACAGATTTCCGTTCTTCTTTCTGTCAATGCAGAAGTTATGAAAGAACGTGACGAATTCAAGGCTAAGTCTGAAACAGCTCCGTCTGCCGCATCTGAAAAGGATCGTGCTATTTCCGCTCTTGAAAAGAGTGCCTCTGCCGCAAACAGCGTGACTCCGGATGGCGAAAAGGAAGAAACTTCTGCTTCTAAGCATTCCGATTGGGCCAAGGAAGCTGCAAACAAATTCTACAAAAAGGGGTAAACAATGTCGACTAAGATCAATTTCGACAACGATATCGCAGGTGATTTCCCGATTCACAGCGAAGTTGTAAAGATCGGGGCCAATCAGAACCTTAAGCGCGGTGCAATCCTTGCGGTGAATTCCGCTGGTGCCGACAAGGGCCTTGTGCTTGTTGCCGGTGATGCTAAACCGGTTGCTCGCCTTATGGCGGATGTAAATACTGGTGCTGATGGCGGCTATGCTCTCGTTGCCCGCACAGGTTGCTTTGCTGACGGTTCTATTGTGATTGGCGAAGGTGCCAATGTGCAGACCGTTAAGGATGAACTTGCCGCACGTTGCCTTTTCTTTAAGGCTGTTGACGGCGTAAAGGACTAATGAAAGGAGGACCTAATGTCTGGTGAACTCAATCTTGATTCTCGCTACGAGCTGACCAAGCTTACCAGCGAAAACTTTAAGCCTTCTCAGTTCCTTCGCCGTATGTGCGCTGTTGAACTGCACAAGACTAAGACTCTTATTCTTCAGCAGAATAAGAAGACCCGTCTCATTGCTTCCTATGTTGCCGATGATGACGAAAATGGCAAGGCTCTTGCCCGTGATGGTTTTGAACGCCTTGTGGTGACTGCTCCTACCGTGCATCCGTGGCGCGATCTTTCCAAGCGCGATGTCGAAACTGCTGCTAAGGCAGACGGTATTGTTACCTATGGTGGCCAGGAAAGTTCTGAAAAGATTAAGTTCCAGAGCTTGATGAATGACGCTCTCGAACTTCGTCAGTCTATCGAACGTCGTGAAGAACAGCAGATTGTTGAAGCGATCACTACTGGTAAGGTTGATGTTAAGGTTGACGACAATCTGATGCGAACCATCAACCTGAACATCCCTTCTGCAAACCTTTCTCCCGCAGCTTCTGGTGATAAGTTTGATGCGAATGGTTCCAATCCGATTCTCTATCTTCTGAACCAGAAGCGTCTGGTCGCGAAGAATGGTGGTGGCAATGTCGGTTTGACCATCATGGGTAACGACGCCTTCGACGCATTCATCCAGAATGATGCTGTCAAGGAATACATGGACAAGCGTCACATGATGTTCGGCGAAATTGACCCGAAGGACACCGATCCGGAAGGCATTACTCGTGCCGCTCACATCCTTGGCATGGACATCATTACCTACGATGAATTCTTCTATGACGAAAAGCAGAAGAAGGACCTGAACTTGATTCCCAAGGATTCCATTATCATGATTGGTAATGGTGCTGGCTTCAAAATGCATTACGGCGCTATCGCAGATGGTACCGACGGCACCCTGAATGTTTGCCAGTCCTACGTTTACACCTGGATTAAGAACGGCAAGTCCAAGATTCTTGAAGAAGAATCCAGCCCGTTGTTTGTCCCGATGAACGGTGCCGCAATCATTTCTCGTAAGGTTGTGTAAACAATGTCTTTCAAGGATGACCTCATCGATGATCTTTCCGGCTCGTTTTTTAATGAAGACGAGTTCGGGGAGATTGTTACCCTCGTGAGAGGCGGTAAGGAATATTCCTTGAACGGCTTGTATGATGAACTTCCTTTGCAAGGTGAGAATATGGGTGGTGGCATGGATGCCATTTCCCATAATCCTCGCCTTTTTGTTTCTGCGTCCTCTTTGCCAGGTGGAAAGCCCTGCAAGGGCGATGTTTTTGTTTTGGGTGAAAATGAATTCCACGAAGCAAAACGCGTTGTGGCTAAGGATGTTGAATTCCCGAAAGACGGTGTAGTGGTTTACTACATGAAGGATCGTGCAAGTGGCTCTAAGAACTCTGTCAGCAATTAAGCAGCTTCGCCATGCGGTAATCGATACGATTATCAATGCCAATATCGATGGCATTGGTGAGAATGTGTTTGAGGCTCGCAAAGATGATGCCTGGCCTGAGGAAGGTTCCTTTGCCGTTGTGTATACAGATTCCTTTAGTTTTGATGATCAGCGCACAAGTCCGAAAACTTACAAGTGCTCTGGTGGCGTTGTTGTTGATGTTGTTTGCCAGGATGAATGTGATTCTGTCAATGATATGCTCGATGACATGACTCACTCCGTTATCGCTGCACTCCAACCGCTAATGCCTAAGGAAGGCTTTTTCGGAGGCATTACTAAGCGGTTTGTACTGACTGGTGTCGAAAATAACTTGACTGCCCTGGGCGAAATGAACAGAGGTTGTCAGCGAATTACGTTCTCTACGGAATTTAATGTGACGATATCTGTTGGTGGACCTGCAGATGAATTTATTTCTGCTAATAACGAAATCTCCATGGGCGAGGGTTCCGGAAACAAGCAAAAGTTTACTACGAGAGTGAGGCGATGAATGGCTAACAAACTTTTTTTGAAACCGGCCGTAGGGCTGGCAGTTTATCTGCCTGCTCGTGGTCGTAATGTTCTGCCCGATGGCGAAAACATTGCTGTTGACGCCTATGTGGCTCGCAGAATTGCTGATGGCGAATTGGTAGAAGTTAAAACTGCCAAGGTGTCTGAGGTTAAAATCAACAAGAATACGGAGGGTGACTGATGTCTATTCAGTTCCAGGAAATTCCGGCAAATAATCTGGTGCCGATTTTTGCAACGGAATTTGACAATTCCCGCGCTGCCAAGGCGGGCCCGATGCCTTGGAAAAACATTTTGATTGGCCAGGCGACAAAGGCTGACGCACCCGCTAGTGTGACTCAGGTCTTTACCGACGCCGAAGCCGATTCCCTGTTTGGCGAAGGTTCCCAGATTGCGCTCATGGCTCGTGCGTTCCGTAAGAATGCAAAGAACATGGAACTCTACTGCCTTGCTCTGCAGGACGCTTCTGATGGTGTTGCTGCAACTGGTTCCATTACAGTGACCGGTACTGCTACCGAATCCGCTCCGATTTACCTTTTGATTGGTGGTCAGGCGGTGACCGTGACTGTTGTCTCCGGTGATGAGGCCAAGGATGCTGATGGGACTCCTGGTGTGGCTTCCAACATCGCAACTGCAATCAATGAAGTCAAGAATCTTCCTGTAACGGCTTCTGCATCTGATGGCGTTGTGACCATTACTGCAAAGAATAAGGGTGCCGCAGGTAATGACATTAGCGTTGTAGCGAACTTTAACGCAGGTGAAAAGACTCCCGCTGGCCTGACTATCACTCTTCCTGAAACCGGAACCCTTTCTGGTGGTGCGAAGGATACTGCATACAATGAAACTACCGTTGGTGCAAAAATTGCTGGCGAATGGTTCAAGGCTGTTGTAGTTGGCTGTGGTGACAATACTGCAACTGGCGGCGTTGCTTACATCAAGGAACTTCTGGATGAACTTTGGGGTGCAACCGTCCAACGCGATGGCGTTCTCTACTATTCCGTGGCAGGAACACTCTCTGCTTATACTACTGCAGGTGCCGCTCGCAATTCCCAGGTGATTTGCATTCCGGGCCTTGTGAAGACTCCGTCTCAGCCCTGCGTTGTTGCGGCTGCTTCTGCTGGTTGCATTGCCCAGTGCGCCCTCAATGATCCTGCCGTTCCTCTCAGCAACTGGCCGGTCTACGGAGTTGTTGCCCCGAAGAAAGATGACCGCTTGATTATGCCCGAGGCTAATTCCTTGCTCAAACATGGCGTTGCTCTTCTTGCCGCGGGTGACGACGGTACCGTGTACCTCAAGCGCTGCGTTACCACCTATAAGCAGAATGCAGCGGGTGTTGCTGATACCAGCTATCAGCAGCTCGAAAAGGTTCATACCTTGAGCTTCTTGCGCTGGGATTGGAATGCCTACCTTGGCGGGAAGTACCCCCATGCAAAACTTGCTGACGATGGTAACGAATATGGTCCTGGTCAGGTCGTTATGACTCCTTCTTTGGGCAAGGCTGAAATTCTTACCCGATACAAGTATTGGATGAGCAAGGGTCTTGTTCAGAATTACGAAGAATTCGCTGCAAACGTTGTCGTGGAACGTGATCCTGATGACGATACTGCGCTGAATTTCCTCATTCCTGCAGACCTTATTGACCAGCTCTTGATTTGCAAGAGCAAGATTCAGTTCAAGTAAGGAGGTGAAAGATGGCTGAACAGTTTGATGATGTCGGTGGTCTTTACACTATGTATGTCGATGGCGTTGAATTCCCGCTTAAGGGCGACCCTGAATTTGATGTCGGAGGCGAAAAGCGCACTGTAGTCCGCGGCAAGGACGGAAAGATGCACGGAACCTCTTTGGAAATTGTCGGTAGTAAGATTTCTGGTACTACCACGAATACTTCCGAATTGGATCTTGCTGCGCTCCGTTCTACCAAGGGTGCAACGATCACACTCCATTGCCCGAATGGCAAGGTGGTTAGCTTCCCTAACTGCGTGTTTACCGGCGACCTGAGTGTGAGTGGTGCCGAAGGCGAAGTCAGCTTTGAATTCTCTGGCGACGTCGCAACCGAAATCAAGTCCTAGAATTCTCCTTGGTTGGGGTAGCGTGTCGTGGCGAAGTCTTGAGGATTGATCTAGCTGCGGCACGTTCCTCATCCATTTTTTTTAACCAACCACAATCGAGGAAAAAATGAAATACAACTTTAAGAAAACTTTCCGCTACGGCAACGAAAATGTCGATTCCGTGGAACTCAAGGAAGAATACAATGCAGGCGATTTGATCCGTATTGCCAACGCCAACGGTAATGGTGACCGTACCGGAGCCATGCTTGTGGCTGCTACCGGCTGGCCGCTTCCGAAGGTGGCATGCATTCCTATTGCGGATGCTCTTGCCATTGCCGAGGCTATTACGCCTTTTTTCGGGATTGGCGAAACGGATGGGCCGGAGATGTAGCGGTTCTTGCTCTCAAGTTCGGTATGCAACCATCTGAAATCTATCGGATGAATGCTGCCGAACTTTCTTTTTGGTCGAAGTGTGCTGACGCCTATATCAAAGCTGAAAGTAAAGGAATTAAGTGATGGCTACTAAAGTTCTTGAGACTGTTATTTCTGTTGTCGATAAAACGGCGGCTCCTTTTGTGCTTTTTAACAAGCGCGTTGAACAGGCCTTAAGACCTGTTCATAAACTTGAACATTCACTGAAAAGGCTTGCCCGAGTCAGTGGTTTTAATGCATTGAAAGATGGCGTAAGAGAATTTGGTAGAAATTCAAAAAATGCTTTGCAATCGTTCACGAATTTTGGTACGAGTATTGGCATTGTGTTTGGTGCCGCAGGCTTTGCAGTTGCAAAACTTAACAAGGCTGTTTTGAAACTAAATGAAATTGAAGGAAATTCTGATTTATTTGGAATAGACGTAAAAGTTTATCAACAACTAGAGTACGCGTCTAAAATTGCTGGTGTGTCAATGGATTCTGTTGGCAATAGTTTGAAAAAAATGAAATTAAATGCAGTTGCAGGTTCTGTTGCGTTTGCTAAAGTTGGACTTAGTGCGAAAAAAATAAAAGCAGATTTGATGTCTCCTCAAAAGGCGATTGTTGATTTGGCTGATAAGTTTAAGAATGCTGGGTATACATCGTCTCAGAAAATTCAAATAGCTACATCAATTTTTGGAAAATCTGGTGTGGAAATGATTGCTCTTCTTAATGAGGGTGGTGATGCAATTCAAAAATGGATGAAAGAAAGTGAAAGATTTGGTTTAATGGATAAAGAGCAAGCTGATCAAGCGAAAAAATATGCCCAATCGTTGGCAAGATTGAAAGCTACGTTTGATCTTCTTGTTAATAGTGTCGGGATGAAATTTCTTCCTGAGCTTCTTAAACTGGTCGAATCGTTGACTGAAGAATTTCAGAAGAATAGTGGAAAGTATTTGGAAGCTTTTGATAAGCTTAAGGAGTCGGTGCCTAGATTCGTAGATTCACTTGTGAAAAATATGCCAAAAATAATTGACTTTTTGGGTGGATTTTTAGATTTTATTGGTGGACTGATTGATAGATTTGGAGTTGCGGCACCAACTATTACTGTTGCTTTTGGCGGAATTGTTATGCCTTTGTTAGGCATAATTACGAGTATATGCAAAATTTTGTGGATGCCGGTAAAGTTGATTTTTTCTGCTGTTAATTTTGTATTTCGTTTGATTGGTAAGCTGAAGCCTGTTGGCGTTCGTGTTTTGAATTTTTTAGGAAAAGTTTTGTCTTTTATTCCTAAGATTACAAAATCGTTCAAGTTTTTGACTCCTGCTGTAAAAATGTTTGGTATGGCGTTTAAAACCGCTCTTGGTCCGTTAGGATGGGTTTTGTTTGCCTTCGAAGCTCTTGAACCTTTGTTGGATAAAATATCTGAAAGATGGTCTGAAATGAGCTTTACAAGTTTTGATGGTTTGATACACTCTCTCGAAATTGTTGTTGAATGTACCAATGAATGGCTGGATTCTCTTGGGCTAGTCGGAGACATTATTAAGGGAATAGGTACGGTTGGAAATAAGATTTTTGACGCATTTTTGGGCGGTCCGGATTTTTCGGATATAGGCAAAGATGATTTGGGCTCTATGGTGTTTGAAGCGGCGAATCCTGAAAAAAGTGTTGGTAAATCAAGTTTGTTTCAAACTAGCACCACTAAAACGGTCAATAATAATACCAAGCAAACAATGGAAGTTTTGTTTAAGGGGTTTCCGCAAGATTCAATTGAAGTAAGACGTCAAGGTTATAAAGACGCTCTTTATGGAAATATGATCATGCCCTCTTTTTAAAAATATTGCAATCTTTTGTGTTTTTGTATATATTGTCATAGGGTATATATGAAAACGTTGATTGAAATTGCCTTGATGATGATTCTTCCGTTGGTGTTGCCGATGGTTGTTAGCATTGTGTCTGCAGTTTTTGCATCAATCGTGCATTTCTTTTCAAGAAATACTGTGCTCTTGTTTGTTTTTGCGATGGCGTCGGCTGTTTTCTTTTATATGTCGTTTAAGTGGTCTTTGTGCTTTCCTGCCTCAATGGATGGCGATTGGTTTGCTCGAGACATTATCCCATTTTTAAATGTGACGTTTTACTAGCATTTGGCTACATCAAATCGTATGTTTGACGAAGAAATCGTTAAACATGGCGGCTTGTTTTGGCTTATATTGACTCCCTGCAAAAGGTAATGATTCCTGTAAACGGTGTAACCGTTGAATGTGTTGCTGCGTCCTACAAGGGCGTGCCGTTTTTCTTTGATACTTCGGATTATTCCGGCGGTGGCCGCAATATCCAGACTAACAGTATTCCGTTTTCGGACAATCATGTGAACGAGGATACTGGTAAAGGGGTCGCCAAGTATTCTTTCAATATTTACTTTCTTGGCGAAGATGCCGAAAGTAAAAAGAATGATTTCCTGAAGGCTTGTAATGAAGCTGGTCCAGGCGAATTAGTCCATCCGTATTTCGGGGTGTTCAATGCACGTTGCGAAGGTGGCGTAAACCTATCTTACAGCAATCTCCAGGAATACATTTCTGGATCCGTCACATTTGTTCCGGAAAATGATTTCGAGATAAGAAATGTCGAGGTTAGTCTTTCCGGAAAGACAAGACAAAAGGCCGGGGAACTTCGCAAGGTTTCTGCAACGAAATTTCAGGACTCTTTTAAGACGTCTGGAAAGAAAAAATCGATTCTCGACAATGCTGTTGAAATTTCGAGAAAGGCTGTTGATGCCGCGTATTCTTGCCGTAAGGTTGTTCAGCGCGCCGCTGAATATGTTCGTATGGTTGGCCGTATAAAGTCTAACATCCAGGCTGTAATTCTTGCTCCTGGTGATTTTGTAGCTCGCTTTCAGAATTTGGTGACGATGTCGGCTGAAATTCTAGGTGTTGACGTCGATAAAAAAGAATCTCTAAAGAACGCTCTTGATCTTATGTCTTTTTCGCTTCCGTTCGTGGACGAATTTCATCCGCAAATTGCTGCGAATAAAATGGCGATGGTCTCTCTTGTTCGTATGACTGCAGCTTCTTCTGTGGCTGAAAATCTTGTTGAATGCGAATTCTCTAGTGTTGATGAGGCTGAACGAATTCAGGATGATGTGTATGATGCGTTTGAAAAGATGCTATCCGAAACGGATGATCCTGAACTTTATGTGGTCGCCCAGGAACTTGAAGCTTCTGCTCTCAAGTATCTTCGTGATGGATTGAGCAATATTCCCTATGAAGTTGGTGTTGATATTCCTGCATCGAACAATCTTCTGTCCATTGTTTATGGGGTCTACGGGAGCCTGGATCTTGTTGAATCAGTCTTTGAACGAAATGGTTATCGAGACCCTTTGATGATTAAACCTTCTGACGGATGTTTGGTTCTTTGCAATGATTAAAATTATCAGAAATGGTGTGGCTATTCAAGGGTGGAAATCCGTAAGTGTCGGCTTGTCGCTTTCGACGCTGTGCAACGGATTCAACCTGAGTCAGTTTGTTGCGGATAACTTTGATTCTCCAGTGTTGTTTCCTGGCGATGAGGTCCGTATTGAAGTTGACAGGGAGCTGCTTATTGAAGGTTTCGTAGACAAGATGGAATCGTCGTTTTCTTCTGGAAGTCATGACATTTCTATCAGCGGCCGTGAAAAGACTTGTGACCTTGTTGACTGTTCTCTGAAGGAATTTGGGCTGTCTTGGAAAAACAAGACTGCAGAGCAAATCATCAAATCCGTGTGTGATTGCTTTGGTCTATTGTTTCAATCTAATGGCGTTAAGACGGATGGGACCATCGCCAAGTTTTGTCCGGATCCTGGATGTACTGGAGCTGATATTATTTCCGACGTGTGCAGGCAGAAATGTGTCGTTTGTACTTCTGCCGGCGACGGAATTGTCAAACTTGTAAACGATGATTTTGACTATGCCGAAGATTTTATTCGTCAGGGAGTGAATGTTGTTTCTGCGAATGTGACATTTGACAATTCGGAACGTTATTCCGATTATGTTGTTCTTTGTTCAAGCGACCCTAAAACAAAGAGACGTGGTGAAGGCTTTGATGGCGAGATTACTCGCAATCGTTGTCTGGTAGTGGTTGACGAAAGTTACGGCACTGTTGATTCCGCAAATCAGAAAGCTTCGTTTGAGGCACTTAGTCGTTCTGCCCGTTCGACCACGCTGAATGTCAGTATGGTTGGGTGGAAACGCTCTAACGGTAAATTGTGGCGCCCAGGTGTCCTTGTGGACGTATTGATTCCCGCCTTCTTTGGAAAGAATGTGCAGACTCTTCTGGTGAATTCTGTTGAACTCTCCTACGATTCGTCGGGTTCCGTAGTTGATTTGGAATTAGTCCGCAAGGATTATTACTCGCAACCTCCGAAAAAGAAAGTCAAGAGAAAAGCAGACCCGTGGGCTGACATTCGTAAAAAGACTGCATTGTATGAGGCCAAGAAATGATGGATCGACTTCTTAATCCAATCAAGTCAAGGATTAGGCTTATGATAGCCCGTGCTGTCATAAGTGCCTGTAAAGGGTCCTCCGTTGACATTGACCTTCTTGCGGGTGAATCCAGGGAAGATGTTGACTTTTATCAGCAGTACGGTTTTACGAGTAAGCCCAAGGGCAATGTTAAAGCCATTGCGTTGTTCGTTGGTGGTTCTCGAGATAACGGTGCTGTTGTTGCTTGCCGTGGTGAAGATTCTGATATGGATGTTGACCTTGAAGAAGGTGAAGTTGCCGTGCATTCTCCGTTCGGTTCGGAAATTATCTTGAAAAAGGATGGGTCTATATTACTTCGGTCGAAAGACGGTTCCGGCAAAGTGCGTGTTGAAGGGAATTTGAATGTGACCGGAGGCGTCTTGGCTTGCAAGGATGTTGCTGCAGGTTGCACCGATGTTGAAGGAACTGTGGTTGATGCTGGCGCAGTGCATCTTCTGCTTCATGTTCATCCGTCGGCTGTTGGCCCGACGTCGCCATCGAAAGGCCCTTAATTTTAATGTGACGAAAATATTTAATTCATAATGGTTGCTGTCTATATTCGTTCCTATGAGCGACTTGCTGCTGGAACGAAGAAAAGACGGCTTTTTTGACCTGTGCTTTGAAAATGGTGACTTGCTGATGGGCGAGTCTCTCAAGAATGCCGTGCTTCTGTCTATCGGTTCCATGGCCCGCAAAGTCTCAGGTTTCTCCGGAAAGCTTCAGGATGATGGATGGTGGGGTGAACCGACTTTTGAGGGTGATAAATGGGGTTCTCTAGTTCATACTCTTTTTCAAAATCGTGGTGACTCGAATACGGTCTTGCTTGCCCGTCAGTATGTCAAAAATTCGCTACAGTGGCTGATTGATGACGGTGTGGCTTCTGATGTCAATGTTGATGTTCGTTGTGATGCCGAATCTCTCGATATAGATGTTTCCGTGCTTAAGGGTGAAAAGGTTGAAGACTACAGGTTCAATATGTTGTGGAATGAGGTTTTGTGATGGCTTTTTCAGTTCCGACTCTTAACGAATTTGTTCGTATTTCCGAAAATAAGATGTCGTCTGCTTTTGGTGGCGAAAGTTCTGTTCTTCGTAAAAGCGTAACGAAGGTAATTGCCCGTGTATTTGCGGCGGTGGCATACCTCGTTGTGCTTATGTTGCAGAAAATGTGGCGAAATTCTTTTGTGACGAGTTGTGATGTGGAAACGCTCTTGAGTAATGGTGTGGATTTTGATTTGCCCAATAAGCCTGAAGGTTACGCTCGCGGCCGCATAATTGTTGGGTCGGAAAATGTATATGCACGAGTTTTGCAAGGAACTATTTTCTCGACTCCGTCTGGCGAAGAATTTGAAGTTGTTGCCGATGTTGTTCTTTCCGGTGGAATAAACGGAACGCCTGTTGGTATTATTGCCATTGAGCCTGGCGAAAAAGGAAATCTTTCAGCCGGAACCGAATTGAATTTTAGGGATGTTGAGCCTGAAGGCGTTAAAAAAATTGCCTTTGTCGACTCCCAGGGACTTGTCGGAGGTATTCGGATTGAAGTCCTTGTTAACGGAAATGTTGAGTATTGGGGCGAAACTGTTGAGCAGTATCGAGAACGGATTTTGAATTTCAAGAGAAACCAGCCTTGCGGTGGTTCTGATAACGATTATAAAAGCTGGGCTGAAAGATTTGGAGGGGTGTCCCGTTGTATTCCTCTGCGGAATTGCCCTCATGTTGGTGCTGTAACGTGCGTTTTGGTTCATTACGGTGATGATGATCATATTGCGGTCAATGAGGCTGTTGTTTCAGAAGTTCGTGATTATGTTACCGATGATGTTCGAAGGCCTGTTACCGCCGATGTTCGAGTCGTTTCCTGTACGGAAAAAAGTTTGAATTTTGAAATCAAGATCAAGCCGAATAATTCCGATGTACAGAAGTCTGTCATGGATTCTCTGCGAATTGCGTTAAGAAATTATAAACCTGGAGAATTTGTCGCAAATTCGTCCTTGACGGCGGAGCTAAAATCTTCCTCCAGTGCGGAAAAAGTGGCCGTGTATAAAGTTAACGGTTCGACGCAAGGTTTTTCTCTTGCGAAATCTGAAGAGTCCGGTTATGAACAGCCTGTTGTAGATGGCGAAGTGACTTGGAGTTCTTATGCTGATTCGTAATTACGCTGGTAAAGTTGTTGTGCAGGGCGGTTCTGTGTATGTGTACGGAGCTGGTTTCTCGGGCAGTACGAAGGCGTGGTTCGGAGATTCCGAAGCTGTTGTCTATGACTATGACGATGGTTTTATTCAGGTGATGGCCCCCAAAACAGTGGGAATTTTGAAACTTTATGTGGGCGACTCCGGTGCAAATCGCAAGTTTGTTGGAAAAGTCGATGTGACGGATGATACGAAAAGATTGGCTCTGGATAATGTAGCTGACCATCCGGAAAGTGATTTTGAACAGAATGTCTGCCAGTCTTTGTTGGGACTTTTGCCTCGTGGCTTTGCCTGGTATAAAGGTTCGGATGGTTTATTTAGTCGTCTGATGCTTGGAATTGCAGGGGCCGTTGTAGAACTTTATCGCTTGATCGCTGCTTATAGGACAAATGTTTCGCCTACTCATACAGATTCGGTGACTGATTTTGAATCGGAGTTTCGCTTGCCGGAAGAAGGCGTTGAATACGAAGGGAGCGACAGCGAACAATCGAAGAAGAGGCTACTTGAAGTTTATAGAAAAGCCTGTAAAAAGGGTGGTTGTACTATTCTGTATTTTAAGTCTGTCGCTGCGCTATTCGGTATAGATGTTGAAATCTATGAGTATTGGAAAAATCCAGAACGTTTTGATGGCGTTCAAGATGCTCCGGAACGCCTTAACTTTTATTGGATGATTAAGCAGAATATCCCGTTGAGTGATGTGAAATTTTTCGACTGTCAAACGGAGTGTAATAAGCCACTTCACTGGTGGGAAAAGGCTGCTTTTGAAAAGTTAATCAATGCGTCGATTCCGTCTCATACAAGATGTTTGTATGCCTATGGAGAAAAGGGGTAACTTATGCATAAAATTGATACAGATACTGCTGTTAATTCTGAATTTACTGATGGTGTCCCGGAATCGGGCCAGCCAGCTACCCGCCTGAACGCCTCCTGGTTCAACACCATCCAGCGTGAACTCGTCAAAGTTGTCGAGTCTGCAGGCATTGCTCTGTCCAATGATGATGATGACCAGGTGTATAAATCGTTTCTTAAGATTATTATTGCTTCTGTATTTCAGAATCAAAATCAGGGGGCTGTTTGGTTGCGGTCCGATGACGGGTTTGAATCTGTTTTAAGTTCTGAGGGTCTTGATTTCAAAAGTCCTCGTGGGGGTTTGACCGTCAATGTGTCTTCTGACGGCGTTGAAATAAAAGGTAGAGATGGCTCGACTAAGGTTGGATATGGTAGTGTAAAGACAGCTTGTGTTGATTTTGGGACTCATAAAATCATTGTTAATTCTGATGGAACCATATCTATCGTTAATCCTGACGGAACCGAAGGCGTACTTAAACTGAGTTCTGTGTATGCGTCTGGTCCTTGTCAAGTCCAAGGACCCGTTTTTGTTGGCGGTAAATTGACTTGTGACGATTTCAGGCTGAAGTCTGGTACATCATGTATGATGGAAAGTTCTTTGAATGGGATTACCGTTAGAGGACTAATGATTTTCAAGGATTATGCTGAGGGTTATTATGGTGGTATTGATGCAACGGGCCAAATGATCGCCTGTGGCGAGCTTCGCGCGGATGTTCTTTTATCCAGATTGATCGAAGCAAGAACGTACACGGATCTTTTTTATCCGTCTGTAGGTGTTATTGATACTTACTGCTCCGGCTTACGGAATGATGGCCAGCAAATCTTCGTCCGTAATGGGACTGGTGAAGACCAGACTAACGATGCGTGGGGATTGACTGTGTTTGCTGGTGATGTACTTCATTTTATTCGCTTCAAAGGAACTTGGCGTAGGGTGCTTTAATGGATTGGGAAAAAGAATTGGTAGATGGTCTAATTAAGGCCAGCAATGACAATTTGTCTCTTAAAGACGAATCTTCTCGTAATAAGGCTATCGAAAATTTCGCGGATCCAATCGCAAAGGCTATCAAGCGTGGGTCTTCGATTCGTGTACTCGGCTCTGCTACTTGCCGTGAAATCAGCCTCCTTGAGGATATGTCAGATGGTGATATTTGGACTGTAAAGGATTCTGGTTCCATCCGAAATCCAGATGGTTCCGTGCTTAATGTGCAGGCCGGCGATCTTGTGCGATATGATGGTTCTCAGTGGACGCAGTTCCTGCATCTGGATCTATCGGGTTATGCTACGGATGACGAACTTAATAGCGCTATTAGAAATTTGTCGAATAACGTTGATGTCATGCTGTCAGGGAAACAGGATTGTTTGACTTTTGATACAACCCCGACCGAGCACAGTAGCAACCCTGTCACCTCCAACGGTATCAAGGACTATGTGGACAGTGCCGTGACGGGCACCTACAAGTATCGTGGCAGTGTGGCCGCATCGTATGTTAACGGCCTAACCAGCCCGTCCAATGGAGATGTGTACAACATCAACGAGGCGGGCGAGATTACCAATGGCGAAGACGGCAAGCCCATGTCCGTATCTGTGGGTGATAATGTCGCCTGGGTGGATGACCCTGTGCAGCACAAGTCCTACTGGGACCGTATGGCTGCAGAGCTTGATCTGAGCAACTTCGTGGAGTTCGATGATATCGCAACTGCGAACATGACTGGCGTGGTCAAGTCTAGCACGGCCACGGGCAAGGTCAGTGTCGGCACGGACGGCACCATGAGCGTGAACGGGTGGAGCGACAAGGCGGACAAGTCTCACTCGCATGCAACTACCGACATTACGGCTACCACCTCGGATAAAGGCAAGGTACTGCAGGTTGGCAGTGACGGCAAGGCGGCATGGGCAACACTTCCAGTCGATTCCGCACTGTCTAGCACAAGCGAAAACCCAGTCCAGAACAAGGTGGTCAACGCTGCGCTGAATGGTAAATTAAACCATATTACGGATGCGACAAAAATTACTGGAACGATTAAAGGGTTCACTTCTTTTGAGATTCCAGCCACATACAAGACTGGTGTAACTGGTTCCTTTGTTCGGCTGTGGGATGTTACCTCATTTCGAGATGGTTCGATAGTCAATCTTGACAATGACCATGTAGGCTTTAAGGGATTCTTCATTGCGGGCAAAAATCAAGGATTTGGTGCACCTACTGTCGTGGAAATCGCATGTAAGGTTGCGTATGACCAAAGCACAACTTATCTGTTCTCGTCTAGTAATACCTACGGTCCTTGCGTTTGTAGCAGAATGGAGGATGGGGTAAAGAAGTATTATCTAGGTATCTACTATGATAACACCTTGTATTCGGATCAAGGTGCTTCCCTTGTCGGATTCTTCTCGTCTTACGCCAGCAGGGATACATTCTCTCATAAGATTTTCTTTGGCGATTATACTCCATGGGTGACATATCCAGCTTATGAGTCGCTGTGGAAAAAGGAACAGTCTTGGGAGAGCCTTGTAGCGGCACAACGCCTGTTCAAACCCCGTTCGCTCGGAGTGAACCTTGCACGCACCGCAGCCTCCACATTTGACGGCTCTGCAAACCAACTTGAAATCCCCGTAAAGGGCACCCTCCCTATTTCGCATGGCGGCACTGGAGCAAGCACGAGCGTAGAAGCTGAATACAACCTACTGAACCACGTTCAAAATCTTGATAACATTTTAAGCGACACTAGACGTTTTGCAATCCTCAACCAGAATAAATCTGCGGCAAACGGAGTATTCCGATGGTACAGCCTACAGACTCTGTGGAATTGGATTGCGACACACCTCGGTTCTCTTGCGACCAAGGATGACGTGGCATGGTCGGATGTGACTGACAAGCCCACGACCTACACCCCGTCCAGCCACAGCCATACCAAGTCCGACATCACTGACATGCCGACCGACTACCTGACGGGTGGCAGCCAGACCGCAACATCTACGGCAGACGGTGGCACCAATACCTTCACCTTCACCAGGGCGGATGGGACCACTGCTACCTTCAATGTCAAGAACGGCACCAAGGGCAGCAAGGGTGACGATGGCAAGACATGGCTACCCACCGTGGCAGCCAATGGTGACATCAGCTGGACACAGAGCAGCACGAGTACCGCACCTGCCACTGTCAACATCAAGGGACCCCAGGGCGTCCAGGGAATCCAAGGCGACAAGGGTGCAACTGGTCCTCAAGGCCCTAAAGGCGATAAAGGAGATACTGGTGCAACCGGCCCTCAAGGTATCCAAGGTGAGACTGGTCCTCAGGGTCCAAAGGGTGATAAAGGTACTTGGGAAGGTATCGTGGACACAGCCATGTCCGACACTAGCACCAACCCTGTGCAGAACAAGGTGGTGAATGCTGCTCTTGATGAGAAAGTTAACGCAAATACAGCCATAACCGGTGCAACCAAATGTAAGATTACTTATGATAGTAAAGGATTAGTAACAGCCGGTGCTAACTTGGCCGCATCTGATATTCCGTCTCTTGCAGCAGACAAGATTACATCCGGTACTTTCGCCGATGCACGTATCGCTTCTGCAGATACATGGAATGCTAAGGCTAATGATTCGTCTGTAGTACATAATACTGGTAATGAAACAATCGCTGGTAGAAAGACTTTTACATCTAACCCTATCTTCAATGCGTCAAGTGGCAATACAGATATTCAGGCATACAAGCCAGGGACTACCACACAGGAACGTTGCTCATTGACTTATACTACTGATTATAAAAGAGGTATATGGGACAACAAGATAGGTGGTTTTGCCTTACTTATTGACAGTAGCAATCAAGTTACGTTGAACGGAACCGCAAGCAAGGTATCGCAGAGTATCGGTACAGGTGCCATCGTGTCAAGAGATAGCGATGGGGACCTCAGATATGCCTACGATTTTTTCAATACAGTCGGTGACGACAGCAACGGAAATATTCTTGCAATCAAGTCTACCGATGTCCGAAGAGCTAGAGTGCGTATGCAGTCCAGGGGTACTAGCTATCATGCATACTTAGGCCCTCAAGATAGATATACAGCTGAACGTGAGTTCACCTTACCTAATAAGAGCGGTACACTCGCATTGACTAGCGACATTCCGAGCACAGCCAACTTTGTTGCAAAGTCTGGCGACACGATGACTGGAGCGTTGACAGTGGGTGGCACCGTTGAGGCGACTGCCAGTAGCGATGGCAAAGCCCGTATGTATATCACAGGTGCCCTGGGCAGCTACGGGTTCTTGGGCGAGGCAAGTGGTGATAATACTTATAACGGGATATACGCCTGGGGGTATGGATGGGTGATCAAGTCCCGTGCGGGCAACAACCAGTTTTTGGGTAACGCATCCACGGCTGATACGGCATCCGTTGCGACCATCGCATCCACGGCCAACCAGTTTGCTGTTGCTGGCTCCACGGCCAATGCCGTCCTTACGGCCAGCTTGACGGGTACCTATGTTGACATTACGAGTAACATCCAGACGACCGGGGGTACCTATAGGGGTGTGGCTGTCAGCTACGCCAAGGATGCAGACACTGTAGACGGCAAGCACATCGTTGTCGGTAGCACCCTGGGCACTGCTGCCAACACAATCTACTTCATTCAGTAGGAGGCATTGATGGCTAACAACGTATTCACCAATGGTGCATTCATGTACCTTACGAGCCTGGGTTACCCTAGGTGCTATAAGGTAGCCGACAAGGACCATTACTATTTCTACCCGTTGGTCGGAAGGAACATGTTCGCCTGGGAGACAAGTGACCCCACGCCACCGACAGTCACCATATCCACACGAAATGCAGATTCCGCAGGTCGCATGGGTGTGTCTGTATCGGGGAGTGAGATGGACAACATTTTTGCCGTGTCAAAGTCCTCCTCAGCAAAGGACACCACCGCAACCGTGTACAAGGGCGGGACGAAGCAGAGTTGGACGATGCCATATTCAATGACTGGTATACAAGGTAGCCCGCTCGTATTCATAGGCATGACGTATCCCTCAAGCACATACTCCGATAACACGATGGGAGGCAGACTCGCATCCGGCAATACGGCACACATAAGCAACATATCCAGCAGCAACACGGCATTCCCGAACGGTGTCGCCTATAGCAATGCGATGCTGGTGCGGGTATCCAGTGCTGCCTCGAGCTATTCGTTCAGATACTACTCGGAGTATTACGAGGGCACTGACGGGATGGAGATTATGACCTATGGTCAGACGCAGGGTACGGGTACGAATTTGAACAGCTTCACTGTTGAGGGGGACACGTCACACGTCTACTATTTAATCAAGGGCGGGCATAACTACGTGAGCAGCGGTTACAACACGCCCGTGGGCAACGGTTTTGCCGTGAGTTATACTAAGACAAACTCCTCGCTTGCGATTGAGATAATGGCCGTATATATGTCCGCCAAGGGTACATAGCTTGTAAACAAATATTACTGCAATGGTGACTTATGACAAAGCTACTTGAATTAATAGGAACAGCAGCATCCAAATACGGCCTCTTCCCTGCCGTGTCCATCGTAGCTCTTCTGCTCGGTGGATACGGCTTTTATACCGCCCAGATAAACGCTAAGGCTATCCAGTCGCAGGCTGTCGACATTGCAAGGCTGGAAGCTCGGCTTGATGCCAATACCGAAAAACTTAGCGATAGGCTGGATCGGATTGAAAAAGCATTGATTGAACAAACAACTCAAATCAAACTGCTGATTGACGGTAAGCTGGTGGTGACGAAATGAATGGAGACTACATCATAATGCTAGCGATAGCCGGTGCCGTGGCAATCGTGGCGACAGCACTAAAAGGAGATGACGAAGATGATGAAGGTTAAATCAACTGAGATTATCGAAAAGTTCCGATTTTCGGATCCAGACAAGAAAGAAGTAAGAACTGCCTTCGATAATTTTTCTTTCTGTGCTCGGTGTGCCATTGACGGCGAAGATGGATGTTTATGGTTCTTTGTGTATTCCGGATGCCGTTACAACGGAGCGTCAAACAAGCTTGGCTGGCCGATTAAGAGATTTTACGGCAACGACAAGAAGGACTGTTGTGGCCTTGGGCACGACCTTTTTTTTGCACACGGTGGCTATGTTGAAGGGCTGAAGCGCAAGATTACCTTCAGCGAGGCCAATGACTATATCCGCGGTGCAATGAGGGAGGCTGGATTCAAACGTTATGAGGCCGGGATTGTTGACCGCGCGGTTCGCATACCTCTTGTGTACCTTCTGCATTGGGGCAAGAGAAACGACAATGATCAGATGCACCTGTTCAGCAAAATAGTGTGGATTCCTGGAGGCGAAAAATGAATTTCCCTGAACATTTTTCTTTCAAAGAGTTGACCGCTACGTCTACTGGCTTGGCTAATGTCCCGGATTGGGACGCTGTTGAAAATCTCCGTGACCTGGGTTTGTTCCTTGAGAAGGTTCGTTCTGCACTTGGCGGAGTCGCCATTAGGGTGAATTGCGCATTTCGTTCAGAGTCCGTAAACAAGGCTGTAGGCGGTGTAGCTACTTCGGCTCACCTTCGTGGCCTTGCAGCTGATATATGCGCCTGGAATGGGAAGGAATTGACCAACAGGGCGCTTTATTCCGTGCTTGTCAAAAAAATTGGAGTTATTGATCAACTTATAAGCTATCACAAGACCGCTGGAGACTTTAATTCTCCGATACGTTTTATCCACGTTGGCCTTTCGTCAAAACCGAGGAACCAGGTGCTAATCAAATGACTCGTGAAGAAATCTCGGCGAAACATGATGCAGCAGATAAACTTTGCCATCGTTGTATCCATTCTTATTGCCGGATATGCATAAGCTGCGTCTTTGGTTCTCGATATCAAGGACCTACTCCGTGGAATAAACGCTAGAGTTTCGGGATCGCGTTTACAGCCCTTTGACGTCCTTTGTCGAGGGCCTTGGTGTAAATCTGCGTTGTCGTGATCTTGGTATGTCCCAGCAGCTTGCTGATGGTGAACAAGTCCGCTCCGTTATCCAGGCTGATTGTCGCAAAAGTATGTCTACTGACGTGAAATGACACGTTCTTCTCGATGCCGGCAAGTTTAGCCCATTGCTTTATCTTCTTGCCGTACCATGTCTCACAAGTGGGGAAGTCTATAAATACTCTATCACCGGTCTTTTCGGGCATAAATCGTGCCGCATTTGGACTGATGGGAATCCTGACGAACTCGCTTGTCTTGTGCTGACGGAGGACTATCCATCCGTTGTCTATGTCGGACCATTTGAGTGTCCGTACGTCATTAAGCCTCAATCCAGTAAAGCACGCGAACATGAATGGGTTCTTAAGCCTGTCCGGAAATTCTACTGCCGCCATAGCCCTCAGTTCTTCGATAGTGAGAAAACGTCTGTGGCCAGGTTCCGGCTTTGGAGTCAGTCCGGAAAAGTCCGGTCGGTGACTAATGATGTTGTCCAGTTCGGCTCGATGCAATACAGCCTTAAGAATGTTGACTCGTCCACAGACGGTGTTCGTTTTGTGACCCTTGCCGAATAGAAACTTGACGAATCCGGCAAACCATGATCTATTGACGTCGACGACGCGGGTATCTGGACGGAATTCACGGACCATGGCACAGAAATTCTTTCGACTTTGAACCCATTCCTGGTTGGTGGAATGTTGTGTTGTCCCCATGGTGTAGTCTATCAGAGAGATGTGCTCGTTCTCGGTCCTGATTTGTATACCCTTGTCCGCCATGTCCAGTTCCTCGGATTTCTTCCGGGCGACTGCTTCGGCGAGCTTTAGGGTGTTCTGGTTTGCTATCTTTTGGGCGCTGGTTTTAGGGTTCTTGACCAGGAACAGGTTTAGGCTTTCGCGATGCCGTTTGCCGTCGACCGTGTAATTAATCCAAAGCGGGATGCGCTCGGACTTTGCGTCCGGTTTCTGGAAAACGGTGACCCTTGAACTTGTTGAACGTGACCTTGACATATTGCACTATCTCCGTGACCTAAAAGTAATCGTGACGAAATCGTGACCGAAAAGATAGATAGACGTTATTAACTGCGTTTAACTGAATTTAAAAAAGTTTTGTAAATGCTGTTAAATACTAGGTTTGATTCAGTTAGTAAATTTTTTGTGATAATGTAGCGGAAAGAGTCCCTCTGGCACTATAAAAAAAGATCCGTAGCGGGAATGCTACGGATTTTTTGCGTATAATGGGCCTGTTTGAGGCCTTATTCTGGCTTTGTTGAATGTTTTTTGTAAGTCAGATGTATTTTTGTAAAAGAAAAGTTATATTTTTTGTTCAGTTATATGGTTTTGGAATTTGGATAAACGGGATTTGGTTTAAATGCGGCTTTTCGATGAAAAGAAGATCGTTCGTTTCCTGCTGATTTTTGCAGGAATTTTCTTTGCTGTGTTTATACCGGAGCTGGTACGCAGTATCCATAACGTGTTTATGGTGGTACCTTACGTGCTGTCGGTCTTTTTCCTGTTCCTGGTGGCATTCACTTATAAGTTCCCCATTGTGGGTAACCGCAAGAAGATGCGCAACGATGTGAATATCGTGCCGCCGCCAACCATAACTTCTTACCCGACCCGAGATCTTCAGCGAGATTTGCTGGAACGCGACGAACTGTTCCAGATGATGGTAGACGTTTCTGCCAACGGTTTTTGGACGTTCGACGTGGTTAGCGGAAAGGTTTACTGGTCCCAGAAGGCTCTTAAGCTGCTCATGGCCGAAATGGTCAATGTGGACGATACCTTCGACGTGATGCGAACCCGTATTGTCGAAATCGACTGGGAAAATTTCCGCGAAGCCTTGAATGGCGCCCTGGAACGCTGCGAAAACTTCAATATCAAGATTTCACTCCAGAATGCGGTTTCCAAGGGGCACCGTCTGCAGATTTCTGGACATGTGCAGAAGAACGAAGAGGGGAGGCCCATTCGTGTGATCGGTTCCCTGACCGAGGAACTGGATCGTTTTGCCGCAGAAAAGCAGAACTATTATTATGTCTACCAGGACGCTCTGACGGGTGTCTACAACCGCAAGTTCTTCTTGGAAAAGCTCAAGGTAGACGTGGACATGGCCCACCAGAATCCCAATTATATTTTTGCGGTGGCCCTCCTGGATATCGATAGTTTTGGTGCGATCAATACGTCGTTCTCTATTAACGTAGGCGACAACGTCTTGCGTGTCATGTCGGAACGTCTTAAGGCCCAGTGCCGCAGCAACGATTCCATCGCCCGCATTGGCCCCGACGTGTTTGCAATTATTTTGCACGGCATCCGCAGTACCGATAGCGATGATGATGTTCTGCCAATTGTACGCCGCATTCATAATGCGGTAAAGATGCCTATTCAGATCGATGGCCGCGAACTTTATATCAGCGTGTCTATGGCGGTAGCCCTGAACCGCGACGTGGATTGCGTCGAAGATATTCTTGCCAATGCGACGGCCAGCCTCCGCGAAATGAAGAAGGGCGTTAACCACGGCGATATCCAGTTCTTTAGTGGCCGCATCCGCGAAAAGGCCATGAGGCTCTATAAGCTGGAATTTGAAATCCGCCGTGCCATTCAGGATAGCGAATTTATCTTGATGTACCAGCCCATTGTAGATACCGGTGCGAAGGACAAGGTGGTGGCCTTTGAAGCTCTGGTTCGCTGGCAGCAAGAAGAAAAGGGGATTGTCTCGCCGGCCGAGTTTATTCCCATTGCCGAAGAAACGGGCTTGATTATTCCTATGGGCGCCCAGATTTTGCGCATGGCCTGCAAGCAGGCTAAGCAGTGGGTGGACATGGGCTACAAGGACATTCAGGTTGCTGTTAACTTCTCGGCTAAACAGTTTGCCCTTGATAACATGGTGGATGACATCAAGCGAGTGCTTATCGAGACTCAGCTCCATCCCCGTAACCTGAAGCTGGAAATTACCGAATATACCGCCATGTGCGAGGCCGAAAAGACCATCGAGATCATGCGCGCCCTGTCGAATATGGGGTTGCAGATTTCCATTGACGATTTTGGTACGGGTTACAGCTCCCTCTCTTACTTAAAGCGCTATCCGATTCATACGCTGAAGATGGATAAGTCCTTTATCGATCATATGACCGAAAACGAGGAAGACGCCACGTTCGCCCGAATGGTAATCGGTATTTCTAAGTCGCTGGGTTTGGACCTGGTGGCCGAAGGTGTCGAAACCGAAGAACAGCTGAACTTCTTGAAGGAAGAGGGATGCCGCCTGATTCAGGGTTTCTATTTCAGCAAACCTTTGACTACGGGTGAGGCCCTGGCTTATCTGGAACAGCACTACAAGCCGTAGACTTTCAGCCTAGATTCCGTAACACTGGCGAGTATTTTCGCGACATTGCCTGTAGAGTTCGTCTACAGGTATTTTTTTGATGTCCGAAAGCATCTGGGCGGTGTAGGGAATGAATCCGGAATGGCAGGTTTTTCCGCGGTGGGGCACGGGGGCCATGTAGGGGGAATCTGTTTCTAGCAGGATCTGGTTGTAGGGGACCAGCATGGCGGCGTCACGGACGTTCTGTGCACTCTTGAAGGTGACGATCCCGGTAAATCCGATGAACACGTTTGCGTCTAGGGACAGAAGTTCTTCGACGAATTCGGGAGAACCCGTAAAGCAATGTACGTGGATGTTGCGGTCGTGCAGGTTTGCGTTACGGAGAATGGCCAGGGCGTCTTCGTCGGCTTCGCGGAGGTGGAATACCAGGGGCTTGCCGGAGTCTATGCCGATAGACAGCTGACGTTCAAAGAGTTTGCACTGGTCGATTTTTTTGTCGGCGCCGTAATGGTAGTCGAGGCCGATTTCGCCACAGGCGACGCACTTGGGGTGCTTCAGGAGGCCTGCAATGCGGGCTTCGTCGTCGGGAGTGGTGACGCTGACGTATTCCGGGTGGATTCCGAATGCGCCGTATACGAAACTGTATTTTTCGATAAGCTCGACGCCTTTGTCTAGATCCTTGGGGTCGCAGGCCACGTGGATGAATGCTTCGGGCATGCGTATGTTAGGGTCGGGCGTGTTGGACTTGGAGCTGCTCCAGCTTTTTTGGCTACTGAGGTCGGGAATGGGGAAGGCGGCTGTGCTGGTTGAATTTAAGCGTGCGGCATCCGTTGCGGCCTGCAGGCGGGCAAAAAGTGCATCCAGCGTTTCGCCAGAATATTCCTCGTAAGCATCCAAATGACAATGAGAATCGATAAACATAACAGGTACGAGGTCGCGGCGTTGCCGCTTTGAGGTGAGAGGGCGCATCCTTCGGATGCTTTGAGGTTTGAGGGGTTTCCGCATCGAGCCTCAGAGGGCGCGAAGCGACCGGCCTCAATACTTAATAACTTACTTCCACGATTTCGTAGGTGATTAGGCCTTTGGGGGCCTGTACTTGCACTTGTTCGCCTTGCTTCTTTCCCATGAGGGCTTCGCCGACGGGAGACTTCATACTGATCTTGCCTTCCAGCGGGTTGATTTCCTTTTCGCCTACGATGCTGTAGATGCGTTCGCGCTTGGTCTTGATATCTTTCATCTTGACGGTAGCGCCGAATCTGATGGAGCCGTCGTCAGAGGCGGGGGCGGCAACCACCTGGGCACCGTCCAGGATTCGATCCAGTTCGCGGAGGCGGCGGTCGATTTCGCGGACTCGCATACGGCCATAAGTGTAGGCTGCATTTTCGCTACGGTCACCTTCGGCAGCGGCTGCCTGGACCTGGTTGATCATGGCGGGGCGTTCCACGAACTTCAAATGTTCCCATTCCGCCTTGAACTTGTCAAAACCTTCTTGCGATATCAGATGTTTCATGATTAAAAATGTAGAAAAATTGCTATCTTTGCAAACCATATGAGTGTTTTAGATAGAATCCCCAAAAGACGTCAGGAATCCAAGTATAAGCGCCTTAGCCGCATTTATTACAATAGAATGTTCCCGAGGCGTCACGATGCTCTGGAAGTGGCCTGGTCTGTATTTGTGGGTGTGTTTATTGGTGTGAGTCCCACCTTTGGCGTTGCCATCATTATGACTGTGGCTACTTGCGCCTTGTTCAAGTTGCCCAAGGTTCCCGGTGTCATCGCAGATTTTGTGGCTAACCCGGTCACTCAGTTCGGCTTTTTCTATCCGGCAGGTTATGCTCTTGGCTGTGCCATTGTGCAGCCCGAAGCCATCAGTTTTGACTTCCTCAAGGAATTCGAACAGGTCTCCTGGAGCAATTTCGGTACGATCATGGGTAACCTGTGGCACAACGCTTCCGGTCACCTTTTCGCCTTCCTGGTGGGTATCGAAATTATTGCCACCATTACTGGCTTTATTTTCTTCTTTATCGCCTACTTCGTGGTGGGCTACCGCAAAAAGAAGTGGCTTGCCGCCAAGACGGGCTATATTCACAATCTGATTGCCGAAGATGAAGTTTTAATCAAAGAAACACGCAACAAAGGAAAGAAACCTATGATGCACATCTACCCGTTCAAGGCTCTGCGCCCCGTTGATCCGGCCGAAGCCAAGAACATCTCCGCTCTCCCGTACGACGTGATGAACCGCGCTGAAGCCAAGGAAATGGCTCAGGGCCTTCCTCACTCCTACCTCCGCGTTACCCGTTCCGAACTGGAACTGGACGACAGCCTGGATGCATACGATCCTAAGGTCTATGCCCACGCTCGCGAAAACCTGGACAAGATGATTGCCGATGGCGTTATCGCTCACGACAAGAAGGACTGCCTTTACATTTATCGCCAGACCATGAACGGCCGCGAACAGTACGGTCTGGTTTGCTGCGTTCCTGCAGAAGACTATTTCAATGGTACCATCAAGAAGCACGAACTGACCCGCGCAGACAAGGAAGAAGACCGTCTCCGCCACGTTCTCGGCACCAACGCCAACACTGGTCCGGTGTTCCTGACCTACCGTGACGAAGGTCAGTTTGAACTGCTGGCAGACGTTATCAAGACTGCTCCCACCTATGACTTCGTTACCGAAGCTGATGGCTTTGGCCACACTGTGTGGGTTATCGAAGACGACGCCAAGATCGCCGCTATCCGCAAGGCTTTCGAAGCCGTTCCCGTGAGCTACATCGCCGACGGTCACCATCGTAGTGCTGCAGGCGCTCGTGCCGCTAGCTACCGTGCCGAAGAAGCCAAGAAGGCCGGCACCTACACTGGTGAAGAAGAATTCAACCGTTATCTCGCTATCCTGTTCCCCAGCACCCAGCTGAAGATTTTGGACTACAACCGCGTTCTCAAGTCTCTGAACGGCCGTACTCCGGAACAGCTCATGGCTGAAATGGAAAAGGTCTTTGACATTGCTCCGCTGGCTGAAATGCAGAGCCCCGCAAAGCAGAACCAGGTCAACTTCTACATGGGCGGCAAGTGGTATGCTTGCACCTTCAAGGCTGAATACCTCCAGAACCTTGGCCCCGTAGATAGCCTTGACGTGGCTCTCCTCCAGAAGCTCATCCTGAAGCCCCTCTTCGACGTTGATGATCCTCGTACCTCCAAGAACATCGACTTCGTCGGTGGTATCCGTGGTCTCGGCGAACTGGTGAAGCGTGTCGATAGCGGTGAATGCGCTTGCGCATTTGCCATGTATCCGACCACTCTGGATCAGCTCATGAACATCGCCGACGCTGGCGAAATCATGCCGCCCAAGAGCACCTGGTTCGAACCTAAGCTCCGCGACGGTCTGCTGGTTCACACTCTGGACTAATTCCGAAAGCGAATGGACTATAAAGAAAGACGGCTGGTTTTACCGGCCGCCTTTCTTTTTTATCGGAATGATTCCGTTTGAAATTTAGTGTTTGAAATTTAGCGTTTGGTTTTGCGATTGGAACCTACGATTAGGATTTCGTGTTAGGGCTCCATGTCTTCGCGTCTGATGGCTGACTTTCGGGGCTTAGTCGGCTGAGGTTTCTTGACCTTCTTGCTGGGAGCGTCCTCGCTTTCATCATCCTTTTCGCTTTCGTCAGCCTCGTCGCTCTTGAAGATCTCAACCACGAAGTTGTAGGCTTTTTCTGCGGAGTCCTTTACGATCCTCCAGATGTCCCTGGCTACGACTTCTGCTGCTTTGACGTAGGTGAGGGCCGGGTCTACGAACTTCGCCTTTATCTTGTCGGGGGTCTTTAGGTGGAGCCCCACAATGTGGTCGGCAGAGAAGTAACCTAGTTCACGGGAGTCGGGGCAGTTGGATCCTTTTTCGCAGGCTAGGAAGTAACAGTCCTTTGTAATGATTACTTCGTCTAGTGGTTCCGCAGTCTCTTCGGGTGGGGGAGGTGGCTGCGGTTCGTCGCTTGCCGTATCGACCTTGGCAATTTCTGGGACTGCAACTTCGCCTGGTGGGGTCAAGGAGATGTCTACAGAGTCTTGCAGGGAGTCTTGTTCCGCGATATTTGTAGGAGGCAGTTCCTTTTGCCTTATTCTATATAGTTTGCGTTTTAACTTGATTGGTGAATTACCGGGTTCACTCCGTCTAATCTGGAGTTCAATCAGGTAACGGTCTTGCCAGGGCAGAAAGTCAATTTCCTTTAGGCTGACCTGTCTGTTTGCGATCTTGGTTGCACCGACACGGTCAATATTGATTTCTCTTTCGCCTTGCCACAAGGTGGTCTTGACGAATACTTTTTCGCCTAGGCTATGGAGGTATGAAATCAGGTAATCCTGTTCGACTTCGCTCAGTTGTTCGAATCTGAGGGTGTCGCCGATTTTGGGAATGTAGATGGATTGGGTCTGGATGAATGCGTCTTCGCCTTTCCATTTGAAGTGGCGGTGGGGCGTAATGACTTTACCCTTGTCCGAGATGCTGATTGTATCGCCCGGCATGGCGATAATCCTGCGGATCATATACTCGTTGCTATAGAACTTTGCCAGGACGTAATCCTGCTCCTTGGCAGATGATGCGCATTGGGGGAGCTTGCATACCCAGACAATCGAGCGTTCCTTGAACTTAGGGAACATGGAAGAGTCGGGAATCTGCACCGGATCGATTACATAGTATCGGGCAAAAATGGATGCCGCGAATATGGCTATCAGGACGAAAAACAAAAAGAAGGCGTGGCTTTGGCTGTTACGCCTCTGCAAACGCCTAACTTTTCGGTCTAGTCTAGACAACTCTTAACCCCGCCTCGATTAGTCTTCGCTGCCGCCGGAGGAATTGTCGGAGAGGGAAAGAACTGCGAGGAATGCCTTCTGAGGCACTTCCACAGAGCCGATGCTCTTCATGCGCTTCTTACCTTCCTTCTGCTTTTCAAGGAGCTTACGCTTACGGGTGATGTCACCGCCATAGCACTTGGCAAGCACGTCCTTACGTACTGCCTTCACGGTGCTGCGGCTGATGATCTTTCCGCCGATGGCACCCTGGATAGCCACGTCGAACTGCTGACGGGGAATAAGGTCCTTCAGCTTGACGCAGATTGCGTTGGCGTAAGTGTGGGCCTTGTCGCGATGGATAATCACGGAGAAGGCGTCCACCGGATCACCGTTCAGGAGGATGTCCAGCTTCACCAGGTTGTTCTGGCGGTAACCCATGGGGGCGTAATCCAGGCCGGCGTAACCGCGGCTCACGGACTTCAGACGGTCATAGAAGTCGAACATGATTTCTGCCAGGGGCAGGTTGTACTTCAAGATACACTTGGTTTCGTCCAGGTATTCCATGGTCTCGAACTCGCCGCGCTTTTCGTCGCAGAGGGTCATGAGGGCGCCCACGAATTCCTTGGGGGTAAAGATCTGGGCCTTTACGTAAGGTTCTTCGATGTGGTCATAACGGCTGGCATCGGGGAGCTTGCTGGGGCTTTCGATCTTGATCATTTCGCCATCGCTCATGTAAACGTGGTACTCCACGTTGGGGACGGTGGTGATGATGTCCACGTTGAATTCGCGGTCCAAGCGTTCCTGCACGATTTCCATGTGCAAGAGTCCCAGGAAGCCAGTGCGGAAACCAAAGCCCAAGGCTTCGGAAGTTTCCGGTTCCCAGGTGAGGGCGGAGTCGTTCAAGCGCAACTTTTCAAGAGCTTCGCGCAGGTCCTTGTAATCTTCCGGATTGATGGGGTAGATACCGGAGTAGATCATGGGGAGGATATCCTTGTAGCCGGGCAGGGGCTCCGTTGCAGGATTTGCTGCGTCGGTCAAGGTGTCGCCGATCTTCACGTCGCTAATGGTCTTCACGTTGGCAAGCACATAGCCTACCATGCCTGCAGTCAGTTCCGGCTTGGGGTCGCGACGCATGCTGAAGGTACCTACTTCGGTCACCATGTATTCGCCGCCGGTCTTCATCATGCGGATCTTCATGCCGGGCTTCAGGGTGCCTTCTACAATACGGATGTAGTTGATGACGCCGCGGTAGGAATCGTACACGGAGTCAAAGATCAATGCCTTCAGGGGCTTATCGCTTTCGCCAGTGGGGGCGGGAATTTCATCGACGATCTTGTCCAGGACCTGTTCTACGTTCAGGCCGGTCTTTGCAGAAATGCGGGGAATCTTATCCGGATCGTAGCCAAGCAGGTCGCCGATCATCTGGGCGAAGTGGTCGGGCTGGGCACCCGGCAAGTCAACCTTGTTCAAGACGGGAATCACTTCCAGGTTGTTCTCGATGGCCAGGTACAGGTTGGAGAGGGTCTGGGCTTCGATGCCCTGGCTTGCGTCCACCACCAGGATGGCTCCTTCGCAAGCGGCTAGGGAACGGCTCACTTCATAGGTGAAGTCCACGTGACCCGGGGTGTCGATCATGTTCAGAATGTATTCCTTGCCGTCACGTTCGTAGACCATGCGGATGGCGTGGGCCTTGATGGTGATACCGCGTTCGCGTTCCAGGTCCATGTCGTCCAGGAGCTGGTTCATCATTTCGTTCTTGGAAACGGTCTTGGTCAGTTCGATCATTCGGTCGGCCAGGGTGGATTTACCGTGGTCGATGTGGGCGATAATACTGAAGTTTCTGATATTGTCGTTATGAGCCATAGTGAGCTATTGGTTCCAGTTGTTGAGAACTTCGTTAAAAGCGTCTTAATTTCGCCCAAATATAGAAAATGCTCAGCCTCCCCCGAACCGATATATTCTATATTCTACAGGCAATTAGTTTTTATTGACAAAAACTCGTTCGTATACGATTACATGATGGAATCTATGAAACTGTTCAAGAAATTAGCACTTGCATGTGTTTTTTGTGTTGGTCTGTGTGGGCTTTTTTCCTTGACATTTGCTGATGGCGAAAAAGGGAAGGTCTTCAATAAGGATTATACTGGAATCAAGTCCATTGTAGCGACCATTTCTACTCATGAAGGTCCTATTGTCGTGGAACTGGATTTTAAGGCTGCTCCGAATACGGTGGCAAACTTTGTTGAACTTTCCAATAGCGGTTTTTACAATGGACTTCTGTTCCATCGTGTGATTAACGGTTTTATGATTCAGGGTGGCGATCCTAAGGGAAATGGCACCGGCGGTCCTGGATATACCATTGACGATGAAATCAGCAGCCTGGTTCATGATGCCGGTGTGATTTCTATGGCGAACCGTGGCCCCAACACCAACGGATCTCAGTTCTTTATTACTCAGACACCGCAGCACCACCTGGATGGCAAGCATACTGTGTTTGGCCGCGTTCTTCAGGGGCAAGATATTGTTTGCCGCATTGAACCGAACGACCCAATTTTAAACATTAAAATCGAAGAAAAGAAGTAATCTATGAGTTCTAAGAAAGTTGCAACGAAGGAAACCAAGGCCGCCGAAAAGAAACCGGCTGCAAAAAAGACTGCCACTGCCAGTGCAGCCAAGAAACCGGCAACTAAGCCTGTAGAAAAGGAAGTTACCAAGGCCGCAAAGTCTGCTGCCAAGGAAACTGCCTCCAAGACTGCTTCTAAGTCTGCTGCCAAACCGGCTGCCAAGGCTGCCGAAAAGGTTGAAAAGGTCGAAAAGGCTGCTCCCGCCAAGGCAAAGGCCGCAGCCAAGGCTGCTGAATCCGCTCCTGCAAAGGCTTCCAAGGCAAGTGCCAAGGAAACCAAGGCTTCTAAGGCTGCAGCGAAGGAAACTCCGAAGGCCGAAGAAAAGGTTGCTGAAAAGGCTCCTGCAAAGACTGCAAAGGCCGCCGTGAAGGAAGCTCCCAAGGCCGAAGAAAAGGCTCATGCAAAGACTGCAAAGGTTGAAGTCAAGGAAGAAAAAGTGGAAGTGAAGGTTGAGCCCAAGGCTGAATCCAAGGTTGACTCCAAGTACGACTATGCAGTTTTGCTGGAAGGCGTCAAGAAGTTGTCTAAGTCTGTCATGTTCGTCGAAATTGATGAACAGGAAGACCGTTCCAACAAGAAGAAGATGTCTTCTGAAATGAAGAGTCTCGAAATGAAGCCCACTGCAGCTATCCGTCACAAGGCTTCTCTTGCTGAAGAAACTCAGGAAGAACTGACTGAACGTATCCTTAAGGAACTGGAAGAACAGAACCTGGCTTTCGAACGCGAAGCTGCATCCCAGATGTGTACCCGTTGCAACCGCAACCTGGTGTCTCCGGAATTCTGGGTCGATAAGCATCTCGGTTACTGCGAAGAATGTGCATTCATCCTCAAGCTTGGTCAGTCCAAGGAAGCCCGCAAGGTGGAATACCAGCTGGGCGGCATGGGCGACTCCCTTGATGAAGAAGATGAAGATATCATGGGACCGGACGCAGACGATCTGAAGGCTGCCGAAGACGATCTCGCCGATCTTGATGATTAATGAATGAATCCACCGGCTTTCGTCGGTGGTTCTTTCTTTATGGCTATAAAAGTGTGGGTATAAAAAAAGACGGACTTTTGTCCGCCTTTTTTTGTATAAATGCAAGCGAGTTTGAAAAATCGCAGGTTAGCTAATCTTGCGCATAACGCCGATGACGCGGCCTGCAATGGCAAAGTCCTTGTCTTTCTTTACGATGATGGGACGATAGCTGGGGTTTGCAGGGCGCAGCTCGACGTGGTCTGCGTTGGGGTGGTAATATTTGACGGTAGCTTCGTTATCGACCTGGGCTACGATGATTTCGCCGCGGTCTGCGGTTTTCTGCTGACGTGCAAAGATCAAATCGCCATCAAAGATTCCTGCGTTGATCATGGAATCGCCCTTGACGCGGAGTGCAAAGACGTCGGTACGGCAAGCCAGAAAATCGCGGTCGATGGTAACAGTACCTTCCAGGTTCTGCACTGCGAGAATGGGGGTACCTGCTGCAACTCGACCCACGATAGGAATTTCGATGGTGTTGCTGGGTGCCAGTTCCTTATTTTCGTCATCGTTGGAACCGATGATTTCGATACCGCGGCTCAGGCGGGGAGAACGGCTGATGTAACCCTTCTTGATGAGGGCTGCGAGAATGGAACGCACGCCATTGGTAGAAGAAATCTCAAAATGGTTGCCGATTTCGCGCACGGTGGGCGGCATCTTGTTTTCCTTGGAGTACTTCTTGATGTATTCCAGGATTTCTTCCTGACGGGAAGTCAGTTCCTTGCGGGAACTTTCGTTACCCTGCATAGAATCGTTCATTTCCATTATAAACCTCGCTTTTGAACTTTACATTTATAAATATAGTGTTCAAATGGATAATTGTCAATATGAACACTGCACAAAAGTGAGTTTTTTTCCTGTATACTGGTAGAACCAATTTATTTTGAGGTCCATCTAGTTTTTGGCCGTCTTTATTTCTAAAATCCGCGTCATGAAAAAGGTTGAAGTCAAGGATCGTTCCTTAATTAGCCTCTCGTGGCCTCTCATTTTGACTTTTGCCATTGGGATGCTCCAGCCCCTGATGGATAGCTGGTTCCTTTCCCGAACGTCGGAAACGGCTGCGGCTGGGGTCGGCGCCATGATGCCTGTTCTTGCCGCCCTTTTTACGGCCCTCAATGCCCTGGCCCAATCCGGTGCCAGTATCGCATCGCAGTTTATCGGGGCCAATCAGAAAAGTCACGCCCGTTCGACGCAGTCCATGGTGTTGGTGGGCAGTCTGATTCTTGGATTTGCCCTCAGCTTGATCATTTGGCCCATTTCGGGGTACATTCCCAAGTGGATGGGGTTGGAAGAGGCTCCCGCCCAGTTTGCCAAGCAGTTCCTTTCTGTGGTGGCTGCCGGTTTTGCTTTCAGGTCTGCGCAGTCGACGTTGACGGCCCTTATTGCTACCCACGGGTTGACAATTTGGAATTTGCTAGGCAATTTGGTGACCATTATTTCCAATGCGGTCATGAACTACATTTTCCTGGAAGGTTGTTTTGGCTTGCCCAAGATGGGCGTGTATGGCGTCGCCCTGGCCACCGCGCTTTCCTGGTTGATTTCTTCTGGAATCTTGTGGTGCGTTTTGCGGTATAAGGTGGAACATCAGACTCACCGTCGCGACCTGAAACGTTCCCGCGCCATTTTGCCGGACTGGATCCGAATTGGATTGCCTGCCGCTGCGGAACCCATCAGCTTTCAGCTGTTCCAGGTTTTTATTACCGCCATGGTTGTGTATGTGGGAACGACGGCCATGACCGCCCGCGTTTTCGCAGGTAACTTTGCCGCACTTTCTGTGATTCTTGGAATTGGCCTTGGTCATGGAAACCAGATTCTCGTAGCCCATCTGGTGGGGGCCCACGATTTTGAAAAGGCCAACAAGAGGGTCTATCAGACTCTTGCCATTGGCGTGGTCAGCGGTCTGGTGCTGTCCATTTGCATGGCCCTGATGGGGGAGCATCTCATCGGATTCTTTACGGATAATCCCGACGTCATTAAGCTTGGATGCCTTTGCCTTTGGTGCGATGTGGCGGTGCAGCCTTTCAAGGCGGTGAACTTTATTGTGACCACGTCCTTGCGGGCTTCGGGCGATTCCAAGTTCCCGGCCATTGTGGGAAGCGGCATGATGTGGGTCCTGGCGGCTCCGACTGCACTGTTCCTGGCTTTTGTTCTGGACCTTGGGCTGGTGGGTTTATGGCTCGGCATTGCCTGCGATGAATTCTACCGTTCCATTGCAAACATTTGGCGTTGGCGCAGCGGCCGCTGGAAATCCAAGGCTGTGGTGTAAAGCTAAAAAAGCTATCTTTACACCGAATTATGGAATCCTTATCAGAATTTTTAACCTTCGCCCACTCGCAAACCCTTAACGTTTTTCACAAGGTCAAGGGAGAGGCCATCCACGTAAACGGAGCGACGATTCCACTTGCGGCCATGATGGTGGCGACTCGTTACTTGAAGAATCCGGAGCCCATTATTGTGGTGGCTAGGGATTACCGAAGTGCCGAGGCATGGGTTGAAAATCTGGAAAGCCTGGTGGGGGAGCAGTTCGTGCGATTCTTCCCTTCGGTGGGCCTGAAGCCTTACGAAAAGAAGGTTCCTTTTGAGGGTGTCCTAGAAGAACGTCTAAAGTTTTTTCGAGACGTAGATAAGTACAATTCCAATCATGGGGAGGCGCCCTTTATTACGGTTTGCCCCCTGGATTCCTTTATCATGCGCCTGCCCAGTCCGGGTGCCGTGATGAAGAACTGCCTGAATTTGAAGGTGGGTGACGTTCTTGAACCGTCTACGCTTCGCCCCTGGTTCATGGACCACGGTTTTGTGGAACAGCCTGTGGTTAGCGGGGTTGGGGAGTTCTCGGTTCGCGGTTGTATCGTTGACGTAAACTGCCTGCTTTACCCGCACCCGATCCGAATTGAATTCTTTGGCGACGAGATTGAATCCATACGAAGTTTCGACATTTTCAGCCAGCGTTCCGTGGAGCAGATGAAGCAGGTTCAGCTGTACCCCATGGGAGAATTTACCATTCCCGAAAAGGAACTGTCTCGCTATAATGGCGAACAGGAAGGGCTCTGGTGGCACCGCGGTCGCTATGAACGTCTGGAAAGAAGTCTGCTGGATTACTTGCCGGGAGCCTCCCTGGTTTTCGAGGAACTTTCCCTGCTTTCGGAACAGGCATCCAAGACCTATTATGCTTACGAGGCTGCCTACCATGAAGTGCGTCTGGTGGATGAAGAAGCCTGCGCTCCCAGCGATTTGATTTACAAGATCGGCGAACTTTCCCGCGGCTTTGTGGGGCGCGCCTCCATGGACATGACCCGCGTCAAGGTGGATGACGGCAACTGGTTCGATCTTCATTGTAAGCCTCAGGATTTTTCATCTCACGGAACCGAACAGGTGGAACGTGAAATTGAGGAATTCACTGCGGCGGGCGGCACTGTTTATGTTGTGGCCCCCACCCAGGGGGGCCTAAACCGTTTGCGTCTTGTTTTTGGCAATTACCCCATCGAAGAATATATCCTGGGCAATATGACCGAAGGTTTCTGGCTTGAAGAAGACAAGGTCGCCTTCTTGACGGAAACTCGAATTTTCAATCGTCATTCCAATAAGGTCCGCAAAAGGAAAATCGCTGGCTCTGTTTCGGGTGCGTTAATGGTGGAATCCCTGAACCGCGGGGATTTCGTAGCCCACGAAGATCATGGGGTTGGCCGTTATTTGGGCCTTGTCCGTGTAGAAGTGAACGGCGGCATGGTGGACTGCGCCTTGCTGGAATATGCCGGCGGCGACAAGCTGAAATTCCCTGTGGCGGACCTTCAAAAAATTGAACGTCTCGATAACGGCGAAAACGAACCGAAGCTAGATAAGCTGGGCGGCAAGAGCTGGGAAAATGTCAAGAAGCGTGTCAAGCAGAAGGTCATCCAGATTGCCCGCGAACTGGTGGAACTTTACGCCAAGCGCGAACTGATCGATGGTTTTGAGTTCCCGCCTGATGATAGTCTGCAGCGTGAATTTGAAGACGCCTTTGAATACGATCCCACACCCGACCAGGTGAAGGCAACCGCCGATATCAAGAGGGATATGGAAAGCCATAAGCCTATGGACCGCCTGATTTGCGGTGACGTTGGCTTTGGAAAAACTGAGGTGGCCATGCGCGCCGCCTGCAAGAGTATCGCCAGCAAGAAGCAGGTTGCCGTTCTTGTTCCCACCACCATTTTGGCGGCCCAGCATTATGAAAATTTCATGGATCGTTTTGCGGGTTTCGGCGCCAACATCGCCTTGGTGAACCGCTACAAGACCACCAAGGAAAAGAAGGAAATTTTCAAGCAGGTGGCCGAAGGGAAGGTGGATATTCTGATCGGAACACACGCCTTGCTTTCTGAAAAGAATCAGTTCCACGACTTGGGACTTTTGATTATTGACGAAGAACAGAAGTTTGGCGTAAAGCAGAAGGAAAAACTCCGCGAGATGCGTCTGGCGGTGGACACCTTGAGCATGAGTGCCACGCCCATTCCCCGTTCCCTGCATTTGAGCATGACCGGCGTCCGCGATATTTCCTTGATCAATACGCCGCCGGTAAATCGCCTGCCTGTTGAAACCAAGTTGCTGAAACGTGACGATGAAGTCATCAAGAACGCCATTGTAGACGAACTAGCCCGTGGCGGTCAGGTGTTTATCGTGAATGACCGCGTGCAGAACATTTACGATTTGGCCGACGAAATTCAGGAACTGGTTCCTAATGCGGTAATCGGTGTGGCTCACGGTCAGATGGACGATCGCGATCTGGAAAATTCCATGGACGCGTTCCTGTCTCGAAAGTTTGACGTTCTCGTAAGCACAAGCATTATCGAGTCGGGCCTGGACGTTCCTAACGCCAATACGATTATCATTATGAACGCCCATCATTTTGGCATCAGTCAGCTGTACCAGATGCGTGGGCGAGTGGGCCGCAGTAGCGTTCTTGCAAAGGCCTTGCTGGTGATTCCCGCCAAACATGAAATTTCTCCGGAATCCATGCGCCGCCTGAAGGCTCTGGAACAGTTTACGGACTTGGGCAGCGGCTACCAGCTGGCTATGCGCGACCTTGAAATCCGCGGTGCGGGCAACTTGCTAGGCCAGGAACAGCACGGCTTTATTGCCGAAGTTGGCTTTGAAACTTATGTGCGCCTGGTGAAGGAAGCGGTAGAAATGCTCCGCGGCGGTCCGCTGGAAAAGCCCATCCAGACTCGCGTGGAATTGGGTGTGGACGCCTACCTGCCCGAAGACTACATTCAGGATGGCCTTACCCGAATTTCGCTGTACCAGAGGATTTCCCGTGCGGCAAAGCCCAGCGATCTGGAAGCCATTGGCCAGGAACTGAACGACCGTTTTGGCCCTGTTCCCGAAGCGGCCAAGATGCTTTTGCTTGTGTCTGAAATTGGCCTGCATGCGGGCCGCCTGAAGATCCAGGGCTTGCAACAGAAGAAGGGGCTGCTTGCGGCCACCTTCGTGGAATCGCCCCCGGTTGGCCCCCGCGTGTTGAGCGAGATGTACGCCAACGCGTTGTTCCCCATGCGCATTATGGGCGGTTCACCCTTGCAGGTGGTGATTGAACTTGGCCGCGGCAAGGCGTCGGAGCTGGCGGAAAACGCCTTGAAGCAGTTCAAGGCTTTTGATAAAATTTCGGTTTAACGGCGTGAGAGCCCCCGAAATTGCGATTTTTACTAACCAAACTCCGTTTTTTGGTGTAATTGGTTAGTAGTTTTTCATAAAAAAAATCCGTTCCGGGATAATTTGTGTTTTATTTTACTAACTAAATCTCTATTTTAAAGGAGTTTGGTCCGTAATCAAGACTCGCTAC
The DNA here is from genome assembly GCF_900129715.1 of Fibrobacter sp. UWH9. Taxonomy (NCBI): domain Bacteria; kingdom Pseudomonadati; phylum Fibrobacterota; class Fibrobacteria; order Fibrobacterales; family Fibrobacteraceae; genus Fibrobacter; species Fibrobacter sp. UWH9. The sequence continues at coordinate 28,459 of NZ_FQWP01000009.1, read as the reverse complement.
CCATAAAAAAGATACGTACAAATTAAAATTATACTGCCTAATTGGCCATTTGGCACCCGTTTGGTTAGTAAACCTGCGAAAACAGCCCATGAATTCGCTCCAAGCACTCCTGAATTCGGGAGGCAACGGCGGCTGAGGTGGAACAATCCGACGCTGATTCGCCTTTGGGGGTGTCTGTGCCATTTCGGGGTGGCACGTCTGCGCCGTTTGGAGTGTTTGCGTCGTTCGGTGAGAAACTTTCGTCGGCGTCGGTTTCAAAGCGGACTTGTTCCCGAGGGATTAGACCCATTGCGGCTGCCGTTGATTTTTTGCGGAAGGAGTCGGCGTGCAGCGAAAAGAGGGCCCGTGTACCCAGCTGTTGCAGTGTCGCCTTGATAATGCCAGCGTCCCCGCCGAAGCGGTGGAAAATGACCTGAGGGACCGGGGCGGTTTCCCGTTGGCAGCATTCCACGTCTGCGATCATTTTCAATATCCTGCTGTAATCTCCGACGCAGTGAACCTGAATGGGGCGGTTTAATTCCTGCGCCCACTTTACCTGTCTTTTAAAAATTAGCTCTTGAACTCCTGCGGACTCATATCCTTCAAAACGCTTGTCTAGCCCGCATTCGCCAACGGCATAATCGCCGCTACGGAGAATCTGTTCTAGGCGGTTCATTTCTGATTCGCTCACTTGGGCGGCGGCCATGGGGTGTACACCGAAGGCTTGTGTCCATTTCGTTGCGGACTGGGCGTGCTGAACGTCAGTGATTTTCATCAGTTCCATCGATTTTTCCCATTCCCAGGGCTCGCAAGCCACGTTGTTGAATCCGCAATCGGCTTGTAAGAGGGCTTTGGCCACATCGGCGGAGTGGGGGAGTCGTGACAAATGGAGGTGAAAATCGAACATGTGTCAAAATATAGACTTGCTTGGTCTAAAAAATGCCTTTTTTTTGCTCAAATTCTGTAAAAAAGGGTTGTTTTTCCAAACGAAAAAGCCTAATTTAGGGCTATAAGTTTTATCAATCCTCAAAAAAGGAGTTTCTAATGCGTGATTTGCTGGAAAAGGCACTGAATAAGGGTCTGTCTGTTTCTTTTTCTAATGAAGGTGGTTTCACTATCATTCGCATTGCCAAGGGTAGCGAAGTTGTTGCTAGCTGCAGCCTGGGTGTTGCTGACTTCCGCACCAGCGTCGAAGATTCCCTCCAGTCTCTCATGATGGATCTGGATCGCAAGGGCATCTAGAATCAAGCCTTGGCTTGATTCTAATTATGAATTATGAAAAAAGTCGGGCGCAGAGCTCGGCTTTTTTGTATGATAAGATTATGATTGCGATTTTACTGATGTTGTGTTTCTTGGCTTCCTGTGCGTTTCAGCAGGATGTCGCCAATCAAGAAGAGGCTGTCCCGAGCCCCCCGATGGTAGGAAACATTGTCTATATAGATGAAATTCCCTTGAAAGAGAATACTCTTGCATATTCCTTTCTTTATCATAAAAAATTTGTCCTTGATGGAACGATATCTAGAGTAAGAGCTTCTGCAACGCCTGTAGGCCAGGATTCTACTGCGATTGAAATCTACGTTGAATCTTGCTTCGAAGGACAAATTACAACCTGTAAACAGACTCGTGAATCTGTAACAATTTCTGGTCAGGATTCCTTGCTTGCCTTGATTCAAAATCTAAAAGAAGTTCCTCGAAAGGGATGCAAGGCCTTGTCTGTAGCGAAGAGCTATAATATATATGGACGGCGGATTACTTTTATTGATGAAAACGGCCAAGTCTCTGAAATCCAGGATAATCATTGCTCTATTAGCGAACAATCTAAGGATTCTTTGTATATAGAAACGAGGGCTTGTAACTACTTCCTGGATAAGCCTGTTGTTAGTTCTCTGCTTCCAAAGTTTGAATATTACTTGTCTAATGAAAGTGCTGATCCTGCAAAAGTGTTTGTGCTTGATACGGTGCTGACAAAGAAAAATTCCATTTTCTTTCCTTGGGACGGTATCGTTGTGGGGGAGGGGTTTGTGGCAGATTCTGTAAGGTATTGTCAACTTGAAATGCGTGGTGATTCGGTTCTGTATAATTTCAATTTGAAAAATTCATCGGGTGAGTTTTTCAAAAAGCAAATGACCGATGGAGACACTTCGAATTTCAAGAAATTTAAACGGTTGTTGGATGAATACTCAACGGAAATGTTTGAGTCAAGTTACGATAAAAGGCTTCGGACAATATTCTTTAGTGATTCATCAATGAAACGTCTGATCTTTTCCAACTTGAACGACAGCACGAATATTTCTCGCTTAGAGCAAATGATGCGTGAATGGCTGGAATCAAAATTGAGTGAATAAAAAAAGCCTCCGGATAAACCGGAAGCTTTTTTAGTAGAGTCGCTCGACTCTCGAATTAGTTAATTCTGCCGACCAGGTTGCCAGACAGCATGTAGTCCTTGGTAGAACCGTAGCTGTGGAAACCAGCAGAGAGGCTGAAGCGGTCGGTGAATGCCTTTTCCAGGTAGATTGCACCGAGAACGTCCTTCACATGCTTCTGCTTGTCGCTAACACCGAATTCCTTGTGTTCGTTACGGTCAGCAACGTATTCGGCTTCGACGATGATGCGGTCTACAACCTTGGTGTAGAAGGTAACACCGCCGGTAACCGGGATAACCAGGTCGTCGGAAACGTCCATGAGGGCGCCTTCAGCGAAGATGTCCATGGTGTTGGAGACAACCGGCAGGTTGAACTTGGCGGAAACGTTGTGCTTGATGTCTGCATCGGCGTCGTAGATGGCGTCGAAGAGGTTGCTGCGGTAAGCCAGCTGAACCTTCAGCTTTTCAAGACCTTCGAGGCCGTGGAAGTTGAATGCAGCACGGATGTCGCCTCTGTCCAGATTTTCAGACTTGCTGATGAGAGACAGGTACAGGTCCATGTTGTCGCTCGGGGTGAAGCCGAACTGCAACTGGTTTTCGGAAGCCTGAGTGGAGAGGAAGCCGTTTACGTAACCATCGATGTAGCCACCGAAGTAGTCACCGCTCTTGTCAGTGTTGTCCCAACGACCCACCTTGAAGGTGAAGTAGTCGGTGCCCTGCATTGCCCATGCTTCGTCCAGGGAGAAGTAGTCGGCTGCTGCAGTTTCTGCGGAGCTGTTACGGATCTGTTCCTTCTTGACCTTCTTGTCGATGTTGTCGTCGGAGGACTTCAGGTCGCCGGGGTAGAATGCGAGGCCGATCTTGCCCTTGAAGTCTTCGGTTTCAGCGAGGACTGCAAAGTTAGCTTCTCCGTTCCAGGTTTCCAGGTTGTCGCTATACTTGTCGTTTTCGGAAGACCAGAATACCTTGCCTGCTTCCAATTCGAAGTCAGCGTTGATGTCGAAGTTGATCTGGTTAACAGACATCACTGCGTTTTCGATCATCTTTTTCTTTTTGCGCTTCTTCTTCTTGGGCTGAGCCTGTTCAGCAGCGGGAGCGGCTGCAACTTCGGCTGCAGGTGCTGCTTCGACGGCAGGTTCTGCGGCAGGAGCTTCGGCGGCCTTTACTTCTTCGGCCTTGGCTTCTTCTGCGGCAACAGCTTCTGCTGCGGGTGCTTCAGCGGCAGCGGCTTCGGCGGCGGGTGCCTGTTCGGCAGCGGCTTCGGCGGGAGCTTCGGCAGCCTTCACTTCTTCAGCGGGGGCAGCAGCGGCTTCAGCAGGAGCTGCTTCGGCAGGGGCGGCGACTTCGGCTGCAGGTGCTGCCTTTTCGGCGGCGGGAGCAGCGGGAGCGGCGGCCGGGGCTGCTACTTCAGCTGCAGCGGGAGCAGCGGCAGGAGCGGCTGCTTCGGTAGCAGCAGGAGCGGCCTTTTCGGCAGCGGGGGCAGCAGGCTGGGCAGCGGGAGCTGCGGCGGCGGGAGCGGCAGCAGGTGCTGCAGCGGGTGCAGATGCTTCAGGTGCAGCAAAAACAGCTGCAGCCATGATGCAAGAGGCTAAAAACATTTTCTTCATAGAGGGAACTCCTTTCACTAATTCCACGTTCAAATTTTAGTAAAAAATTTTGGCAGTATGGTAAAAAAAACTTTCCTTAGGGGTTTTTACTTTCATTTATCATTTAAAATGGCTAACTTTACGCTTCAAAAGAGGTGAATTTTGAAGAGATCTATCATTTTTGCATTGTTTTTTGCCGTTGCATTCGGTTTTTCACAAGAAACTCTGTCCGTTTATAAAAAGGTTGGCGGTACCGTAGACGAAAGTACCCCCGCAGCAACCCTCCAGCTTAATGACTGGATCAAGGAACTGCCCATTCCCCAGGATTCCGTAAAAAAGACCAAGATTGTCAAGGAAAAGGTGGAAGTCAAGGACAAGAAGGGCAATGTCAAGAAAGACAAGAAGGGACGCCCCAAGATGAAGACCGTCAAGAAGAAGGTGGTCTATTATGAAAAGGTAACTCCCTCTGAACCGCCCCGTTTCGTTCCCATCGATTGTAAGTATGGTGCCCTCTGGGTCAAGCGCGCCGACCTGGCCCGTTTCCAGCAGGCAGCCCAGGACCTGAGTGGCGAGTACGCCTCCGCAACCGGTCGCGTTGTCCTCAAGAAGTCTCCTACGAACCCCAGACAGTTTACCTTTATCATCCAGAATGGCCCCGAATCTGGTCGTGCCGAACTGGAAGCCAGCAATGTGGAAATGCGCGAAGCCGGCGGCCAGGGTCGCATGACCTATAGCGAAGAAGGCTGCACCGTTGACCTGGCAATCGCCAACCGTCGAGTGAAGGTGGCTCAGCGTGGCTGCTCCGAATACAACGTGGGCAACTACACTCTCGAAGGCGAATACAACGACTTCAGGGGCATCCGTCGCGTGGTCGAAACCTTCAACATGCCCGAACAGGCTTTCACCTACAAGTATTTCAAGTGGTGCGACAGCGGCTTTGATTCCTGCAAGGAAGAAAAGGATGAAAACGGAAAGGTGACCATCACCTGGAGTAAGGGCGGCAACGGCTTTATCGAACGTAAGGCTGGCGAAGAAGTCCATACCTATCGTCCCTTCGAACACGTGATTCCCCACAAGCGCGACTACTTCAAGGGTGAAAAGCCCGTGGCCATCAAGACCAAGCGCACCGATATTAGCGGTGAATGGTGGATCTGGTACTTCTACCCCAAGGCTGAACGATTCAGGATGGTTCGTGCCGGCATGCGTGAAGACATCGCCCAGATGGAAATCTACGAGTAATTACAGCAGGTCAGACACTCTAACTTTATGAACAAGGTTATAGAACAGTCCCGCATTCTATTTCTGGATACAAGCGCAGTTGTCCGCCTGCTCCAGATGCATCCGGACTTCTATCCTGTCGTTTCGTCGGTGCTGGACTATGCTTACGAAAAGAACGTCACGATTCTGACTTCTAGCGTCACCCTGTTCGAACTTTCCCGCAAGGCCTGTGTGGCAGGGGAGGGCGTTCTTGCCCGCCAGTACCGTGAGTTCTTTGAACATTCCCAGAACGTTAAACTCTGTGACGTGAATGGCGAAATCGCGGTGAAGGCTGCAGAACTTTTTGCATCTGCCAATCGTACAAACCACAAGCTTTCCGAAGAAGATTCCCTGCGACTGGCCACGGCATTCGTGAACGGAGCGGATTGCATCCTTACCGAGAATGTGAACTTTGCGAACTCTACGGATATACCCGTGGTAACGCTGGAAGAAGTTTTATAATTATATTTGCGCCCGACAAAAGAAGGACTCGATATGGCAAATGAATATAAGATGCAAATGAACCTGACGTCTCGTCTGGACAAGTATTCCCTGAAGCTGCAGCAGCTCATGGTGAAGTCCAAGTTCACCCTCAAGGCTATGGAATACGGCGCAACCCACGGCATGCTCCGCGACCTGATCAAGTACGGTGTCGAAATTGATGGTGCATTCAACAGCGTTGGTGACTTCTGCTTTTCTAAGACCACCTTGCCTCTGGAAGAATACGCCCTGGACATGACTGTTCAGTTTGATGCAGTGACTCTCAATGCCCGCCTGATGAGCATCAACATCTCTACCAAGCGCGTTAAGGATGGCAACACCGAAACGGAATATTCCTTCAACTTCGAAAAGGATGCAGACAAGGATGACTTCGACCTGGTAATCCCTTACTTCAAGGTCAAGGAAGCCGAAGAAGAAGAAGATCCCAACAAGGTTGAAATGGGCGGCCTCCAGGATCTGGTCTCTGAATTGGAAGGCGGTGGAAAGGGCAAGTTCAAGAAAAAGAAGAAGCGCCCCTTTATCTACTACGATACATACTTCACCATTGAGTAATTTTGAATTGAGCCGCACTTTGTTAGTGTGGCTTTTTTCTACATTTTCTCTTGTAAATTTACTGGAGTTAATATGCCTAACTACTCTACCGTTATCGGTCTCGAAATCCATTGCCAGCTCGCTACCAAGACGAAGATGTTCTGCGGTTGCGAAATTGAAGTGAACACTACTCCTAATAAGCACGTTTGCCCGGTTTGCCTGGGTATGCCCGGTGCCATGCCGGTTCCCAACAAGCAGGCTGTGGAATACGCTATCCGCCTGGGTCTCGCTCTCAACTGCGAAATCGACCTGAACGCTATGTGGACTCGTAAGAACTACTTCTATCCGGACCTTCCTAAGGGCTATCAGATTACCCAGACTGGCGGTCTTCCGGTGTACGACCATCCCATCTGCAAGAACGGCTGGCTGGAAATCATCAAGGCTGACGGCACCAAGAAGCGCGTGGGCATTACCCGTATCCACATGGAAGAAGACGCCGGTAAGCTGATCCACGACATGAGCCCCACCGACTCTCATTTTGATGCAAACCGCTGCGGTACTCCGCTTTGCGAAATCGTGACTGAACCTGACATCCGTAGCCCGGAAGAAGCTGTGCTGGTCCTCAAGAAGATCAAGCAGACTTTGGAATACACCCGCGTTTCCAATGCTAACATGGAAAACGGCAACATGCGCTGCGATGGTAACATCTCCCTCCGCGCTTCCGAAGACGCTCCTTTCGGCACCCGTGCAGAAATCAAGAACCTGAACAGCTTCACCAACCTTGAAAAGGCTCTGAACGCCGAATACTACTTGCAGTCCGCAACGCTCGACGCCGGCAAGGAAGTGGAACAGTGCACCAAGCGTTACGACCCCAATGCTGACAAGACTATCGTCATCCGCTCCAAGGAAGACGCTCATGACTATAAGTACTTCCCGGAACCGGACATGGTACGCCTCGTTACCGATCCTGCCTTCGTGGAAGAAATCCGTCGCACCCTTCCGGAACTGCCGGATGCACGTCGCGCCCGCTTCATGAATGACCTTGGCGTGTCTGAATACGATGCACAGGTTCTGACCGACGACCGCGACATCAGCGACTGGTTCGATACCGCTTCCAAGAACTGCAAGAACGGCAAGGTTCTCGCTAACTGGGTCATTACCGAACTCCTGGCCAAGATGAAGGATCTGGAAGGTGGCCTCGCTGACCTGAAGATCAAGCCGGAACAGCTCTGCGCCCTGGTGAACCTGATCGAAGACAAGACCATCAACGGTAAGATTGCAAAGACAGTATTCGCCGACATGTTCGAAACCGGCAAGGATCCTGCAGACATCGTTAAGGAAAAGGGCTTGGTCCAGGTGGCTGACACTGGCGCAATCGAAGCTATCGTTCGCGAAGTCTGTGCCGCCAACGCCGCCCAGTTCGCCGAATTCAAGGCCGGTAAGGTTGCACTGAAGGGCTTCCTCGTGGGTATGACCATGCGCAAGTCTGGCGGTAAGGCCAACCCGGGCATGGTGAACGAAATTCTCGACAAGTTGGCTCAGGAATAATCGGCCTAATCGCCACCCTTCGCTATGCTCAGGGCAGGCTCTGCTTCGCAAGTTGCTATGGCATTGAATCGTGTGTTTGCAATATTCGCATTTGCAATCGCCTGCGTCGCACTGACGCCGGCGGTTTCGTCTGCCGCCGACAAGCTGGACCAGTATGATTCCGCCTATGTCAATACCCTAAATATGACGGATGCTGAAATTGCCGAACTCTATGGTATTGATAGTACAAAGCTGGCGGAAGGTCCGACCTTGCAGGAACTGAACGAAGAGAACCCTAGCTATGTCAAACGCGAGTACGACCATAAACAGCAGGTCATAGTTGGTAGTGTCGTTATGTTGTGCGTAGCTATAGCCATGGTGCTGATGAACAATTATAATCCGAAAAGGTAGTGAGGTATGAGGTCGCACCTTGCGGTGCTTTGAGGTGTGAGGTCTGGTTATTTATGAGCGTAGTTATGTTGTGTAATTGTCTCATACCTGAAAGGGAACGGTAGTGACCGACCTCAAAGCGAAGCGACCTGAAAACTTTTTAACAAGAGGTACAATATGTCTTATACAGATGAAGCAAAAGAAAACTTCAAGGCTCTCGCCAAGAACCCGTATCCTGGCCGTGGCATCGTTCTCGGCACCAGCCCCGATGGCAAGTCCTTCGTGCAGGTCTACTGGATCATGGGCCGCAGCGTCAACAGCCGCAACCGCGTGTTCGAAATGGAAGCAAAGACTGGCTTCATGAAGACCAAGGCCTTCGACGAATCCAAGCTCACCGACCCGCACCTCATCATCTACTATCCGGCTCGCCACACTGCCGACGTGCAGATCATTACCAACGGTGACCAGACTGATACTATCTATGATGCCATCAAGCTGGGCGGCACTTTCGAAAGCGCTCTGGCTACCCGTCAGTACGAAGACGACGCTCCCAACTTCACTCCGCGTATCTCCGGTATTCATTACAAGAATGCCCAGCCGGCTCTCTACAAGCTTTCCATCCTGAAGTCTCGCAACAACAGCGAAGACGCTGGCTGCGAACGCGCTACTTTCGAATTCGAAAAGGCTCTCCCGGGTCTCGGCCACTTCATCAGCACCTACGTCACCGACGGCAAGCCCATTCCTTCCTTCGAAGGTTCCCCGAAGCTGATGCCCATCTTCGACACCGCCGAAGAAAACCTGAAGAAGTACTGGAACGCCCTGGACAAGGACAACAAGGTTTCCCTGATGGTCAAGGTCATCGACCGCAAGACCTTCAAGGCTAAGACTTTGATCGTCAACAAAAACAAGTAAACTTGTTTTTGTCTAGATCAAAGTCAATTATGAATTACGATGTATGAATTATGAGACTTAGTTAGGCGGCTTCTCCGCGACTATTATTCTCGTAATTCGTACTTAATAATTCGTAATTGGAAATGTTGTTGAAAAATGAAGGCCCCTTTTGGGGGCCTTTGTTTTTGTGGAATTGTTTCGCTATTTTTCAACAACATTTCCTAAAATGTGGTGGATTTTCTTTTTGTCGTAATATTCCGACGGATTGCTGATGCTGTAGAAAATCTGCTCTACCAACGCTTCGGTATTGAAGTCATAAGAGGGGAGTCGCAATAGGTAGCTTTCGATGGAATTGTCGAACCCCACCAAAACGGGACCGTATTCCGGCTGTTCCAATTTGATGTCGCCATCGTCATTCATTTCGATAAAGATGCCGGCCACTTCGTCGTTGACGCAAACCCAGGGAATGTTCGGCTTGCCTTGGCGGTCAGCGATTGCGCGCTGGGCCATAGACTTCAGTTTATCCTTTTCCAGGTTGCGGGCGTATGTTTCGACAGAATGCTTTTCCACATTCTTTCTGGCAATTTCCTTATAGTCCCAGGGACTTGCAAATTCATCGTCTGCGTAGGGGTGTACCTGCAGGCCCGAAGTCAACAGCCCCATAAGGCGATCCTTGGACCAGGAACTATTATGGTAGGGCGAAAAGTAGTTGATTTCCTTGACGCCCTGGCTCATCAGGTAGCGGCCTGTTTCCTGACCGGGATTTTCTCCGAAGGTGGAGTTGAAGAAGGTCCAGTTCAACTTTCGCAAGAATGTTTTGGGGACTGCTTCTTCGGGATGCTCCCACCAGACGGCCACGGGATACTTGGCGTCGGCAAAAAAGTTTAACAGGGGCTGGAATCGCTGCACCAGCAGAGTGGACAGGACGGCTCCCACAGCGTTGGGATAGTCTGAAAGTCTGCGTTCCTTTCCGCTACGGTCTACGATCTTGCCTGTTTCATCATTAATGCCTAATAAAGATAGCTTGTACCGTTCTGCGCCGGCCTTTCTATATACTAGACGCAAAAAATCCAGTTCGCGTTCACTTTCTGGCGTAAAACCGCCCCAACTGTTGCATCGAGTTACAAAAATCACTTCGCTGAGGGGGGAAGTTTCGTTTACAACCCTGTTTTGGGCAAAGAAATATTGTCTGCCGGACTTGTTCAGGACTCCCTGGGAAACCTTTCCATCCAGGAATTTGCGCAAGGTGTTCTGGGCTACGTTGTAACGCAGGGCCAGTTCCTTGGACTGGGGGAGGGACTTAGACGGCTTGAGGAGTCCGCGCTCGAAATCGCGGTCAAAAGCTTTTGCCAGACGTTCGGCCACAGTTTCGTGAACCATGGGTATATTCTGGCTGATCAGTTCCTTTCCCCAGAAGCACCCCTTTCCTTGAATTTTGCAGATTTTTCCTTCTTCCGTCAGTTCTTTCAGGGCGGACTGTACCGTACCCGAAGACGTGTTATAATGCTTCATCACATCTCTGATAGAAGGGAGGCGGTCTCCATCTTTATGGGGAGTATCCAATAAAATTTGCTTAATCCGGTTCTTCACGGACTACAAAATAAAAAAAAGCCTGTACAATATTGCTACTGTACAGGCTTTGTTGTTTGGGGTTGGAGTCTTTTTTAGAGCTTGAAGTCTACGCGGTAGCGGGCTGCGTTAGCCTTGTTCACCATTTCGCCCTTGGCGTTGAAGGTGCCGCGAGAATTCTGGAGCTTTGCTGCAGGAGTGAGCTTCTTGATGGAAGCCGGATCTTCAGAAGCGCTAGAAGCCGGATCGGCGGAAGCGCTAGAGGAAGGATCCTGGCTTGCAGAGCTTGTAACGGGGCTGGGTTCTGTATCCTGGGGAACCACGCCGTTGAAGCTTTCCTGACCCTTCTTGGTGAGGGCGAGGATCATCATGCCGTCCTGTGCGTAAATGTTCTTGGAGCTGATGTAGACTCGGTTGCCGTCAAAGGTCCAGTTACCCTTGAGCCAGCGGGAAGAGTCGAAAGAATCGAAGTTATCAACCCAGTCCAGAGTGAAGTCGGAACCGTTTTCGCCCTGACCCGGAGTGTACTTGTAAACCTTGACCCAGTTGATGAACTGGTAAACGGGGAGGATGGAATCGTCCCACGGGCCAACCCAACCTGCATCGGTATGGGACCAGAGGTTGAAACGGAGACCCTGGGGCTTCTTCTTCAGGTCTACGACCTGATCTGCACCCTTGCTGTTCAGTTCGCCAGCCTTGGTTCTGCGGACTTCAACACCATCAATAATCCAGGCCACGTAGTCCGGAGTCCATTCCATGACGTAGGTATGGAAGGCGGTGTTCACGGCGGGGCTCATGGGATGAAGCTTTTCGCTGTACTGCTTTCTGTCGGCGCAGCCATCGGCAGGACCGTAACCGGTAATGATGTTGGACTGGAATTCATTGGGGTTCTTGCCCAGAATTTCGATATCCACTTCGACCCAGGGTTCGTCGCAGCCAATGTAAGAATCGTTGTGGTAGAGGAACATGGAACTGACGGTGCCGGAACCGGCTGCCATCTGCATACGGGCTTCGAAACGACCGTATTCGTAGGTGTCCCTAGTGTAAAGTTCGGCGCCAGAGTAGTCCCTGTCGTTGGTTTGTGCGGAAACTGCTGCTGCAGCCATTGCCAAGAGAGAGAGAGATTTTTTCAGGTTCATTTTGACTCCTTTTCTACACCGGAATCAAACATATAAACTGTCTAACTTTATAACAAGTTTAACGAGTGTTAATTTCTCAGCACTGTATCGATTGATGGGTTGTCTGGCAACAAAAAAAGGTAGCCTTCTCCCAATTGGAAGGCTACCTCTCTTTGTCCCCCAAGTGATAATGCTCTCCTATAAGAGGTGTCGGACAGAGAGCGTTTCTCCTTCTCAGGTATTCATAAAATAATAAGTTGGTATGATTAAAGCCATAGCCCATATGGGCTATATAAATGAAAAAAGGCAGGGTAAACTGCCGTTTTTTCGTGATTTTAGTCAAAAATGTTTTGGATCGACTCTAGGAGAATCTGCTTGAGGTTGGGAGATACTCCTCCGATAAAACGCTCCAAGTCATTTCTTGTAAAGTTTGGATGGTATTCGTAGAATATCTTCACCTGTTTCTTTACTTCGTCCAAATTCCCATTCTTGTTGTTGCAGGCAATTACAAAAAGCCTTGCAAAGGGGATTTCGGGGTGGAACATCAGTACTTGCCTAGAAACTTTTTCGCAGAAATCGTAATTCCCCTGGAGGAAATAGATCATGGCCTTGGCTACGAATTGGAATGGCTGGTCCATACCGTTGGGGACAAGGCGGGCAATTTCATCAAGCTGCTTTAAGGCGTCTTCTTCGCGGCCCATGAGCATATACAGCTGGACCAGCAGGCGGCGGCACATGACGTTCAGCGGGTTGGACAGCAGGATGCCCTCGAAGTAGACGATAGCTTCGTTCTTCTTGCCCAACAGGATATTGTAAAGGGCCATGGTGAACATGGAATAGGCCGATGAGGGGTTGTTGCGCATGGTATCGCAAGCCAGTTCCCCAATTTTCTTGACGTATTCCTCTCCGTTTACCCAGTTTTCGGAAATTCCCAGGTAGTAGATTGATGCCTGACTGCACAGGACGTAGTTTCTGATGTCTCCTTCCACCGTGAGGGACTGAAGCATCGACATGCACTTTTCGAAACAGTCCCTGCTGCGGTTTTCACTCTTTATGATGGAGTATGACGTGGCGTACCACCAGGCGGGGGAGGCTTTGGAGTTTTGTTCGAGAACCTTGGCTGCAGAAATGATCATGTTGCGGAACAGCACGATTGAATACTGGTCTGCGTAAAGATCAATTGCGCTTGTGTCATCCAGTTTAAGGTTCTGTGACCAGATAATAGCCTTGTTGTTGCCCTGGAGCAGTGAAATAAATGCCTGGTTGCCGTCTTGGGAAGCCGAAATTTTAATTTGATAGGTTGAATCCTGTACAATTTCGTCTGACAATCCGGTATTGATTAGGAACAGGCGGTATTCCTGGAAGTTTTCTACGATGCCGTGGAACAGTTCATAGACAAGGGGATGGTCCTTTATGTCGCTGTCGTGGATGACGCGAATGCGGACTTCATCGGAATTAACCCAGTTTTTGGCCGTTTCTGCGACTGCGGCTACTGCTTCCGTACGGTTTGAAACTTCTAGCGTCTTGTAGATGTTGGCCAGGTGGATTTTGACGGTGTTTTCTGAAATATTCAAGGCACGACAAATCTCGGCGTTTGTCAACCCCTTGCGCAGCAGGTCGAGAACTTCGAGCTGCCGGTTAGTCAATCCCTGTACTTTACACCTCTCGGACATCGTGCCAAATTTAGTCTATCGTTGACATAAAAATTGAATTTTTTCGGGAATGTTACAAAAAAAACATAAATATTTTGAAATTTGGGAGGGATGCTCCCTAAAAACGAAAAACGCCTGCGTTGAATATTGCGCAGGCGTTAAAATTTTTTTTGTGCGGTTAGTAGAGCAACTTGGAGGTTACGAGGATGTTGTCGAAACTTCCAGAAGTGTAGGCACTGCCTTCTCCGTCAGAAGTACAGCAGTAACTCTTATAGCCCACCAGGATTGAATTGCCATAGGCGGCATAGTATGTTCCTCTTGTAGAGGGTGTGTAGACCGTGGTGGTGGCGGTTTCGCCAATCAGTTCCCCATTGACATACAGGGAAATGGAGGTGCCGTCCCACTGGGCGGCTATCTTGTTCCAGCCTTCCTTGAAGGTGTACTTACCGCTAACCTTGATATAGCTGTCAGGCAAATTCTTGTAGAATACCAACTGATCGTTGACTTTCAGGATGGTCATTCGGCTTTCGTCGGTTCCGACCAGGGCTGCCTTGTACATGGATTCGAACTGTTCGCCGGGCTTGAATGAAAATTCAAAAGTACCCCGGGGAATTTTTTCGTCTAAGGCCGCCAATACGATTTTTTGCCCGTATTCCAGGCTTGCTGCCATACCGCTTTCGCCTTCAATGAGTGTGACTCCGTAGTTCTTTCCGCTGTCGAAGTCTTCAAAGAAGATGATGTCGTCATCGGAATTTTCGCTGCTGGAGGATTCTTCGACGATTACATCTTCACTGCTGGAGGATTCCTCGATGATCACTTCTTCACTGCTAGAGGAATCCTCGACGATCACTTCTTCGCTGCTGGAAGATTCTTCGATAATCACTTCTTCGCTGCTGGAGGAAATTTCTTCATCCTTGTCTTCTATGGAACCTTCGTTCTTGTAGCGGGGGATGATGGAAATGCGAATCTGGTCGTATGCGCCACTGGTTGTCAGGGGGCTATACATACCGGGTCCTTCCATGCAGCAGGAACTCTTGTAACCGGCGACTAGCAAGTTGCCGAAAGGCTTACCGCGGTTAGAGGGCTTGTAGCCTTCTGTATGGGCAATCTTTGCCACCAGCTCGTCGTTCATCCAGACGCTCAGGTAGCCGTCACCCCACTGGCCGGCGATCTTGTTCCAGCCTTTCTTGAATTTGGCGGGACCCATGACGTAATAATGCTTGTCGGCGTGATTTTTCTGGAATACGAGCAGGTTGTTCATGACGAAGAAGTGGATGCGTGCTTCGTCGTTACCCAGGAGGGTTCTGTCCAGGTTGAAGAAATCTTCTGCTGGCTTGAACCAGAATTCGATGGTGCCCTTGGACATTTCGTCGACCATGTTAATGGTGAGGGGAGCGACTTCACCGGATGCGAGGGCGACGCCCTTGCCGCAGACGCCGTCTACAAGGGTTCCTTCTCTATAAATGCCTTCCATTTCATCGAGAAGCAGAGTGTATTCGTCGATGTGGAGGCTGTTCTTGCAATTTAAATTAGTCTGGATGGATGTTTCACCGGTATGGAGTACACCATTGCTTTCGAAATATTCGCTGACACCATCCGTTTCCAACTGCTTCCAGAGGGCGCTGGGGGTTGCGACGGATGTTTGGCTGGGGTGACTATTGTTGGCGATAGAATCGTTTACGTCGGAGCAGGCCATAAGGCTCAATGCTGCGGCGACCGGTACTAGGAACTTCTTCATTCTTTACTCCAATCTAAATGAATTCTGTTGTCCTGTTGGGAAATTCATGTCATCCGCCGTAAAATATACATAAAACTTACACTCTAAAAAAAGGGTGGAAAGTGTTAAAAGGGCTACGTGCTGAAATATGATGACATTAATCACGGAAATATTTGATTTTTTATGAATTGAATTGAAAACTATGACTTGCTTTTTTGAGCACTAGTTATTATATTAAATGGTGCACAAAAGTGCATTTGTTTTTTGCGGGCAATTATAATGGACGTAAGGGAAAAGTTGAACATTTTGGCGGATGCGGCGAAATACGATGTTTCGTGTTCGTCTAGCGGTTCCAATAGGAACACTCCCAAGGGCGGGATGGGGAATGCCTGCCAGGCGGGTATTTGCCATACATGGGCGGCGGACGGCCGTTGCATTTCCCTTTTGAAGGTGTTAATGAGTAATGCCTGCAAGTATGATTGCGCCTATTGCGTCAACCGTCGTTCCAATGATATTCCCAGGGCGACTTTTACGCCTAAGGAATTGATCGACCTGACGCTGGAATTCTACAAACGTAACTATATCGAGGGCTTGTTCCTCAGTTCCGCCGTGGTGGGGAGTCCTGACGCTACCATGGAAATGCTCATCAAGGTGGCAAAGGAACTGAGGACTGTCCATCGTTTTGGCGGTTACATCCATCTAAAATCCATCCCGGGGGCTTCCGAAGCGTTACTGCACGAAGCGGGACTCTATGCTGACCGAAGTAGCGTGAATATTGAGATTCCGTCGGATAAGGCCCTGCAGTACCTGGCGCCCGAAAAGAATCATGCGTCGGTGTATCGCCCCATGAACTATCTGGCAGAGCGCAAACTGGAATACAATCCAGGGAAGGGCGTGTCCCGTTATAGCCCGAAGTTCCTGCCTGCGGGGCAGACGACCCAGATGATTGTGGGGGCGTCTGGCGAAACGGATTTTCAGATACTGACTTTGTCTAACGGTTTCTATATGCAACAGCAGATGAAACGCGTTTATTTTTCGGGCTACGTTCCTATCAATGCCGATAAGAGGTTGCCCGTTATAACCACCAAGCCGCCTCTGGTCCGTGAACATCGTCTGTACCAGGCTGACTGGCTTATGCGTTTCTACAAGTTTCAGTATAACGAGATTCTCGATGAGGCCCATCCCAATCTTGATCTGGACCTTGATCCGAAGGTGGCCTGGGCCTTGCGACATCCGGAAATGTTCCCTATCGACATTCAGACTGCGGACTACGAAATGCTTTTGCGGGTGCCGGGTATCGGAGTTAAATCCGCAAACCTTATTGCCAATGGCCGGAGGTTCTGTAAAATCCGTCTGGAACAGCTGAAGAAGATGGGGGTGGTCATGAAGCGGGCCAAGTACTTCATCTACCATCCGGATACGCCTGCCAGTTTACGCCGGCTTTACCCTGAGATGGTGCGCCCGTTGTTGGTGGGGCCGTCGCAGCCTCTGCAATTGAATATGTTCGACGCCCTGGACTCTAGGCCAGCGATGCTGCCAGCTCATGCGTAAGCTTATCTCTGAGTTTGTCTCTGTAAGCCTGCCCCAGTAAGCAAGTTTCAATGGGACTGTCTTGGAAAATCTGTTTTATGAACCTTTAACTTTTAGTGGCTAGATATAATGTCTCTTAATATTTCTTACGATTCGACTTTTGATGGATTCCTTAGTGTTGTGTTCGAAATCTACCGCCAGCGCCTGGTGGTGGGGAACATTACGCCTGACCGTAGGGCGGGGGAGGATGCGGACTTGTTTATGCAGCCTTTCTGGGTGGAAACGTCCGAAGATTCTGCCCGACGTCTGAAACGGGCCATTGTGAATGCCGCCAGCGAAGATGTGCTGTGGATGTTGGATGTGGTGTTCCGTTCCGAGGTGGAGGGCGTTGAAATGCAGATGCTCTCCTACCTGCGTAAGCTGTTTGCGGGCCTTGATCCGAATTATGGTAAGAATATTGCGTCGGCTGAAATGCTCCCGCTGTACAAGATTGCCCAGGCCGTCCGCCGAGAAATCGGCGACATGCGCGGCATGGTCCGTTTTTCTAAAACGGACGACGGCTGTTACTTTGCGGAAATTGAGCCGAAGTACGATATCGTGACGTTGTTGACGGACCATTTTCTGCGGCGTTTTGTGAACGAGCGCTGGGCAATTTACGATTCAAGGCGAAATTATGGTGTCTATTACGATGGGCGTTCTCCTCAGGAGGTTACCATTCCCAATTTGAAGGCCCTGAAGGCGGGCTTGCCGCCTGATGCCATAACCCAATTGTGGAAGGACTATTATAACGCCATATCTATCAAGGAACGCGAGAATCCGCGGTTGTTGCGGCGGTGCCTACCGGTGCATTATTGGAAGCATATGCCCGAAAGGGATTTTGCCAATCAACTTTCGGCTCATTCTCCACCGCAGGTTTCGTTGCCGTCGAACGTGGCCAAGGCGAATTCCCTGGCGCGTCTGGCTAGTTTTTGATTTGTTGAGCGAATCTCGCCGGATAATGGTATAATTTTTAACACAGAAGCCTATTTCAGTCAAATAATTGTATCTTTCTTTTGGATAAGAATTAATGGAGAAAATGCGTAATGACTATGGCGTCTGCAAAACCGGGATTTTTTGTACAGGATCGCTACCTTTACAGCAAAGACAACGAAAAGACTATCTTACGTGGCGTAAACCACATGTTCATCTGGACTGATCGCGAAGGAAAGACCATTCCTGAAATCGCGAAGACCGGTGCCAATTGTGTGCGCATTGTCTGGAACACCCGTGGCCGAGTGAGTGATTTGGATAATATCATTGGTCTCTGCATTGCCAACGGTATGATTCCCATTCCCGAAATTCATGATACCACCGGTAACTGGGAAAAACTCCCCGAAGCTTTGGATTACTGGCTCAGCGAAGAAATGATGCAGGTGATCGCCAACCACCAGCAGTACCTGATTATCAATGTCGGTAATGAACCTGGTGATGAGGTTGTGCCTGCCGAAGACTTCTTCCTGGCGTACAACACCATCGTTACCAAGATGCGTGCTGCCGGTATCCGCATTCCCATCATGATTGATGCTGATATGTGGGGCCAGAGCGAAAAGAACTTGCTGGAAGTGGGGCCGAGGCTTTTACAGGCTGATCCTGAACATAATTTGCTTTTCTCGATCCATATGTGGTGGCCTTCGGAACTTCATAATCCAGAAACTACAGGGTATGCAACCGTCGAAGACCGCGTCCGTGGAGTCCTTAAGGCTTCTGTCGACAAGAAGTTGCCCTTGGTTGTGGGTGAATTTGCTCCTGTTGCCGTAGGTGGCGCCAAGGAGATTCCCTATAAGCTGATTATGTCGGAAGCGGAACGCCTGGACATTGGCTGGTTGGCATGGAGCTGGGGCCCCGGTAACTTCGATAGCCCCGAAATGGATATGACGATCCATGGTTCTGTAAATACCCTGGTTGGCTGGGGTAAGGAAATCTGTCTGGATAGCCCCAACGGTATCCAGAATACCAGCATTATTCCCAATTTTATCCAGAACAAGGATTATGTGACTGGCTCCCTTTCTGTGGGGACGAACTTGATCCAGAATGGTGAGTTTTCTTCTGAAGAGGCTTTGTCTGGCTGGGTGACGGACTTCTGGGGCGGTAAGGCCGAGGTTTCTGTAAAGGATGGTGCCGCAAACTTCGTAATCAAGAAGGCTGGCAAGGAATCCTGGAATCTGCAGTTCAAGCAGCGCCTGTCTATGCGTCATGGCGTTACCTATGTTTTTAGCATGCGAGCCAAGGCCGACAAGCCCCGTACTCTCCATGTGAATATCAAGAAGGACTCTGACGAATATACGCCCTATGCAAATGGACGTATCCTGGACTTGAGTACCAGCTGGCAGAACTTTAGCTGGAAGTTTACCATGAAGGAAGAGTCTGACCCCGAAGCACTGCTGATTTTCGATATGGGTGGCGTTCCCACTTCCTGGAGCCTTGCTGATATCAGCCTAGTTCAGGCTCGTAGCGTGGCGGATCGTCTAAATCGATCATTCCAGCGCAATGTGCAGAAAAATTCCGGCTATTTCAATTCTCCCAACGTTCCTTGGGAACTGCACCTGTACTCTACCAAGGGTGAACTTCTTGAAGTTCTGGACCGTGGCAAGGGTGGCGAAGGTATGCGTCAGTATCCTAAGACCGAACGAGGTGGCATCCTTGTGGTCAAGGAAGTTAAGCTCGGATAGCGATTCCTGATACTAGGAAATTTTGAATGCGGATCCCGTCGGCGTGTGCTGGCGGGATTTCTTGTTGCGTTAGCGTTGTATTGTTTGCGTTGTATTGTCTGCATTGTATGGTTTGCATTGTACCGTTAGCATTGTATCTTCGCTTTTGTATCATAGGTTTTTCTATCGCGATTTTGCCTAATTGGTTCTGAAGTTTTAACATTGTGTTGTGTATCACGTATTTTTGCAACATTTGTATCATAAAAATACTTGAAATGTATGAAAACCTTAGATTGGTTCTTGTAATACGAAAAAAATAAGCTAATTTTGTATCATAAATATTTGAATCCTTTTGATACAAAACTATATTCATCATAACATGAAACAGGTCTTGGAATACGTCAGCTATCGCGATTATCTGCGCGATTATTACCAGGAACGCAAGGCGCGTTCTGGTTTTACCTGGCGTGACTTTGCTAAGGCTGCCGGATATTCGTCGCCCGTGTTCCTTAAGTTGGTGTGCGACGGTAAAGCTAACCTTAGTGATGTGGGGACGGAACGAGTTGCTGCCGCTATCGGCCTTGCCGGTGTCGAACTGCAGTACTTCCGTCTGATGGTCAATTTTGACCAGACCAAGGATTCTCTGATCAAACGTAGTCTTTATAACTCCATGCGTGCCCTCGCAAAGGACAACTCCATGGAAGTTATGGGGGAGGAGGCTTACGTTTACTACGAAGACTGGCTGAATCCGGTCCTTCGTGAGATGGCTCCCAGGATGCACGGCGCTTCCCCCACCAAGATGGCGGGACAGTGCGTGTTTCCTGCGGATGCCCAGAGTGTGAAGCAGTCCCTGGATCTTCTTGTGAAGACCGGTTTGCTCCAGAAAGATGAAAAAGGTGAGTATCAGAAGTCGTCGAAGTCCGTTACCACGGGAATCCGTGACGGGGAAAGCATGGCGATCCGAGAAATGCATCGTCAAATGGGCGATCTTGCTGTAAAGTCCCTGGATCAGGTTTCGATGGACGAACGAGATGTGTCTGGCATGACAATCGGTATATCCAAGGAAGGCTTTTTCCGTATCAAGAATGAAATTGCCGATTTCCGTAGACGCATCGCCGCCATTGTCATGGAAGATGACGATGATGATCGAATCTACCGCCTTAACTTGCAGTTGTTTCCGCTTACGAAGCCTGCTAAATAGGAGGGGTAGCTTTGTGAAGATGTTTTTGATTTTCTTATTTTCGCTTGTGATGCTCCTTTGCGGATGCAGCCCGGTTGAAACAGCCGGCGGTGTCAGTGAAGAAACCAATTCCGTTTCTGGAGTCCTCGTCGCCGCTGATGGAAATTTTGCAAGAAATGTCGTTATTCACGCCCGTCACAGTGCTAAGTCTGACCAGCTGTTTGTTGATACGACTGATGAAAATGGCGCTTTTGGCTTTAGCATCAAGGAATATGGAGAGTACGTCCTGTCTTCTCATAAGGCTGGACAGGCTATATACGAGACTTTTGTGTACACCGGTTCGGATCTGAAAATGAGTTCCAAGATGACCACGGTCAAGACGATTCAGGGCAATCTGGTTTTGGATGGTGTTTCCAGTCCGGAGGACGCCAAGGTCGGAATTCCGGGCACGGATTGGGTTTCTTCTGTGAAGCCTACCGGGTACTTTGTCTTGAGCAATCTGCCGTTGGGAACCTATAATTTGACCGTTTCTTCGCCGGATCGTGAACGCTTTGATGATGCGGAATACACCCTTGTGCTGGAAGCTGATTCCTACTGGCTGAACGGTCCGCTCCCCAGGGGTATCGTTCACTCCGAGCCGGTTGATGTGTCCGTAAATTCTAAAGGCGTGTCTTATAATGGCGTTTCTGAAATTACGCTCCCCATGATCGATGTGGACTATAAGATTCAGTATGTGTGGACTATGGATTCTGTGCTTGCGTTGCCTTCTGATTCCGGAACCGGCTACTACCTTCTGGATGATATGGGGCACGAGACCGAGACGGTCTTCCTGTATGAGCCTGAATTTACCGAAGGTGTCGATGGCAAGGCAATCCGCTTCGTGGCTTCTGATTATGCTGCTGTAGATACCAGCGGTTTCCTGGATGTGGATTCCCTGACGGAACTGTCTATTGAAGGCTTCTTCAAGTTCAACAATCCTGAGGCTTTTGCGGTAGGTGAGTTCCAGAAGAATGTCTTGAGCAAGCGGGGCGACGATTACATTGAAGAAATGATCGGTGTTTCCCTAATTAGCGGAAAATGCGGTGCAGTTGAGCCTAGGCTGGCGTTCTACTCGGTGAATGTCAATAATCCCACCTGCGGGTACATGGCGGTCTCTCAGCGTGCTGTGCCGGCTGGCGAATGGATTTATGTGGTGCTCACCTGGAGGCGAGGCATTGCGAAGATTTATCAGAATGGGGTGTTGACGGGTCGTATTGACACGGGCCTCCGTTGGATGGAAAACATTTCCAAGCCGCTCTATATTGGCGGTGACGGGCTGGACTTCGAAATGGATGATGTACGTTTTGGGTTTAAGGAAATATCATCTGCAGAAGTACTTTACAGGTATTATAAAAGGTTAGGAGGACAATTATGATTGACGAAAGAAAAGGTTCGGTGGAGCAGGCCTATTTCGAGGCCAATCGTCATGGCAGGCTCATCAAGGCCAACAAGCGCTTTTGCCGCATGTTTGGCTTTGAAGAGGGCGAAATCGAATGGCATTACGTAACGGATCTGTGCCGCAATGCCAAAGACTGGGAAAACTATGTCAATTCCCAGATGCAGCCCAGCACTGTCTTGCGCATGAAAAACCGTAAGGGGCGCAGCTTCTGCTGCAAACTCTTTACTCATCTGCGCCAGGATGGTGACGGCGAACTGCGATACGATGTTTCTGTCCATCGTGTTTCTGCGACTTCGCCCGTGGTTGCTGCCCCTGCCGCCTTTGTTGAAAGTCGTGTGTTCCTTGCTAGATGTGCTCACTGCGGTAGTCAGATCCGCGTGGAGTCTGCTAACGAGGTTCGTTTCCGTCGAGTATGCGACCAGTGCGCTGCTCGCGAATATCCAGAAGCTTACGCAATCCGCTGTGCCCAGGTGTGATAGGAGGACCGGTTAGGAGGACTGGTTAGGAAGGAAAGGGGATAGGAGGTTTTGCGTAGGGGTGACCGGTCGGATCCATTTGGGGGTGTCCGATCGGTCGCTTTTTTTGTGAACTTTTTATGGGGGTTCGTCGGGCGGGTCCGTTAAACGGATAAGGGGCAATAAAAAGAGCAAAAAAAAGAACGATCCTTTCGAATCGTTCTTTTTAATTTTTCTAGGAACTTAAGCTGTTGGCTCAAATTATTCGCCGAAGGCGTCGTCTGCTGCAGCGCTCACCTGTGCGGTGTTTTCTGCGGTCATTTCGATTTCTTCTGCGGCTTCCACTTCAGCTTCGGCCTGTGCAGCCTTCTTTTCAGAAATGGTGAGCTTGCCTTCCTTGAACTTGTACATGGCGATGGTGGTCGGCTTCTTGGTCAACTGAATGTAACCCTGGCCAGCCTGCTTGTTGATGAAGCGTGCTTCCTGAGCCATCATCACAACAGCGCGGAAGACAGAACCCTGACATTCTTCACTTGCGTAAATATCGTCAAGATAAACTCTCTGATCGTCAGCCATCTTAGTACCTCAAGTTAAGGTTTGTGTTCCTACAAAAAATTCTCAAATGCTTTTTCCAAAACATTTGAGAAGTTTTGTTTTTAGAAGAGGGAGAGGGATTCGAACCCTCGTTACCGCGAGGTAAACACGCTTTCCAAGCGTGCGCCTTCAACCACTCGGCCATCCCTCCAAGGATGTGCGCCAATTATACATTTATTTTTGACACTTGTCAAGGGTGTTGTCGCATTTTTTTTGATTTTTTTGAAAAAAGTTGAATTTTTTTTAGATAAACTCTCCAAATCACACTTTTTCGACAAAAAATCGTTCTAATCCCGTCTAGAACTTGCTCAGTTCGTCCCAGACCACCTTCATCAAAGGCTCGATTGTCTTGGCTGTAAAGTCGAAATTGATGTTTGCAGCCTTGAACATTTCGGGCACGGTTACGCTGTAGCCCAGGCTTTCCGCCTTGAACAGGTCGTCGATGGCCTTTTGCGGGTCCTTCTTGAAGTTGGCCCACACCTGCAGGGCGCCCAGCTGGGCGATACCATATTCGATGTAGTAGAAGGGGCATTCGAACAGGTGCAGCTGCTTCTGCCACATGTTGTTGCGGAACTTTTCCAGGCCGGTATAGTCGACGCCGGCGTCGTAGCGGTCCATGATCTTGGACCAGATTTCCTCGCGGTCGGCGGCCGTATGATTGGGCCTGCTGTACAGTTCATGCTGGAAGCTATCGATGCTGGCCACCCAGGGGAACAGCCAGATAACGTCTTCCAATTCGCCCTCGATACTGCGTGCCATGGATTCGGTGTCGTCGCCATAGAAGGGCTTCAGGTTGGACATGCCGATCAGCTCCATGCTCATGCTGGCCACTTCCGCAAATTCCGAAGGAACGTCGCGGTAGGCGAGGATAGGCTGGCCTGCCAGGCCAAACTGGTGGAAGGAATGGCCCGATTCATGGAGCAGCGTATAGATGTCGCGGTCCGTACCTGCGGAATTCATGAAAATGAAGGGCAGACGGGATTCGTCAAAACCGATCTGGTAGCCGCCCGGAGCCTTGCCCAGACGGGAATCCGGGTCGATCAGCTTCTGAGCCTGCATTTGGCGGGCCCACTTGCCGGCCTGGGGGTGGATGCTTTCAAAAATCTGGTCAACCTTCTCGATCAGCTCATCGCCGGTCTTATAAGGCTTCAGAGGTTCGCGATTCAGCGGGTCTACGGCCAGGTCCCAGGGGCGGAGCCTTGCCAGGCCCATCTTGGCGGCGCGCTTCTTGTAGATTTCCTTCAGCAGGGGGAGCACCAGCTTCTCTACGCTTTCGTGGAAGTCCTTGCAATGCTTGGGGGTGTAATCGCGGCGCTTGGCCATGTAGATAAAGTCAATGTAGTCCTTGCAGTGGGCGTTCTTCGCAATCTTGTTGCGGATGGAGAACAGTTCGTCGAAGGACTTGTCCAGGGCCTCCTTGTCCTGCATGCGGCGTTCCCAGGTGGTGCGCCAGGCCTTTTCGCGGATATCGCGGTCGGTACGTTCCAGATAGGTTCCCAACTGCTGCATGGTCTGGACCTTGCCATCGAATTCCACGCTCATACCGCCGGTAATCTTCTGGTATGCCTGCACGGCCTTGACTTCTTCCGTTTCCAGGGGAATATTCTCGGGGCTGAACAAATCCAGGGAAAGCTGCACGCTCTTGAACCAAACGCCGAATTCGCCCTTCAGCTGGTCCTTGGCCGGATGGGCCATCAGCTTCTTGTTCAGCTTGTCGTCAAACTCGTTGGCGATGGGGTCCACGTTCTCTACGAAGCTTTCGTAAGCCTTGGCGGCCTCTTCGTCCTTGGTGTTTACGGTCATGGCCACATAGCGGCGGCAGCTCACTTCCTGAAGGACGGAACCCAGCTCGCTCCACTTCATGATCCAGGCGCGCAGGGCATCGGCGGAGCTGGCGATGTTCTCGTCCAGCAGCTGCTGGAACAAAGCTTCCACTTCCTTGGAGTTGTCTACATTAAAATTCTCGGGTACAAATTCGCGTTTCATATTCTACATCAATCCTTATTTTCTATAAAAATTAGCATCTCGTTGTGTGCGATCATTTCTGGATGGCCCCCATCCAGTTGTTCACCACGTTGTTCAATATGGTGTTCCTGACGTTATCCATAAGGGCGGTCTTTTCTTCCTGGGAGACCGGGCGGTCAATATCAAATTCCAGGGGGACCGATTCCCCGTCTACATCCAGGGCCACTGTCAGAACGCCCTTCATGTTGATCAGGGAAACATCCTTCAGCCAGAAAATCCGTCGGTCGATGGGCATGGTGGTGGTCACCGTCAAATTATTGCTGCCGGGAACCATCTTGATGGAATCCTTCAGCGAAATAGGCAGTTCCATTAGCGTATCCAGTTTCAGGGTAGCTTGTAAATCCCGAATCCACAAAGTATCGGTACCTTGATTCTTGGCAATCACTTCGGCGGAAAGTCCCAGAGTTCCCAGTTCCTTTTCCAGCTTGCCCTTGGCGAAATCCTGAACGAGCGCCACCACCTGGGGGTTGGGCAAAAAGCCGTTAAACAGCCCCTGCTTGGGGAACAGATCCTTGTTGATGCTTACGGAATCCAGGGTCAGGGCGTTAAATTCCAGCTTGGTCTTGGAAAGAATGTCGGCGGCGCTGATCTTGCGGGTCACGGCGCAGCCGAACAATGACAGAACCACCAGGGCGGCCAACGAAATGGTTAAGGAAAATCTGAATTTCATACGGCCCCAAATATACAAAACCCTACTTCTTGGTGACAACGTATCCATCGCCGTCGTCGTTCTGGATAATCAGGGTGGTGGAGTGGTTGATCAGTTTGTCGTATTTGGCGTACACCGTGAACTGGATGCCCGATGTGAACACCACCAGCTTCACATCCTTTTCGAAAGTGTTTTTCTGGATGTTGTAATCCACCTTGCCATCCTTGGCCGGGTTGGAATAAGTATACGTGGTATCGGAATCCTCATCTACCATGTAGACAATAAAGGCCGTACCCTTGGTCTGATTTTCAAGGGTGATGGTGAAGGGATATTCCGCCTGTTCGCCCGAATCGGTGGAACCATTGCCGGAGCAACCCCACAAAAAGGAGAGGCCCATAAGGGTTATCGTAACGGGTACCGCATATTTTTTAATAAAACGTGAAACCATACCATCCCTATATCGTATCAAATGAACTTGTTGTCAATATAAAAAAGTCCGAACCGCAAAAAGGTCCGGACAATTTCTTTAGGCAGCCTAAGCTCGCCGAAGGATTCTGAATTACTTCTTTTCTTCTTCAGCGTGGCAGGGGCAGTGGTAGCAGTCGCCCGTTTCTGCGTAGTCCTTGCCGGTCCAGCAGAAGGTGCAGAGCTGATCTTCCGGCAGGCCGATAGCCTGGATCAGATCGTCGATGCGCTGGAAGGCCAAGGTGGTCAGGTTCAAGTTGCGACGGATGTAGTCCACCATTTCCTTGTATTCCGGGGAATCCGGGTTGGTGTACTTGTCCAGATCGGCGTTCTCGCCTTCCTTTTCGCGGATGTAGCGGCGGGTAATCAGGTCGTACACGCTCTTGGAACGGGAGAAGTTGATGAACTTACAGGGGTAAACCAGGGGAGGGCATGCAATACGCATGTGGGTTTCCTTACAGCCCATGGAGTAAAGCTTTTCGGCCTGCTTGCCCAGCTGGGTACCGCGGACGATGGAGTCGTCGCAGAACACCAGGCGCTTGTTGTCGATAAGGCCCGGAATAGGAATCAGCTTCATGGAAGCCACATGTTCGCGCTGGCGCTGGTCCTGGGGCATGAAGGAACGTGCCCAGGTCGGGGTGTACTTTACAAACGGGCGGGCGAACTTGATGCCAGCCTCGTGAGCGTAACCCAGGGCGTGGGAAGTGCCGGAGTCGGGAATACCGCAGGCGGCGTCGGCTTCGGTGGGGGTGCGCTTTGCAAGTGCGGAACCGCAACGGTAGCGGGTCATTTCCACATTGCGGCCTTCGTAGGCGGATGCCGGATAGCCGTAGTAAACCCACAGGAAGGAGCAGATGGCCATCTTCTTGCCCGGTTCAACCAGGGTATTGATTCCATCGGGGGTGAGTTCGGCGATTTCGCCCGGACCCAGGTCGCGGAGGTGGTCGTAGCCCAAGTTGGGCAGGGCGCAGCTTTCCTGCACGGCGATGACGGAACCATCCTTCTTGCCCACGATGATGGGAGTACGGCCCCACTTGTCGCGGGAGGCGTAGAACTTGCCGTTGCTGTCCATGACGAGAACGGAGCAGCTACCCTTGATCTTCTGCTGTACGTAGTTGAGACCTGCAACAATGGAATCCTGGGTGGCGATCAATGCGGAAACCACTTCGGTAGGGCCAACCATACCGCTGGTGGTAGAATACTGGAGCTGCATGCAGTTGTTCTGGAACAGCTCGTTCTTAAGATCTTCGATGTTGGAAATGAGACCTACAGTGACCAGGGCGAAAGTGCCATGCTTGCAGGTCATGACCAGGGGCTGGGGGTCGGTATCGGAAATAACGCCCAGGCCCACGTTGCCGGCGAACTTGGCCAAGTCGTTTTCGAACTTGCTGCGGAACGGAGTGTTCTGGATGTTGTGAATGGAACGATGGAAATTACCATCGGCCTTCAGAACAGCCAGACCGCCGCGATGAGTACCGAGATGTGAGTGATAGTCTGTACCAAAGAACAGATCGGTTACGCAATCGTTCTTGGAAATAACGCCACAAAAGCCGCCCATAAAGACTCCTTAGTCGGGGATTTTACGCCGAAAAGATAGAAATCTTATAAAACTTTTCATTATTTGTACTGCAAGAATATGAAAAAATATGTTTGGGCCTTTACAAAAAATGAATAATCAAGACCGCTTCCCCAAAAAATCAAGCAATTTTCACAATTGGGGAAAATGCTCGCCAGAAATTTTAAGCAGTATCTACAAGACGATGAAAGCCGTTCAAAAAAAATTTGCTTTCGTGTTTTTCGTTACGAAAAGAAAAACCCCGTTCAAGTGATGAGCGGGGTGCTTTATTGACTTTTACAGCAGGCCGTGTTGTCTAAGGATTGCGGCATATTTGTCGGCGCGGGCTTTTTCGGCTTCTAGCTCTTGCTTATTTGCTGCAAGCTCCTGTTTGTTCGCAGCAAGTTCTTGCCTGTTGGCTTCGATGGCCTGCTTTTGCTCTGCGATTTCCTCTTCCTGCTGTTTGATCAGCTCTTCGGTGTACTTGCGGGTAGAAATCGCGTCCAGTCTACGACGTTCTTCCATTTCCTTGCGGTAGGCTTCGATTTGCTCTGCGCTGAATGCCATAAGATCCTCGTACACGTCTTCAAAAGGTTCAACCCGGGTGGGTTCCGCGATAAATTTACACAATTCCAGAAGGTTTTGCAAGTACTTGTTACCGTGCCCCGCATCCTCGCGGATTGCCTGCTCCAGGTAATTTAGCTGGATAATGCACCAGTGCATGGTGTCGAATTTGAACATGCGATTTTCCTGTGCGGAAATATCCAAATTCAGGAGCCAGGAGGTATGCGGGAAAATGCA
>NZ_FQWP01000020.1:0-52129 GCF_900129715.1 Fibrobacter sp. UWH9 | reverse complement strand
GAACAATCGGCCGAGAAAACGACTTGGATTTCTCACCCCATTAGAGTATATTTCTAGGCAAGTTAAACAAATTTACTTGGCGACTTAAATTCGCCTTTCATAAAAAAGAGACCTCACATGCGTGAGGTCTTTTTAAATGCTTGGATCCTTCGCGCCTACGGCACTCAGGATGACGTTTATGGTTACTTCTCCAGCTTGAAGAATACGGCGCCCAGGGGCGGGACCTGTACGTTCATGCTCTGTGCGCGATTCTGCCAAGGAATCTGTTCGGTCCAGACTTCGCCCATGTTGCCCACGTTGGAGCCGCCATAGATACTAGCGTCGGTGTTGAAGATTTCCTTCCACTTGCCGGCGGTAGGTGCACCCAGGCGGTAGTCGTTGCGGACCACCGGAGTGAAGTTGAATACGCAGAGGATTTCGTTGCCGTGGTCATCCTTACGGACGAAGCTGACGATGGAGTTGTCGGCGTCGTCGCACCAGATCCATTCGAAACCGGTATGGTAATGGTCGATTTCCCAGAACGGTGCGTTTTCCTTATAGACGTGGTTCAAGTCCTTCATCATGGCGAGAATCTTGCCGTGGCTATCCCAGCTGACAAGGTGCCAGTCCAGGGAGCGCTTTTCGCACCATTCACGGAACTGACCGAATTCGTTGCCCATAAAGTTCAGCTTCTTGCCCGGATGTGCGTACTGGAAGGCGTAGGTCAAACGGAGGTTTGCAAACTTCTGCCAGTTGTCGCCAGGCATCTTGCCCAGCATGGAGCCCTTGCCGTGAACAACTTCGTCGTGGCTGAATACCTGGATGAAGTTTTCGGAGTAGGCGTACACCATGCTGAAGGTGAGGCTGTTGTGATGATACTTACGATGGATGGGCTCGTGCTGGATGTAGGAGAGGAAGTCGTTCATCCAACCCATGTTCCACTTGTAGTGGAAGCCCAGGCCGCCCTGTTCGGGAGGACGGGTGATGCTGGGGAAGCTGGTGGATTCTTCGGCAATGAGAATGGCATGGGGAGTCAAGCGGCCCATGATGCTATTCAGGTGCTTCAGGAATTCAAGAGTATCGTAGTTGATGTTTCCGCCGTCCTTGTTGGGAACCCATTCGCCGGGGCCCTTACCGTAGTCAAGGTACAGCATACTTGCAACGGCGTCTACGCGGAGGCCGTCGCAGTGGAATTCCTTGAGCCAGTACATTGCGTTTGCAATGAGGAAGTTCTTGACTTCGTTGCGGCCCAGGTTAAAGATATAGGTGCCCCAGTGGGGGTGTTCGCCCTGGCGGGGGTCAGCGTGTTCATAGCAGGCGGTACCGTCGAAGCGGCCCAGTGCATGAGCGTCCTTGGGGAAGTGGGCGGGGACCCAGTCGATAATCACGCCGATTTCGTTCTGGTGGCAAAGGTCCACGAACTTACGGAACTGGTCGGGAGTACCGTAGCGGCTGGTGGGGGAGTAGTAACCGGTGACCTGGTAACCCCAGGATTCATCCAGCGGGTGTTCTGCCAGGGGCAGGAATTCCACATGAGTATAACCCATTTCCTTCAGGTAAGGAATAAGGGTTTCAGCCAACTCTTCCCAGTTCAGGAAACGATCCGGATCTGCGGGGTCGCGACGCCAGGAACCGGCGTGGACTTCGTAAACGTTCATGGGGCTACCAAAGACCTTGGTAGCGTAATGGGTGTACATGTACAGGTCGTCGCCCCATTCGTAACCATCCAGATGGGTGGTAATGGAAGCGGTTGCCGGACGCACTTCGGAAAGCTTTGCCAGAGGGTCTACCTTCACGTGGATGTTGCCGTCGGCACCATGGATTTCGAAACGGTACAGTTCGCCTTCACCCAAGTTCGGGATGAAGATTTCCCAAATGCCGGATCCGCCAAGCATGCGCATCTGGTGGCGGCGGCCATCCCAACTGTTGAAGTTGCCGATGACGGAAACGGCGCGGGCATTGGGAGCCCACACAGCAAAATGGATGCCCTTGAAGCCCTGATGTTCAACAATATTGGCACCCAGCTTACGATACAGTTCGTAATGGGTTCCGCTGGCAATCAGGTGGCGGTCAAAGTCAGACAGCACAGGGAGGAATGCGTAAGGGTCGGTAAGGGTATATTCAATACCGTCGCCCTGACGGATAATCAGGTTGTAGAAGAACGGTTCGTAATCCTTGTCGAGGACTGCTTCGAAGAAACCGGTATCGCCCAGCTTTACAAAATCAAACTCGAACTCGCCGTCGCAGGATTCGCCACGGATGTAGCTGGCCTGGGGCTGGTAAGTGCGGATAACAGTCTTAACACCCTTATCGGTATTCAGCGGATGGATACCGAGGATCGAGAACGGATCTTTGGTACCGAAATTCCAAATAGCCTGCATATCATCGGAAGTGAGGCTAGTAAACTGATTCCAATCCATACAAATACTCCATATTTTTGAGAGAAATATAACTTAAACTTTCTTTACAATGAGATTACGGTTTAAATATTTTAAAAAATATTAGCCCTATCACGTTAAACCTATGGATTCGCTTGGAAAATCCGTCTTCGCCCCTTTAATTACTACATTTGGACGCATGTATAAGCGAGTCCTTACGATCCAGGATATTTCCTGCTTTGGCCAGTGTTCCTCTACGGTGGCCCTGCCTATCGTTTCCGCCTGCGGTATCGAGTGTGCCGTGCTTCCGTCGGCCGTACTTAGCACCCATACAGGACGTTTCAAGGGGTACACCTTCAGGGACCTGACCGACGATTTACTGCCCATTCGAGATCACTGGGTGAAGGAAGGCATTAAGTTTGACGCCTTTTATACCGGTTATTTGGGAAGTGTACGCCAGGTAGACATTGTCCGCGAAATCATGGCCACAACCGGCAATGAGGGCGCTCTCCGCATTGTAGACCCGGTTCTCGCCGACGCAGGCAAGCTTTATGCCGGTTTCGACATGAACTTCGTTGAAGCCATGAAGCGCCTTTGCGCCGAAGCGGACGTACTGCTCCCTAACATTTCAGAGGCAAGCTACCTGACCGGCATGGAATATACCGAAGAGTATGACCGCCCCTACATTACGGAACTATGCAAGCGCCTCTGCGACCTGGGTACAAAGAGCGTCATCATGACCGGCATCGGCTTCAGGGAAGGCTACACCGGTATTGCCGTTTACGAAAACGGTGAGCTGAACCATTACGAGCACAAAAAAGTCTCAATGTGGTGCCATGGAACCGGCGACATCTATGCCTCGGCCTTTACCGGAGCCAAGATGCGAGGCAAGAGCACCATGGAAGCCGTAAAAATTGCGGCAGACTTTACCCTAAAAGCCATAGAAAATACGGTTGACGACGCAGAAAATCACTGGTATGGTGTTAAATTTGAATTAGCGATACCCACCCTGGTAAAATCATTCGAATAGCAGTCGAGGAAAAGATGGCCGAAGAAAATAGCAACTGGGAACCTCTGGTTCATACTGAAACTTTCAAGGTCACTCCCGAGATGATCGACGACAACCATCATTTTAACAATGTATGGTCTGTCCAGTGGATCCAGGACATTTCGAAGAATCACTCCGAGCAATGCGGCGGCACAGCCCTCATGCGCGAAATGAACTGCGGCTGGATGATTCGCGTACAGCATATCGAATACAGGAACCAGGCCTTCCTTGGCGACGAAATCAAGGGAACCACCTGGGTTGATTCTTTTACAACGGTAGTTAGCAAACGAAAGTGTCGCTTTGAACGAATCAGCGACGGTAAGATTATTTTTGAATCTGAGACCCAATGGGTGTTGGTGGACTTGAACCGCGGACGCCCCAAGGCAATCACACCAGAAATGGTGGCACATTACGGGACCTTGAAATAGTATGGCAAATATTATCGAGTACAAGGGCAAGAAGCCCGTCATTGGAGAGCGCGTATTCCTGGCAGAAGGAGCGCGTCTAATTGGTGATGTGGAAATCGGGGATGATTCCTCTGTATTTTACAACTCCGTCATACGAGCCGACCTGGCCGAGATCCGAATTGGCAAGCGAACCAACATCCAGGATAATGTGACCATCCACCTTTCTACAGATGTGGGCGTTCATGTCGGCAACAATGTAACCGTGGGCCACAATGCGGTTCTCCACGCCTGCACCATCGAAGACAATGTGCTGGTGGGAATGGGAGCCATCGTGATGGATGGTTCTCGCATCCGCAAGAATTCCGTGGTGGCCGCCGGGTCCCTGGTCCCTCAAAACAAGGAATATCCCGAGGGAAGTCTTATTGTCGGATCCCCCGCACGAGTGGCCCGCCAACTAACCGATGACGAAATTCGTAAATTTAACGAAGGCGTAGAACATTACATCGAAATCAAGGAAGCACTCCGTCAAGACCAGTATTAATTCTGAGGATTTTTAGTGTACAAGTTTGTTTTTCTTATAAACCCAATTAGCGGCGGTGGCCAGGGCAAGGAAATCTATAAGTTCCTGCCCGAAATCATGGCATCCATGAATTACAAGGATGACCAGTGGAAGGCTGAATTCACCGTTCACGAGGGTATGGAAAAGCAGATTACAGATGCTCTTGAAAATACAGAGACCTTGATTGCCGTAGGCGGTGACGGAACCGTTTCTTCGGTGCTGTCTGTGCTGGTGTCTTCGGAATATGCAAAAACCGTAAAAATCGGTTTGATTCCCCTGGGAACCGGAAACGACCTTGCCCGAGTTCTGAACCTTTACAAGCCGTACGTCGATAAAGGTTTGCTGTTCCTGGTCCGCCGTCTTCTCCAATCCAAGGCTCGCCCTTTCGACATCTGGAAGGTGAACGGGAAGATTGCCTTCGCCAACTATTTTTCGGGCGGCATCGACGCACGAATCGCCCACGACTTTAACAGAGACCGCTCCCAGGGCGCATTCAATTCCAATTCCGTTATCGCCAACAGAATTCATTACGTAGACCGTTTCTTTGCCGACAGGAACTACACTCTAAAACAGGGAAAAATCAGTTTTATAGACGCCGAAAACGTCGAACATTCTCAGGATGTTTCAGGGCATCGGACAGTCATCGTAGGAAACATTCCCAGTTTTGCAGGCGGGTCCCAACCGTTCTACAAGTCGGACATGGCTGACGGCCTATTAGAAGTCGTCTGCGTGCCGAACATGTTCATGTTCCTCGCAGCAATCGCCATTGGGTCCGTCCCGCTTTTAGGAAATTTCGTCAAGAAGTTTTTCCTCGTTTCAAAGAAAGCGAAGTCTCTGACACTTGATTTTGCGGAAGATGAATTTTTACAGCTGGACGGAGAAGATCTAACCGGTAAATTGGGAAATCAGGTAAAGATCGATTACGCCTGCAAAGTCAAAATTCTCTCACTGGGGTCCTAATGAAACCCGTGATTGTAGAAGGCGTTGAAATCAACGGATTCGCGTCTCTGGAAAAAGCGACAGCAACAGATATCAGTTTCTGGACCGGGAACGTCAAGAGCATTACAGGGGCAAACGGTTTTTCTGCAGACGATTTAAGCAAGTGCGAAGCCGGTGTGCTTTATGTACCCGCCAATATGCAGCAAGCCGCCTCCCAGGATAGCACCGCGGCCGACCTCCGTAAAATTTTTCCAAAGGTTCGCAGCCTGGTTCCGGTGGAAAATCCTTACCACTCCATGGTCTGCTTTTTAGAAAAATACGGTTCCGCTTTAGTGGCTGGAATATCAGGTGATGCAGCCGCTCATATTGCCCCTTCCGCAGAAATCGGTCCAGGCTGTGTAATTATGCCGGGGGCCGTCATAGGTCCTGGCTGTAAGCTAGAAGCCAACGTTGTCGTTTACCCCAATGTGGTCATAGGGGAGGGTTGCATCTTTCAGGCCGGAGTAGTAATCGGTAGCCGCGGTTTCGGTTTCTACGAATATCAGGGCAAGCGCCGTATGGTACCGCACCTGGCAGGAGTCCACATCGGAAACAATTGCAGCTTCGGCGCAAACACCGTAGTGGCCGCAGGCTTTATTTCGCCCACCACCATCGGCAACGATTGTCACTTTGACGCCATGGTTCAAATCGGGCACAACTGCGTTCTAGGTAACAATATCTTTATGGCCGCCCAAACAGCATTAGGCGGCACCACCATCGTAGAAGATGATGTGAACATTGCCGGTGGTGCAAAAGCGGCAGGTCATCTTACCATTGGCCGCGGGGCTATTATCACCGCGAAAGCCGGCGTTACCAAGAGCGTTCCCGCAGGTCGCACCGTGGCAGGATTCCCCGCCATCGATGCCGACATCTGGCGCAGGCAAATGGTGGAGCTTCGCCTCATGGCCAAGAAAAACTTGAAGAAGTAGATGTTCTTTTTCTACCTTTCTACTTGATGAACGCTAATCCCTTTGAATTGAAGAAGACGTCCAAGAAATCCAAGGCCCGCCTTGGGGTGATTCACACCGCCCACGGCGACGTGACAACGCCCATCTTTATGCCGGTAGGCACCAACGCCACCGTCAAGGGGATTACCTCCCGCGACATCAAGGAGATGGAAGCGGAAATCATTCTGGCCAACACATACCACCTTTACCTGCGTCCGGGCACAAAGACCGTGGCAGAGGCTGGTGGCGTCCAGAAGTTCATGGGTTTTGACGGTCCCATGCTTACGGATAGCGGCGGATTCCAGGTTTGGAGTCTCAAGCAGTTCCGCAAGATTACCGAAGAGGGCGTCCGCTTCAAGAGCCTGCTGGATGGTTCCATGCACATGTTCACGCCCGCAAGCGTCATGCAGGCCCAGCGGGAAATCGGTGCGGATATCATCATGGCCTTTGACGAATGTACACCGTACCCCAGCACAGTGGATGAAGCCGACGAATCCTTGCGACTGACCCTCAAATGGACTCGCGAGGCCAAGGAATGGCTGGAGGCGAATCCGCCTATCCACGGTTATCCGCAGTACTTTTTCGGCATTGTCCAAGGCGGCATGCACAAGGATCTGCGACTGAAGTCTATCGAGGCGCTTAAGGAAGTGGGTCCCGACGGTTATGCCATGGGCGGCCTCTCTGTAGGCGAACCAGTGGAAACCATGTACGAGATTGCGGACTTCTGCACCGACCATTTGCCCGAAGACCGCGCCCGTTATGTCATGGGTGTAGGCACTCCCTGGAATCTTCTGGAATTGATCAAGCGCGGGGTAGATATGTGCGACTGCATTCTGCCCGCCAAAAACGCCCAGGATGGTCTGGTTTACACCAGCCAGGGCGTTCTTCGCTACAAGAACCAGAAGTTCGCCCACGACTTTAAAACACCCCTGGACCCCAACTGCGATTGCTATTGCTGCCGCAACTACAGCCGCGGCTACATGCGTCATCTGCATAAAGCAAAAGAGCCCCTGGGGTGGACTCTTTCGGTGATTCATAATCTGCATTTCTACATTCACCTGATGCAGCAGGCCAAGGCCCACATCGCCGACGACACCTTCGAGGAATGGGCCGACGAACAGGTGAAAATCCTGCAAACCAATCTTTAGCTTGACTGCTTTACCGCTGAGCGTTAACGCTTGATGTCTACGCCGCCGAAGAGGCATTCGGCATGAATATGCAAGGTCTTGCTTGAATCTGTGACGGTAGCAGGTTTATCATTCTTTACGCCGCCGCAAATGCAGGAAGAGTAAATCTTTACTTGAATGTCTTGGGGAACGAAAATTTCTGCACCACCCATAAAGGCGTCAATCTTAATTTCAGATTCGTCTGCAAAGTTTGCATTGCGAAGGTCAAGGGACACTCCTCCCAGGAATGCATTAATCTTTGCTCCAGAAAAATCTTCACCCTTCAAGTTGTACTTATGACCAGAAAGAGTTGCTTCAATCTTCATGAAGCCTTTTTCGTCCATGGCATCTGAAGAATCCTTAACGCGCATGTGGTCGCAATGCTTATGGCGGGCCTTATGGAAAATGATGCCAATGCCGATAAGGATTACAGCAATGGGCCAAATATAGGGTTTCCATTCCATGTTAAAGAACCAGTCAAAAGATTCAATTCCCATGGCTCGCAATAACATCATTACGCCAATAGCTAGAACCAACAATCCAAAAAATACTCGTTTCATTTTTTCTCCTGAGAGGATGTTTCTTTTTACTGTTGAAACACCTGACCAAAGAAAAAATGCCACCTCATTTTAGATTTTTTTTCAATCCGCAAAGATTGCTTTTTGCATCGGCATTGTTGCCGTGAATCATCTGGACCGTTTCACAGCGGTCCATTTCAGCACATTGGCCACAATGTTCCAAGCCCTTTTCGGTACAGCATTTTCGGATGGGGCAGAGGAGACTACAGAAATAGAACTTGACACCATTGCCGCGGCATCCTGCGCAGTTGATTGTTTCCGGCGTGATTTCCGGAGCGTTATTCATCTCCGCCCACTTCTTTGCGGTCTGGGCGCGAAGTTCATTGTCGTTGTTTTTGGTGGCGATATAGGCGTCACAAGTTTCGCAGTTTAAACCGCAAATTGCAATCATTTTGGAACAGTTGCACATAAAGAATCCTTATTTCTTCCAGCGCTTCAGCATGGGGAAGTAATTCATCATCATCTGCTTGTATTCTTCCTTGGTCATGGGCTTGGGCATGTGCTTGTTCACTTCGTCCACAAACTGGGCGCAATGTTCTACCATTTCTTCCATGGTGCAATTCTGAAGGAATGCGCCATCCTTGTAGCAGTAAACGCAGTAGTCTTCGTTCTTGCGGCCATCAGCGTTGGAACCCATCACTTCTGCAGTGAGAGGCATGCCGCAGCTCTGACAAAATTTCTGATTCTGATCCATTGTAATTCTCCTTTTAAACACTTATCAAACGGAAATTCGTTACTTTCTCTTCTTCTTCGGTGTTGGTATGACTTCCACCAGTTTTTGAACTACATCACGAACATGGGACTGCTGTTCCATTTCCAGGATGTAATGTTCCCTGGCTCCCTCATAAGGGACTCCGCATTCCGCTTCTTCCATAAGGTCTGTGATTTCCGGCAATTTTTTCACGTAGGCCATGTCATCGCATGCAAGAACCACAGGCTTTTCGTCTACATAAATCATCCAGTCGCCGAACATTTTCTTTGCACGAACATCGCCAACATCACTTAAGACATCTAGAATGAAATCGATAAATTCATTGCTGCAGGACATAATTACTGCTTTCCGTAAGTATCGCCAAAGTGCTTTAAATGTGCCTTGATTTTCTTTACGATTTCTTTTTCCTTGGACGGGTCGCGGTCGTATGACTGGATCATCAAGGAAACGGGAGCGATAAATTCCAAAGCCATAATGTTAGCGTCACCTTCCACAAGCAGCCCTGTCTTCATCAGTGCCGTAAACAGCTTTGAGAATCTCTGAAGCAATCCTTCATAGCTGTGAAAGTTTGCAAGTTCTGCAATTCTTGAATTTCGAAATTGCTCAATAGTCAGAAACCTTCTCATTTTCTGGACGGTCTCATCGTGCATAGTAAAGTTGATCCTTGCGAATGTGGAATGGATCAATTCTTCTATGGAGCGGGGGAGATCATCTGTTCTATGATCAAGGTGTGCCAAATGACCGGAGTCTTCAAACTTTGTCGTGTAATAGCCACTCACCTTTGTAATGAGGGCGTCTAAAATTTCGGCCTTGCCCTTGAAATGCTTATACAACGAAGGACCTTTAATTCCTATGGTGGCAGCAATCATATCCACCGACGTACCTTCAAAACCCCTCTCTGCAAATAAATCCAGAGACGTGGCAAGAATCTTTTCCTTCGTAGAAAGCGTTTCACTCATGAATGTTCAAACTCCATTGAAGATTTTTACCGAAAGATATATAAAAAAAACAGTAAATAAACATTCTATCCTCCTTTTGACTAACGAACGTTAGCTAAAATCTAGCTAACGTTCGTTAGCCACGCAAGGGATATGTCCGAAAAAAGGTGTTTTTTGAATTCTTCGTGCTATTGCGGCAAAAAAATGTCCTTCAAAAGTTGACATCTGGAAAATGTGTAGTATCTTTTAAATACATATGGCAATGAACCATCACCTATTTACCGGTCAATGCGAATCCGTGGGTGAAACCCACGTCACGAACACTCTCTCGGCAAAGGCGAAAGCGATGCCAACCCATGCAGGGAATGGTCCCGTCAAGCGGCACCTCGTTCCCAGGCGAAAGCATGTAGCATCAGCGTCTGTAACAAAGTCTAAGGACGCCGCAGAAGAAAAGTAGATCGTAAAACGATTCGTTTTTGACGCCTCCCACGAGGCAACAAAAAGCCCGCGAATTCAGCTGAACTCGCGAGCGGTTTTATTGCGTTTTCTAAATGTACCTTATTGACGGATTCTTTGAGTATGAACTTGTCCGTTATTCAAGAATTCCCTGCGAAGGTACATACCAGGCTGCCTGGGCTTTCCGGGCAGCAGTTTTCCGTTCATGTTGAAATATTGGACACGAACAGGAACTGCGGAGAATTCTACGTTCCAGCGGCCAATACTTTCCGTTGTATCGGCGAGCGTTGTGTCAGGTTCCTCCGGTTCCACATAGGGGTGTTCCGGATCGTTTACCACCACCTTGATTTTCTCGTAGCTCTTGCAGCCCGTTTCATTGGTATATTCTACGGTGTAAATGCCGCTATTCTGCCACTGCAAATCATTCAGGGCGACTTCGCGGGTGGTTGCACCAAATTCCGCAGGACCGCTCCAACTCCAAATCTTCCCGTCCCAAGGATGGGGGCCAAAGGTAATGCTGCTACCCGGTTCCACCAAAAGGTCTGTAGTCTCTGTCCAACTATCCCCAACCTTTACATAAGGCACAATCTTTGTTCCAGAACAAGGCTTCACAGCCACCTGGCCGTCATCCAACTTGGCAACAGTTTCAGGAATATCAATCACCTTGGGCTCGAAATCCGCAGTGGGGAAGGCCTTCATCAGGGCAGCCGTTTCTTTGGCGGTAATGGGCAGCACGGTGCCGTGGCGAGGCGTAAATGCCCCGGCCATCTTGGTATCCTGCACAAAGGTAAAGTTGGTCAGGTCGGGGCTGCTGGTGAACTGATAGTGGCCGTTCATGTAGCAGTCGTACATCAAGATCCAGGAATCCTGATTGATCAGCTTAAAGACGCCAGCGCCTTCCACCGCTTCCTTGGTCTGCTGCAGAGTGCCGCTGGGCTTGCTCCACTGGGAGCCTTCCTTGCCAGCGGGGGCCGTCAAAGTCTTGGCTGTAGTCTTGCAAATGCCGCCGTCGCCCTCGTTCTTGAAGAAGGCATGGTAAAGTCCGTCGTTATCGTTGTAGACGATGTCCATATCGATGGTGGCGGAACCGCGGTCAAAGAAATAGGTGGGCTTGCCCAGCACATCGGTAAAGTCGTCGTTGGCGTACAGGTAATAAACCTTATCGTAGGGAATGGTCCCGTCGTTGGTCAGCAAGGAGAAATAAATCATCAGGCGGCCCTTGCTGCCGTCGGCATTTTGATAATCCTTGTCCCAGATAGTTTCGGGAGCCCACACGCGAGTCACGTTGGCAAAATTAGTACCCTTGTACTTGTCCGGGAAATGAACCGTACTGTGAGTCCAGCTGACCAGATCCTTGGAGCGCATCAGCACCATGCCGCGATTGCTCGACCAACCTTCGGCACTCTTCATGTCGGTATTTACCATGTAGAAATAGCCGTCGGGTGCGCGCAAAATATGGGGATCACGAAGTCCCTTCTTCAGGGCGACCGTATCGGCGGCCACCACTCGCTTGCCACCATTCATGGCAGCAAAATTGTAACCGTCGTTACTGATGGCGTAATAGATATTCTCGTTGTCGTTGGCCGGGAAATAAATGAAAAGATAGTTGGAATAGGGTTCGTAACCGTGAATGGAAACGTCGAACTTCTTGGTTTCAAACTGGGTTCCGTCGGTCACGTTCACAGACAGCTGTACCGTCTTATTCTGGTTGACGAGGCGGGCTGCAATGGTTCCGTCGTTCTTCAAAAAGGTGGTATCGCTGGAGGTCCAGTAAAAACGCATGTTCTCGCAGCCAGAAATCCCCGAACCGTTGGCCGGCAACTTCAAATCCTTATAAAGATTGGTCAGAACACCGTCAATTTTCAAATTGGACGCACAATCCGAGACGCTGGCAGCGCTAGCAACTCCAAAAACCGAGGCACACACGCCAAAAACAATCAAAAACCTCTTAAAATTCATAAAAACCCAACCTATCTGCGCGGCAAATGCCTTGCTTAATGGGAATATATGTTTTATAAGGCGCTCTAGTAAACCAAAAGAACATTTTGATAGGAT
Source organism: Fibrobacter sp. UWH9 (assembly GCF_900129715.1). Lineage (NCBI taxonomy): Bacteria > Pseudomonadati > Fibrobacterota > Fibrobacteria > Fibrobacterales > Fibrobacteraceae > Fibrobacter > Fibrobacter sp. UWH9. The sequence continues at coordinate 39,928 of NZ_FQWP01000020.1, read as the reverse complement.
AATTTGTCCATGGGGGAGGCATATTTTTTATCCGTTTTAGAAGAAAATAATAGATTTTTATGTTCATGAGATTGGGTAAAAAGTTTATTGGGGCGGCTGTGTTTACGGCTCTCGCTTTTGGCGGGGCAAACGCACAGACCAAGGTTGTGGTGGATCCTGGCAAAAAGTACCAGCATTTCGAAGGCTGGGGCACCAGTCTTTGCTGGTGGGCGGAACTGGCCGGCGGCTGGAGCGAAGCCAATTACACCAAACTTTTGGGAGCCATTGCAGACCCGGATTCGGGCCTGGGCTACAACATTTTCCGTTACAATATCGGCGGGGGAGACCAGCCGGGACATAATCACCTGACCAAGGGCGACGGAGGAGCCGCAATTCCCGGGTACAAGCCCACTGAAAAAGGCGATTTCGACTGGACCGCAGACCCCACCCAACGAAACATCCTTTTCGGCCTAGCCAAGAAGGTAAAGAATCCCATTTTCGAAGCTTTCTCCAATTCCCCTCCCTGGTGGATGACCAACAGCGGCTGCGTTTCTGGTGGTGTCAACGGCGCAGACAACCTGAAGTCCGATTACTTTGACGATTTCGCCGACTACCTTTCGGAAGTGGCAAAACACTTCAAGGAAGAATGGGGCATTACTTTCCGCACGGTGGAACCTTTCAACGAACCTAGTGCAGGCTGGTGGAAGGCCAACGGCGACCAGGAAGGCTGTGGCTTCAAGAACAAACAGTCCGAAATGATTGTGGAACTGGGGAAGGCCCTCAAGAAAAAGGGACTCTTCCCGGAAACTTCCGTCAGTGCCGCCGACGAATCCAACATCGGTGACGCCTTGGCCCGCTTCAACAGCTATAGCGACGAAGCAAAATCCTATATGTTCCAGGTGAACACTCACAGCTATTCCGGCTACGATTCCCGCGGCAAGCTGTATAACGCCGCCTTTGCCAACGACAAGCGTATTTGGCAGTCTGAATCCGGCCCACTCCATCGTAGCGGCGACTTGGATATTACCCTCTGGATGGCGGACGTGATTCTCCACGACTTGCGAGACATGCACGCCAGCGCTTGGGTGGATTGGCAGCTTTCTGACCCGGCGGAGAACTGGCGCACCATTACAGCAAATCACAAGAGCCAAACTTTTAGCTATGCACCCCGTTATTACATGCACGCCGCCTTTAGCCGCGCCATTCGCCCAGGCTCCCGCTTTATCGATAGCGACAACAGCAACACCCTGGCAGCTATCCGCGAAGACGGTTCCTTGGTGCTGGTGGTATTGAATACTGGCAGCACCGATGCGAAATACACCTTTGATTTGAGCAAGTTTGACGCCGTAGGAACCAAGGCAAAAGTCAATCGCTTTACCTTGCCTGCCGCATTGAAGGCAGATGCTGACATCGCTATCTCGGGTGGTTCGCTGAATGTTACCGCCGCGGCCCAATCCATGGTTACCATGATTATTGATGGTGTGAAGGGCGAAGGAAAATGTGCTGCAGATACCATTATTCCTTACGTCAAGATTCACGATGGCAGCTGGAACGAAACTACAGAAATTACAGTCAATCCCGGTGATTCTCTGGTTATTGGCCCTCATCCTTGGGATGGTGGCCGCTGGACTTGGAGTGGCCCTGATAACTTCTATTACTTGGGTCGCGAAGTCCGCTTCAAGAATTTACAGTGGCAGAACAGCGGTTACTACAAGACCACATTCGTCAATGGCTCCGGTTGCGAAAGCAAGATGACCTTCAAGCTGGTGGTGAACGATCCGGAACACCCGTTTGTGGAACCCGATACAAGTGTGGTGGATACAAGTACCGCCGACACCTCCGTTGTCGATACGACTGGTCGCGACACCACGAATTCAATCATCGTTCTGCAAGCTACACCGCAATTCATTCATGTATCAAGAAGCGGGGGAGACCTGCATATCACTGCTCCAGTTCAGCCCATGCAATTGACAATCCATGACCTGCAAGGTGTTCTGCTGACCCGTCGCCAGATTAACGGCCCTGCCACTATACCCTTGGGCAACGCCCCTCGCAAAGGCTACATCGTACAACTCCGGAACCAATCCGGCCGCAGCATGTACTTGAAGGTTGTTCGCTAATTTAATTCACACATTTCTATTTTAAATCGTTACTTCTAATTCGTTCAAACGCTGATTCTGGCGGTCCAAACAATACGTTTTGCCCATTTAGACCGCCAATTTTTCAGCTAAAATTTTGAAGGGTGGCGGTCCAAACCAAAAAAAATGAAATATGGACCGCCATTTACTCACTTACAAACCAGAAAAAACATCATTTTACACTTTACAGAAATACTTCAGAAGGGAAAATGGCTGTCTAACCCCTTAAATTTCGTTTTTAGACAGCCAACATGTTTAAAAAGTGAAAAAAAACGGCGGTCCAAATAGAACTTTCGCACATTTAGACCGCCATCAACATTCTAGCACCTTCCCCCCAATACAGGGGGTAGGATGGCATCTTCAATCAAAGTAGTTTTCTTGCCGCCTTCCGGCATTTCATAATCTCGCTATCAGTCAAGCCCTGGCGCATATGGGTGCCGCCTTTCTGCACGGAGCCCACAATCTTGAAACCGCTCCAGCCGATCACTTCCTTGATGGCCCGCACCGCGCCAGAGGTCTGCTTAAACAAAACGTTAAAGGGCCACGGGGTAGTACTGGTGCTTACAATAACAGCCTTCTTACCTTTCAATAAAGGTTTGGGGAATCCATGCCCGCTGTCATCCAACATGCCGTAGGCCATTCGGTCAAACAACACCTTCAGCTGCCCCGTCATATTCCCCCAATAGCAAGGAGATCCCACAATCAGTCCATCGCATTCCTGAATCTTGCATAGAACTTTTTGGGAATCATCTTCTGCCAGAACGCATTTGCGCTCACTGCGGCATTTCATGCAACCGATGCAGGGGCGAACCTGCAACTTGCAGACATCAATAAATTCCACTTCTGCACCGCTGGCGACAAGCATGTCTTCCATGACGCGAAGCATGGAGCTGATGTTTCCCTTTGGGCGGGGGCTAGCATTCAAAATCAAAATTTTCATAACAATCCTGCTCACTTACCTCTATTAAACACCAATAGGTAAGAGATGTGTTACTCATAAAAATAAAATCTAACCATAAAAAATCCCCGGGGCTTTTATTGCCTCGGGGACTTTATAACTAGATCCTTCGACTTCGCTCAGGATGACACCTAAAAGTGTTACTTGAACAGATTCTTCATCTTTTCGAGGAAGCTCTCTTCCTGGGCGGTTTCCTTGTCCTTGCGGAGTTCGGCCAGCTTCTGGTAGAGTTCCTTTTCTTCCTTGGAAAGATCCTTGGGAATTTCAACGCCGATTTCGACGTAGAGGCTTCCGCGGTCTCCACGCTTGTTCAGCGGGTACAGTCCCTGTTCACGGAGACGTAGGATGCTGCCAGCCTGAGTGCCGGCTGCAATCTTGATCTGCACTTCGTCGCCTTCCAGAGTAGGAATGCGCTGGGTACCGCCAAGAACCAGGCGATGTACGGGAACCTTCACTTCACAGTGCAGGTCATCGCCTTCGCGGGTGTAGAAGTCATCGGGCTTTTCCGTCACTACGGCAAGCAAGTCGCCGCAGGCACCGCCACGAGGACCGCAGTTACCTTCGCCACGGAGGTTCAGGTACTGTCCTTCGGAAACGCCAGCCGGAATCTTGATGGAGATTTCTTCGGTTTCCTGCACACGGCCTTCGCCACGGCAGTTGGAACAAGGCTTTGCAATGACTTCGCCCATACCGTTACAAGTGGGGCAGGCACTTTCAGAAATCATCTGGAAGAAACCGCCCGTTGCACGACGTACTCGGCCGGTGCCGTGGCAAGTGCTACATTCAGTAACATTTTCGCCACCCTTGCCGTTACATTCGGTACAGGGAGTATAGCGCTTCAGGCGAACCTTCTTGGTGCAACCTTCGAAGATTTCCTTGTAGCTCAAAGCAACCTTGATCTGCAAATCGTTTCCGCGGGGAGGGCCTGCCTTACGGCTACGACCACGGCCACCGCCGCCAAAACCAAAGCCACCGCCAAAGATATCGCCAAACTGGCTGAAGATGTCTTCGAAGCTTCCGAAGCCACCGCCGCCAAATCCGCCACCGCCGAAACCGCCACCAGGAGCGTTAAAGCCGAACTGGTCGTAGTTCTTGCGCTTTTCCGGATTAGAGAGCACGTCGTAAGCTTCAGCAGCTTCCTTGAACTTTTCTTCAGCTTCCTTGTCACCCGGGTTCTTATCCGGATGGTACTTAATGGCAAGCTTCTTATAAGCGTGCTTGATTTCGTCAGCACTTGCGTCCTTACCGACGCCTAGAACTTCGTAATAATCTCTTTTATCTGCCATATAGCTCGCTCCTTCGGAGCTTTCAGGTCGGTCACCTTCGGCTCCCTTTGAGCAATGAGGTCGCACCTTACGGTGCTTTGAGGTTATTTAGAACTTTATAGCAAAAAGGTGTTCCTGCCTCAAAAAGACAGGAAAACACCATTTGCAAGGCCTGCTCACAACTCATACCTCAAAGCGTAGCGCCCTGAAAGCGAGCTTGCGAGCGACCTCGTACCTGTTAATTAGTCAACAACTTCAGCGTCGACAACTTCCGGACCGTCGTTCTTCTTGTCGGACTTCGGCTGTTCAGAAGCACCCGGCTGAGGACCCGGCTGTGCACCGGCAGCGCCAGCAGCCTGAGCCATGGAGTTCATCATGTTCTGGAGCTTGTCCATAGCGGCCTTGATTTCTTCCTTGGTGCCGTTGTCCTTCTTGTCCTTGATTTCCTGGATAGCAGTTTCAATCTGAGCCTTGGTGTCGGCCGGCAGCTTGTCGCCAACTTCCTTGAGCTGAGCTTCGACCTGGTAAGCCATCTGTTCGGCCTGGTTCTTGACGTCCACCAGTTCGCGCTGTTCCTTATCCTTGGCAGCGTTAGCTTCAGCGTCCTTCACCATCTTGTTGATTTCGTCTTCGGAGAGGCCACTGGAGGAAGTAATCTTGATGGACTGTTCCTTGCCGGTTTCCTTATCCTTAGCGGAAACGTGGACGATACCGTTGGCGTCGATGTCGAAGGTCACTTCGATCTGAGGAACGCCGCGGGGCTTCTTCGGGAGGTCGGTGAGGTCGAACTTACCGAGGGTACGGTTGTCGCGAGCAAATTCACGTTCACCCTGGAGAACGTGGATGGTCACTGCCGGCTGGTTGTCTTCGGCGGTAGAGAACACCTGGCTCTTCTTGGTGGGGATGGTGGTGTTACGGTCGATGAGCTTGGTCATGACGCCACCGAGAGTTTCGATACCCAGAGAAAGCGGGGTCACGTCGAGGAGGAGCACGTCCTTCACAGCGGAGTCGCCGCTAAGAACTGCACCCTGGACAGCAGCACCGATTGCCACAACTTCGTCGGGGTTCACAGTCTTGTTGGGTTCCTTGCCGAAGTACTTCTTAACAGCTTCCTGAACGGCCGGGATACGGGTAGAACCACCAACCAGGATCACTTCGTCGATTTCAGACAGGCTGAGGCCAGAGTCTGCAATAGCCTTGCGGCAGGGTTCCATGGAACGTTCCACCAGGTGAGCGGTCAGCTGGTCAAACTTTGCACGGCTGAGGGTCAGGTCCAAGTGCTTCGGGCCAGTGGCGTCAGCGGTGATGAAGGGGAGGTTGATGTTGGTAGAAGTAGTTGCAGAAAGGTCAATCTTTGCCTTTTCAGCAGCGTCCTTCAAACGCTGGAGAGCCATCTTGTCCTTCTTCAGGTCGATGGAGGGATTTTCCTTCTTGAATTCGTCGTTGATCCAGTCGATGATGACTTCGTCGAAGTTGTCACCGCCCAGCATGGTGTCACCGTTGGTGGACTTCACGGAGAACATACCGTCGTCGATTTCCAAAATGGAGATATCGAAGGTACCACCACCGAGGTCATACACGGCAACCTTTTCGCTCTTCTTGGAGTCAAGGCCGTAGGCGAGGGCAGCAGCAGTCGGTTCGTTCACGATACGGAGAACTTCGAGGCCAGCGATCTTACCAGCGTCCTTAGTAGCCTGGCGCTGAGCGTCGTTGAAGTATGCCGGAACGGTAATCACAGCCTGGGAAACGGTTTCGCCCAGGTAGTCTTCTGCAATCTTCTTCATGGTCTGAAGAACTGCAGCGGAAATTTCGGGAGGAGCGAACTGCTTGTCGTCGATCTGCACGCGGATAGGATCGGAACCGGAACCAACGAGCTTGTAAGGCATGTTCTTTTCCACAGCGGAGCATTCGCCAGCGGAACGGCCCATGAAGCGCTTGATGGAGTAAATGGTCTTTTCGGGGTTGGTGATTGCCTGACGCTTAGCAACGTGGCCAACCAGACGTTCGCCAGTCTTGCCGAATGCGACGATAGACGGGGTAGTGCGGAAACCTTCTGCGTTTGCGATCACTACGGGCTTGCCACCTTCCATAACGGAAACGCAGCTGTTGGTTGTACCAAGGTCGATACCAATAATCTTGCTCATTTTTGAGTCTCCTATTTAAATCTCTTGTGGTTCATTTTGCGAACCAATCTGTTTCGCCGAACTAAATGCAAATTCCGTGCCAAACAGCAAAACGTTTTAATTTGAAACAATTCCTTATTATGCCTTGCCAGATGAAACAATCACCTTGGCGGGCTTCAGGATTTTATTTTTCAGTTTGTAACCCTTCATAAAGACCGTCACCACGTGATTTTCGGGGATTTCTTCGGAAGGCTGCTGCATCAGGGCTTCGTGGCAGTTGGGGTCGAATTCCTGGCCGGTGGGGTCCAGCTGTTCGAGACCTGCGTCGGTGAGAACCTTTGCAAACTGATCGTGGATCATCTGCATGCCCTTTTCGAAGGTATCCAGGTCCTTGGCCTTGTTTTCGGCGGCAAAGGCGCGTTCGAAGTTATCCAGAACTTCAGAAAGCTTTTCCAGGAGCTTGCCGTTGGCGGTTTCAATGATTTCAAGCTGTTCGCGGGCGCTGCGGCGGCGGAAATTGTCAAATTCGGCCATCAGACGCAGGTTGCGGTCGTTGGCGGCAGCAAGTTCAGCCTTCAGGGAATCCTCGGCGGAGGGAGCCTGTTCTGCGGCAGGTTCAGCCGTTTCAGAAGCCTGGGCGTCGGCAGGGGAGTCCTGGGTTGCAGATGCTTCTTCGGAACTGGCTTCGGCATTGGCCTCGGCTTCCATTTTCATGGCGTCCTGGGCTGCCTTAAGTACATCTTCTTCAAACTTTGCGCGTTCTTCAGCGGAGGGTTCCTGCAAATTTTCGTCGGCCATATTAATTCCTTGTGTTTAAATTTCATCCATATTTTGCAAAAAACGTGCCAAATGGATTATCAGAAAGAAATGTTTCTATTTGAAACAATGACGAAATCAAGCTAGGAATGGGATTTTTTATAAAAAAAATGAAGAATTTTGCAAACAACTGTTTGCAAAGTGAACGTCCAACCCCCAAAAACGCCCTCAAAAGACGTCAACCTTGCTAAATTCATGCCGCCGGAAAATCCGGCACATTACAATCAAACATGATAGTAGTGTTTTCAGTAAAAAAAGTCCCACCGGGGAAGTGCGCAGCCCCAGTGGGATAAATAACGGAAAGGTTAAATTATCGTTCCAAGTTGATTCTTAAAGCCCGTCCCGAGGCGTATCGGACTATGTAAACTCCATTATTGAATCCGGCGTTTCTCAGTTCCGTCTTAAAATCAACAACCAGGGATGCATCGTTCAGCTTGAACTTTCCAAGCTGATGTCCCATCAGGTCAAAGACCTTGAATTCATGCAATCCCCTCTTTGCCAGTCTAGGGGATTCCATCAAAAAGTCTGTATGGAGTTCCGCAGTGCCAAAAGCAATCTTGTCAAGATTGACATAGTCGGTCGTCATTAGAACCTTGAGCACATGCTCGCCCTTGGCCAGTTCCTTGGTAGTCTTGCCCTTGAATGTGGTGTACACGTCGAAATCTCCGGTTCCCACCAGTTCCAGTTCATCGGTGATAGGTTCATCATCCATGAAGAGCTGGATACCGGCGCGCTCCATGCCGGTCGCGTAGGAAATCTCGTAGGGGAGGGCTTCGTCAACTTCCACATTCACGGTGTATTCCAGCCATTCACCCCTCTGGGTGTAACCGATGGCATAGCCATCGCCATTTTCGCTCTTGATGGCAACCACGTCAACCCGGTCTTCGCGGTACTTTCCACCCTTGTTTTCTGTATCCATGTCGTAGTAGGCCTTGCCGGCGCCGCCCACATCGTAGTTTTCGAATTCGATGATGTTCTTCTTGCCTTCGACCGTAGCCCCGATAACCGGCAATTCGCACTCGGCTTCGGGATCCTTCAGCAAAGCTTCGCAGAATGGGCCCTGGGGAACCGCAGCCTTGCTGTCTTCAAATTCCCAGTAATCAGCCTCGAAATCTCCAGCGAACATGAAGAATACGTCATGCTTGCCAACGGCTCCTTCGGCAGGCACAGTCACAAGGCCGTCCTTGGAGAATTCAGCCTTAGCAATTACGGGACCATCCACCTTGTCCAGGCGAACCGTAACGGAGGACGCCTTCTTTACCGTCAAGACAGAGGCTGAGAAAGATTCTGCACCGGCGTCACCGAATTCCACGCCGCTGATCTTTGTGTACTTGCCGTCGGTAAGATTGGTAAGAACCGTATTGCCGGCGGCACCGCTCTTACGGACCTTCACTTCTTCGCCCCAGGACATGGTTTCAGCTTCTACGCGCTTGTAGGGGTTGAAATCTTCCAGCTGGGCCACGCCATTATCCGGCCACCAGTCGATCTTCTGGATAGTACCGTCGGCATTATACTTCATTTCGGCAACGCCAACAGAACGGCGTTCCTTATGCTGGAATTTTAGGCCCATTTTGTCGGATTTTTGATGCCAAAGTTGATAATGATGGCCAAAGACGTAGGATTTTCCCTTATAATCAATAATACCCGGATGGTTTCCGTTGCTGCGGGAGGAGTGGGGCATAATGTCGCCCTTGTAGGTCCAGGGACCCGTGGGGGAGTCGCTCATGGCGTAACCGATACCTTCGGCACAACAAGTGGAAGCAAAGGCCATGTAATAATGGCTGTCGTGCTTGTAGAACCAAGGGCCTTCCTGGTAATCTTTGACCTTGGGGTGGGTAACAATATTGCCGGAAGTGCTGATCATATCTTCGTTAAGCTTGATCATGTAGAGATCCGGATTGCCCCAGTACATGTAGGCCTGACCGTCATCGTCAACCCATACGGTGGGGTCGATATCGTTCCAATGTTCGCGCTGCCAAACCAAGGCCTTGTTCAGAGGTTCCTTAAAGGGGCCGTAGGGATTATCTGCCACAAGGACAGAAATTCCGTTACCATGAATGGGGACGTACATGTACCATTTGCCATTGCGGAATACAACCTGCTCGGCCCAAGCGCCATTGGTCCTGGTGCTCCACTTGATATCGTTTAGGGAGGCCACAGCCCCATGGCTCGTCCAGTTGACCATGTCCGTAGAAGTATGCAACAGCCAATCGTACATCACGAACCCTTCGGCGTCATCTTCGTCGTGGGTCGTGTAAAGGTACACCGTGTCCCCATGCACCATGGGAGCCGGGTCTGCCGTGTAGTTAGTCGTGATTATTGGTTGCTGTGCAAAAGCTGCACAAGACAGAGCCAACAGGGAAGAAACCGACAAGAGTTTTCCAAACATCTTTATCTCCAAACATCGTTATCACCACGAGACAAAGATATTTCCTTTACAGGTGTATAAAACTCTCCAGAATACAATCCCTTTTGCAAAAAATTCAAAAGCCATATTTTATTTTCAATGCAGGGGGAATTTCCACGGTGAGCGCGGACGAATTCCACGGGAAACTGGCCAAAACAGTTCAAAAACGTGGAAAAACCTTTGCACCGTCGGTACAGCCGGCTTAAAAACCATCCTACAAGACCTTCACAGGATCCTCGAAAGACTCTGTCAGGAGCCTTCTCAGAGGTCTTGCAAGACCTTGGCAGATATTGGCGCGGAGGCCTAGAATTGCCGAAATTTGCTTGGATTCGGCAATTTTCACTTATGACTAGCCCAGGAATCCTTGTCAGGATCTTACCGAAAGTCTAGACATGAAATAGGCCAGCGCGTTAGCGGCTGGCTCCTGTAAAATCATGGGGAAGCGTGGAAAAATCCTTCGCACTACGTGGAAAAATTTGTCGCACCACTACATAGTGATCTACTGAAGCTAAGACCAATATAGCTATAAGATTGGTATTTGGCTGGGGGCTTACCAAATAAAAATTAAACCTTATTGACATTGCAAAACCGGAATGCTATAATTGTCTTGTCGGGTAATCCCGACGGTTGATACAGTCGCCAAAGTGCTGTAGCCGCGATGCCGCTCAGGTTAGTGGCCTCTAGCGGTGTATGATATGCCATGTGAATCCATGCGGATGTGATCCGCGAAGCCTCGGCAGGCCTCCCGAGCAAATACCTAAAAATACGGAAGTAGTTATAAACTACATGAAGAATGGTTCAAGTAAGACGGAACCATAGCTGGAATTTTACCCTTTGTGCAAGGTGGTGTCTTACCCGAGAAATCGGAGCCTTCGCACATGGGGTTTTTCTTTTAAGGTATTTGTATGGAAGAAGATGAACTCCCAGCAGATTATACTGAAGAAATGCTGGTCCAACCGTGGACCGGAACATCGGATGATGACATGGATAAAATCGGTAGCCGTTCGCGTCGAGACATAAAGTACGCCATGGCCACCATCGTTGCTGATCTGTTCTTCCTAAAAGACGTCCTAGAACATGGACATAACGTTGTGCTTGGGACGGAGAGCCGTTTTGTACTTGTGCGTCTTAAGCAACCAACCGACTTACAACGGATTGATGACTTTACAGTCGTTGTCGGAAACCGATATGTCATCCGCGAAATGGATCGCGAAATTCTGAGTGCAAGCGAGTATAGCCATGCCGCGATTGCCCTGTACAACGACTGTAATGCATCAGGTGTCAAAGCAACAACTACTTACAGTGACGGACGAACTGCGTATAAGTATACCATTCACGGATGTCCGCAACAGAAAAGCGAATGGGTTGACTTCAGTAGCCTTGAAGGATTCAGGCAATATTGTTTGCCCGGTTTTATAGGCACGGTGTATCACGAAGTTGATCCGCACATTCTAAAAAGCTGCGTAGAGGAGGAGTTTCCGCATACAGTAAGCGGTTTACTGCGTATAGTCGGATGCAAGAACTATGCAGGTCCCAATTTCAGTATAAACCTGCAGCTTAGAAACTATCAGTATGCAGAAAAGGTCATAGAACGCTGGGCGTACAGCATGTGCGGATTATTTCTATTGAATGTCACTCTAGGATGTGGGTACTCATCCTTTAGCGCGCGAGCTCAACTTCTGCGTTATTCGTTAATTACATTCGGCATGCATTTTCCTGTAGCCATCGAAATTACAAAAAAGTATATGGACAATCAGAAACAGGATGGAAAGCCTGCATACAGGAAACCAATGGATTTACAGAAATTCATCCAGTTCCATGGAAAGCATTACAAGCCATTCAAACAACGAAAGGGTATAGTAAAGCAGGGTGCTTTGTCTTCGTTCAAGTCAAATAAGACTTTGGCTCAGGAGATCGGATGCTCGTCAAAGACCATCCAGAGAGCGCGAAAACGTGATGGGGTTGCAAGGAAATCCGTCATTGACGGCGTCCTTGACGCCCTTGACGAAAACCGCGTATATGAGTATGATGGTAAACTTGACAATGCTACCAAGGTTGCCATTGGGAGATATAATCGGAAATATACAGAGCAAAGGATTACCATAAAGAAACGTACTTCGTAGCGGTAGATGTTTCTAATGCATGAGCAACGGGCGAAAGCGAGTTGCTCTTTTTTTTTAAGGAAGATGGTACAAGATGGACATTTAAGGGAGTGGTACATGTACCCAGGATTATAGTACAGAATGGACAAACACAGAGTGTATTTATATAGACATATTACTGTCCACTTTGTACCAGAATGTCTCAGAGAATGCACGTAGTTGCATGAGGGAGAGGATGATTACAGATAGGTATAGGACAGATGGGAGCGTGGACGTAATAAATAGCTATCGCCCTGAGTCTCCGTCCCAGGGACGAAGATTTAGTCATTGTTCAGGAACTCCCGCATCAGTCTCCGCTACGCTGCGACTATGCGTCCGTTCCTCAACGCGACAGATCAAGTATCCCTGTCGGGATGTCTTCCTTGAAGGATTCCTTCAAGTGAATCTACACTCCAGTAGACAGATTATCACTCTGACGGAATCATTGACTACCATACGCTTTCAGCGTTATATCTGTCATGAAACAGTCAGACTTGATAAAACCATTATGACAATTGACTACGCTGTTATCCTAACGCCTTGAAAAAATGAGAATAGGATCGTATAAACTATAGATAGACTGTTAGCAAAGTAGGACATGCTATGGCTTTAAGTAAAGAAGATCGTGCTTTCTATAACGAAATTGCCTTGAGTTTCGAGGAAATGGCTGATTCGTGGTTGAATTTAAATTCAGAATACAGAGATTACTTACATATAAAAGCAATCAATTTGAGACACTACGTTGAAACTGATGGAGCAGAAAAGTGGGAGGATCCTGTAGAACCGGATTTACCTGAGTTGGACAAATGGTAGTTTTTTCCTTCTATTATGATTCTTGCCCGACCTAGAAATGGGTCGGGTTCTTTTTTTTCAAAATGTCATTTTTCGGCATCGGTTTCGATGTATATTACCCTTTTCAGGGAGGATGCCTATGGAAATGATGAATACTGTGATAGCTTGGTTTGGGTGGGGTGATGGGGTTGGCGCTATAGCAGCTATTAGCGGTATCGTGTCTATCGCGGTTCTTCTTGCGCCTGTTGTGGTGGGTCTAGTTTTGTACTGCATTCAGCGCATTGAGATTGCCCTGCTTAAGTGCATAAACGTGGATTTTGCGTACTGCGTCGCAAACTTTGGGACATTCCCTGGCCTGGCCATGCATGAACTGTCTCACGCCCTGTTTGGGGTACTGTGTGGTGCGGAAATAGATGAAATCGTACTGTTGGAATCTGATGATGAACGATTAGGACACGTCAGCTACTATACACGCGGTCCTTGGTTCCTTCAGGCCATCCAGCATACCCTTGTAGCATGCGCGCCTACGGTCATTGGATGCGTTCTTGGCTACCTCCTGCTGCAATACATCATCGTTGAACAGCATTCTGTATGGGGTTATATCGGCCTGGGTTATTTGCTTGTTTCCATGATCAATCACGCTACCATGAGCGATACCGACCTGGGTCACTACGTTCAGGGCTTCTGGATATTCATTTTACCGTTGTTCTTGACATTCTTCGTGACTGGAATGCTAATTTGATATGCTGCGCGTCAGTATCCGTTGGTGATTGGTCGTTGCCAGAGCTGGATTGACGCGTTTTTTTATTCGTACCAGAAACGAGATAATTCTTTTTTGTCCTTGAATCATGTCAAGTGTCACACCCTGTCATCGGTTTAGGTATATATTTAACGTATGAACGATATTTTCCTAATTCCGTCGCCGGAAGCCTTTGAAAATAGCAGGCTAACTGTTGATTTTGGTTTGAGAACGGCTCTTTTGAAACATAGAACAGCAGTTGTTCCTTGTATTGGTTCTGTTCGGTTTCTAAGGCAGATGACATGGTCTTTAGCCGCTATATACCTCTGTACGGAATATTTTGACGAAAGAACCCGTCGTTCCAAGCGCATCTCGGCAACTGCTGTTGCGAATGCTATTGAAGCTCTCGCATGTAAGGCGATGTATGACTATGCATCCCGCGATACCTTTGCTTACTACGGTAGCAGAGTATTCGGTCGCGAATGTACTGATGGCGTGTTTGAAAAAAGAGATAAGTGGACCTTTGCTTGGCTCAGCCAAACCAAGAATTATGTACAAAACACGTACAGGCAGAGTGCTTCGGCTGCAATATACGCCTTGAAACTGACTGAGGGATCGTCTAGATTCAATTCTATGCGATTGACCCAAGAAGGTCGGAGCATTGCACTAGAGTTTTTACAGCAAAAAATTGACGAGAAAGCCCTGATTTCATACCTGACCTCATGGATTCGTAACACCCAAAAGGTTCTTCCCGCGAATTCATCTACTTGGAAGAAGTTCCTGAACTCACTTAATCCAAAGCGTCAGACGACAACTGAACGAAATCTATATACTCGCGTATTCAATAATAAAGTCCGGTACAATGGACGACAGATCCTTTTGCCGCTCATGAAAGTATGCAACACTGAGAAAGACCTGCTTGACAGTCTGGAACGTTCCAATGAGGTTCGCTACCGTACAGAAATTCTTGCAGCAAAAGCATTTGACGATTTTCATAACGCGGTCAAGATACTCTTTTCAGGATGCATCGGTTTAATGGATTCCAATATATTCAGGTTGAAGGATATTGAGGGGAAACTTCAAACAGAGATTGCTCTGGTGAAGGCTAAAGGTGAAACCTACCTTAAATTCAAAGAATTTGCCTACGGAAACGCTACGGTTGGGGCCATGATTAGATCCAAATTCAAGGACATGCTTGATCTGATCATTTCAAACAATAAGGCGATTCTTGTTAAAACTGACATGGTGATGAAAGGACCTCTGTATGTGGCGGCGAAGGATTGGGCCTCCGAACAGAATAACTCCAAAGATAATGATAATGAATGGCCTCTATCCAGATTGCGACAATGGCGAAATTTGTGTATTGACTGTGGGGTATGCCGATGAAGACTCTTTCCCAGTTGTTCACGCCACCTGAAGGCTACGTCGGTCAGATTTGCGTCGCCAGCGCCTTGAGTGCTGATGTACGTTTTCTGGACAGCATGCTAACCGAATTTACAAGAATGTCTAATTCCAAACGTCGCAGTTGTGGAAATGTTAGCCTGCTGTTGATGCTAGATGCAAAATCCGCTCGTCTTGATATGGATGCCGCTTCGGGCTTCATCCAATTGCAACCTAACGGAAGAAAACGGTGGGATAAGATTGCCTGTATGCACGCCAAGGTCGCCCTGATGCAGTTTGGCAAGACAAATACAGTTCCGTCAAAAAGCAAGACTAAAGATTTGATATGGCGTCTTGTTATCTGCACAGGAAATTGGACAGAAGCAAGCGCAATTCACCAGATGGAAATGGCCTGGGCCACAGATTATGACTGTAATGTAAAATCTAAGGATCGAAAATCCCTGTCGGATATGGTTTGTATAGTTGATTTCTTAAGGAAACTTCAACGAAACTATGCTATTGATGAACGAATATGGGCTCCTGCCGAAATCCTATTCAAAGGGATCGACGCAAGCGCAGCAGAGGTAAGTAGTCTGCCACCATCAAGGGTATTTACAACGTTTAGCGACGAAACCATGTTGGAATCTATCGCTCAACGTTTTCGCGGAATAAAACCCAACTATGTGATTGCAGGCTCTGGCTTTTTTGAACAGGATGACGGCAAGAAGGGTAAGCCCGAAACGATTGAAAAAATTGAACAGAAGCTAAAACTTACAAATGTTCACAAGTCTGATAGACATCTTGTCGCGAATCAGGACACAGCAGGTAAAGTTGCCGTTTGGTCAGGGAACTGCTTACGCGACTGGAATTTGCATAAACCTTCGGATCCTATAGCCCAAAGAACATTTATGCATGCCAAGTACATCTACGCTGGCGTGAAAAAGCGTACAACGATTGGTGATGGAAGACTGTATCTAGGTTCAGGGAACCTTTCTATGACGGGTTTACTAGGATATGCCTGTGGAAAAGGCAAGAATATTGAAGCAGGTGTGGTAATAACCCAGTCTGACTTCAGTGGTGTGAAACGAACATCTCAGGAAGCTCTTTTTAAAACTTTGCTTTGTGGAAGCGATGAACCCTCCTATGAGATTAAGCCTGTGGACGAAAATGCAGATGGACCTGACTTAGAAGATAATGGCGCGTGCTACAAGGACCCATGCCCATTATTGGCTTTTGAACTAATTCTCAAGGAAGACAGGCATGTATTGCGACCAGTCTGGCTTGACGATGATCCCGTAAAGGGACTTGTTCTCAAAAGAACGGGGGAGGAACTAGGTAAACGGGATGTCGCCACCATGTCCATTCCATCTGGACATGATACCGTTCTGTGGAAAGGTGAAAGTTATCAGATTCCCGTAATTGTCTTAGATGGTATGTTTACAAGGCTTTCTGCTCCAACAGAGACTGAGCTATCGCTGGAAGAATTGCTATCGCAGTTAGAATCATCTATGAACGAAAAGGATTCCGGTGATGACGACGGTGACGATGAAGGCCCTGATGAACCAGACGATCCTGATGGCAAAGGAAAAAATAGCGGATATGCAAATAGACTGCTTGAAGAGAAATCTTACAAGTATCAATCCGCAATGACCCTGGTAGAGACCATCGCTGAATACAGCCAGGTGCGTTTTGAAAAGTATGAAGACGTTATTGAAGAAGATGTTATGGACTGGATTTCAATGATCGAGTCAAAATTACGGAATCTTTCAAAAGAGCTTATTGCGACATGGCAATCGCTTGAGGTTGACTTCATTTCAGTACTAGCCAAGGATAACTTTGCTCCTCCATGCAAGGGCAAGGCTAGAACTCTATGGAATAACTACATAGAAAATTGGTGTAGAAAATGGCATCTAGATAAGTATGAGGCTTTGTAGTATGGATTGGAAGCGCGTCAGGAAGAATCTATGCGACGTGATTCGTGAAATGTCAGCGAATGACGAAGGCAAGCCTGTATATGGTCAGGATGCCGCAGCCATGGCTGTTATGGATCGATTGCCCCAGAATGGGGTTATCCTAGCGGATGATGTAGGCCTCGGAAAAACCCGTGTAGCCTTGATGCTCATGGAGAGTGTTTCGCGCGCAGGTGGTACGGTAGCGGTAATATCACCTTCAAATTTGATGCACCAGTGGACTGACGAGGCGAAATCCTTCCTGGATACCCTAGCAAATCAATCACTTAAACCTCAACCAGTCTCACTGCAGAGTATCGCCAAGCTGAACAAGGAACATGATTATCCCCTGTGTTATAATGATGGCTCGGTAAATCGATGGACTATCGTATCGCAACAATTTGGTCTTGTTGGCAACAAGAACATAAAATCAGGTGGTGATAGAAATAACGAAGCTGCTCAGAAGCAGAAGGCGTTCTTCAGGACAACGATCAAGGGCTTGATTAAGCGCGGTATTATTAGTGACGAATATTCTAACGAAATAAATCATTTGATCGGTGCGCTGATTGGTAAGGTTGACTTACTGGTGGTAGACGAAGCGCACAAGAGCCGTCATCTGGAAGATGCTGATGAGGAAAGTAAAAGCATGCCAAGGCTTCAATACTTACTATCCAACATAATCCAGCGTACTAAAGACTCTCGGTGCCTCTGCATGACGGCTACACCTGTTGAAATGGGTGTAGATCAATGGCATGCTTTGCTGGAACGTTGTGATCAGAATAGAAGCGACAAGACTGATGTTTTGAACCACATCCAAAATTTTTCTGAAGCATTAAAAATGGCAAATGCTTCACCAGAGAATATTCAAACCGTGGAAAAGCTGATTCGCTCCGCGGAAACTTTACATAAAGACTTGAAAGCGTATGTGGTGCGTCGCCGTAGAACCAATCAACAGGAATACAAGGACTTGATTTCTCAGCTCCCTGATAAGACCGGTAGTCATCCACATAGAAAAATTGGATCCATCGGAGTCAAAACCGACAATCTAAAAGGGGACTGGAAATCCATTATAATGTGTATGGAGGGTATTTCTTGCGCGGCAAAGAAGAGCGACGCAAGTTACCGAGACAAGCTTCTTCGTTGCCATTATGCCGCAGGTATGCTAAACATGAAGCAGGGTGAAGCTCTCAACGATTTAAATCAAGCCATTAAAAAGGAACGTAAGCAGAATGCGGCAAAGGCCTGTCGATTAGATTACTGGAAGGATAAGCTAGCACGGTATCAGGAATCCGAGCTGTTCCTGCTAGAACATCCACGTATTCAAACTACGGCTGATCATATAGAATCCATCTGTAGTGCGGGAGAGAAGGTCCTTGTCTTCGGAACATTCATTGAACCAATGAAAGCCTTGCGCGATGAATTAAACTACAGACATGTTCTGCAGCGTATGGAGGATGGTTTACCTGTAGCCCTGACCAGAATGTCCGTAGATGCCCTGTGGAATGTCTATGACCGTCTGAAAGTATCGAAAGCCTGGAAAAGATGGGGGAACAAGAAGTCCTTCCGCGAACGTTTTAAAGAAGAACGTGACAGGTTTAGTGTAGCGACAACCTGGCTAAAGGATTATGTTTTTGGTGCTTCTGTTTGGTTTGACATGCTTTATGAGCATCCAACCTATTCTCAGAAACCATATAATGAATTTTTGAGAAAACTGGAATCACTTTCGGATGAAAAACGCAAAGCTATCGCGGAAAAATTGCGCTGGGACTTGTTGGAATCAATTTACCAATCAAGCCATAAGTTCTCATTTAGCGGCAAACCATCAAGGCGAGAGCGAAGTAATTTGACGGCATTACTTATTAATGTAATTGAAGTCTATCTGAATTGTGGAAAGGATGACGGTCTTCCCATCAATATGAAGGTGTTTTCAGTTACAGACTTCATTAAAACCCTGATGTATGATGATACTACGGGACGCCATGACTCCTTCTGCTCAATGATGTCGGGGAAGGATGATATGGATACCCGTAGACCGTTATTAACCAAACGTTTCAACCTACAGAATACTTTTCCCCAAGTGCTGATAGCACAATCGCGTGTAGGACGTGAAGGCTTGAATCTCCATAGAGCATGTAGCCATGTGGTTATCTTCAATACCGAATGGAATCCTGCTGTTGTGGAACAGGAAATAGGACGTGTAGATAGAATCCGCTCTCTATGGAACGATAGGATGGATGCTTGGAATGCTGACAATCCTTCCACTCGTAAGGATGCGCCCAAAATAAAGGTTGATTTTGTTGTTTTTGATGAAACTTACGACCAATACCAGTATGAAGTATTTTCACACCGCCGTCGTGAACTGTCGAGCCAATTATTCGGTACACTACTTGATGAAGAAACCTTGAAACGAGTGCCCAAGGAATATCGTGATCAGAACGAGGATAAGCTGATTTCGGCCTTTGATTTTGATCCAGTTACCAGGCGATAAAGCTACTTTTCGTTATAATAGATGTGGTATTTGCTTCCGTTAGCGGCTTTCGCGTGGAGCGAGCCGCAATCCCAGTATTCAACGACGTAGCCACGTTCTCGCATACCGTCATGTAGCTTTACCCATTCCTGACGAGCTTTTTCCGATTCGTTATCGTTGAACTTTGTAACGCGCACTGTTTTGTGATCTAATTTTTCGGTAATTGTAATCATTGGAAAAATAACCTTTATTCTTCGCTTCCTGGCTCATAGCACATTTGCCAGAAACCCATATCCAGTAACTTCATTTGAGGGTAGGGCAGGCGGCCTTCTACACTCATTTTTTCAAGAACCATATCAAATTGTTTGTGATATCCCTGATAGAACTCTATCAGGCGTTCAATCGAAGGTCTATTAAACTGACCTGTCGTAGCGCCTGTAAGCTTGACCCCTTCCGTGAAGAACCTGTCATATGCAGGAACACAACCCATGGTTCCCATTAGAACCTTAGAGATCAAGATATCAGAAACGTCTGATGCGGTGAATTTATCGCGTTCTCCGGCTGCAATTTGGGCTTTTTCAACTATATAGCGCCTGCTATGATAGTATTCCTTGATTCTATCGGTTAGTTCCCAAAGGTTGTCCATCTGGGACTGAATCTGTTTACAGGTTGCTCCGCAAAGATCCCTGTATTTAGGCTCTAATAGGATCTCCACGACCTTCTTATGAACCTTGTAGTCCTGAGATAAAAGGAATGAAGAGCCACGGTACATGCCCCAGCTTGCCAGGTAAAAAGCAAGGTGTAAAGCAAGAGTGTCAACGTCAACCTTACCGTTATGGATCGCATCGTGGAACATTGCGTAGCAATGCTCCCAGGACTTGAACCGGGCAAAATCATCACTAACCAAGGTCTTGTGAAACTTCTCGGCGCATTCAACAACATCCTTGGCAGCGTCGTTTAAGGTGTCAATCGGTGGTAACTTCTTTCCCATATCATAACCTCACTACACATGCAGAGCTTCTAATCTAGCCTTGCGTTCTTCCCAATCAGGCATGAACGTTGCCAGCTGCTGGTAGAATGTCTTGGAGTGGCTTGGGTACAGCAGGTGGGTGAATTCATGGGTGACGACGTATTCTATGCAGGATACAGGTGCCGCGACTAATGACGTATTGAAGGTCAGTAGACCCTTCTTCTGTACGCAGCTTCCCCAACGGGAAACCATCTCACGCAGCTGTATTTCGGGGTAGCTAACGCCGTACTTGCGAACCTTCTGAAAGACCTTCTTGCAGATTTCCGCAATTTCATCGCGACAGCGGTTCTTTAACCACTTATCAAGAGTCTTCTTCTTCAGTTCTGTATCATTGATGTCATTCACGAACAGGGTGACGAAACTTTCGTCACATTCTACGCGACTCTTGGCAGCATACTTGATGCATAGTCTAAGATTACGACCAAATAAGGTTACGGATTCACCGTCAACACAGGTGTTGTCAGGGGAGGCGAAGTGTTCCTTTTCCTTGAATCGTTTAAGACTACGCAGGATATAGTCTGCCTTCTGCTTAACGAATGAATCCAACATCTTTGCAGGAACATCCTTGGATGCAGAAACAAATACACCCTGATCTGCGCGAATTCTCAGGTTAATGTTCTTGACATCCTTACGTTCCAGCGTATAGCTGATTGCCTTGCCGTTTACTTCAACATTACGGATCATTAGAATCGCCTCAAAGCCACATTTATAACGGCATCAGAGACCTTATCTATGGTGATGTATTCAACCTTGATTCCCTTATTATCTTCCACGTCGTAAAACAGGTTATCTATTTCCTTCCTGATACTGTTATGAATGTCATTATCCTTCTTCCAGTCAACCTGGTCATGCTTTCTGATAATTGCGGTAATTTTAATGACAATGTCGGCTAGCAAATCGTCATCATTTACTATATCCGAAATCAGGGGGGAAATCACCCCGGAAAAGGCCTGAGCATCGGCATCACCCTTAATTTTGGGATGTACCTTAGTCTTTGTGTCACCCTTACGGTAGTCAGCCATGATTTCCTTCATTTTCTTAAGGAATGCTGCGGCACTGTTGATCACCTTATCGCGGTATTCTGCCAGAGCATCATTAATACGCTTGGAGAAACTGTCGTAGAAGCCGGGGTCCTTGTCATGATTCAACTTAATGCTTCTAGTCAGGTGGCTAACAATGGCGTCAGCCTTTGATCTGTCCGAAGTCATACTTTCAAGATGCTTGTCAAAATTACCTATGTCCATGATATCCATGGGCTGATAGATAACCTGGACGTCCTTAACAGACATGTAGTTGTCCAGAAGGTTCTGCATCTGAGGTTCATATTCAGCATTGTCAATAGTGTCCGCATAGCGAATCTTTACGCTCTTACGGATTTTTGAATAGAATATGAATGCATCGCGATATTTAGCGATCTCATCACGATCGAAAGCGGCAAAGGCGCGTTCCGAATTCATGACCATGTTGAAGGCTCTGCCGTACTTACTGAGCGCATTATAGAAGTTCTCGCGAACCTCTTCGTCCCCCAAATGGACTTCAATTTCTTCAACATCCTGCTTGTTTGAAACAGGATTGAATATTTCAACCAACTGGGAATACGTCTCGCGCAGGTGCGCCACGTATTGCATGACATCAACGACAACACCCTTGATATCGTCAGAGTCGTAGTTTTCCAACCCAGAACCGCTATAGATTTCCATAGCGGAATCTAACTTATCAATGAGACCTCTGTAGTCAACAATAAAACCGTATTCCTTACCCTCGTGGAGGCGATTCGTTCTGGCGATAGCCTGAAGCAGACCGTGATCCTTCAGTTCCTTGTCTATATAGAGAACCTGGGTCAAAGGCGCGTCATAGCCTGTAAGAAGCTTGCTACAGACAATAAGGATGTCAATTTCACCGTCATAGAACTGATTCTTGAGGGTATCTTCGTAGTCATCCGCGTTGCCGTATTTCTTCATCATCTTTTCCCAGAAGTTGATGACAATATCGTCGGAACTTTCATCCACTTCGTCATGACCTTCGCGCATGTCAGGAGCGGAAATGACCACTTCGGTACGGATGTCGCAGAAACTGTCAAATATGGCCTTGTACCTGATGGCATCTCGCTTGAAGTTACAAGCCAGCATTGCCTTGAAACCGGTATTCTTGATGCCGTCCATGTAATGCTGGTATATGTCCAGGGATACGCGACGTATTCTTGCGTCACTAGAAGCTAGTTTCTGAATGCTACTCCATTTGGCCTTCAAGTCGGCAATCTGTGCATTATTAAGCTTCTTGGTGACTGTCTGGAACCACAAATCAATATTGTCTTCGTCAACTTTCTGATCAACAAAACGCCCTTCGTATATCAATGGAACGATAGCCTTGTCTTCAACGCCATCCTTGATGGTGTACTTGTGAATCAGCTTACCAAACCTCTGCATGGTGAGTTTTTCGCCCTTGAGTAGGGGAGTACCCGTGAATCCGATGTAACAGGCGTTGGGGAAGACTGTTCGCATCTTGGTAGCCAAGGAA
Source organism: Fibrobacter sp. UWH9 (assembly GCF_900129715.1). Lineage (NCBI taxonomy): Bacteria > Pseudomonadati > Fibrobacterota > Fibrobacteria > Fibrobacterales > Fibrobacteraceae > Fibrobacter > Fibrobacter sp. UWH9. The sequence continues at coordinate 17,227 of NZ_FQWP01000020.1, read as the reverse complement.
CCATAGTTGGAACGATGGCTTTCGTCAACTAGAACGAATATGTCTCTTGAACGATTCTGTAGGCCCTGATTTTCGACGGTGTTAAACTTGTTGATGATGGACGTGACAATATCAGCCTTGGTGCCGCTTATCAAATCATACAGGTTCTTGCCACTAGTAGCGCGGGCAGGGTGGAGCCTTGTATGGGCAAAAGTCTTGGCAATCTGCTTGTCAAGTTCCTTACGGTCCGTAACGATAATGACGCGGGGACTATTGTTTTGCATTTCTTCAAGGATGTATTTGGCAACCATAACCATAGTCAGTGATTTTCCACTTCCCTGTGTATGCCAAATGACACCGCTCTGACGATTACCCTGTTCGTCGTTTTGGTTGACCGTTTCCATGATGGCTTCGACCGCAAAGAACTGCTGATAACGGCAAATCTTCTTGATGGTTCCATCGTACAGGACGAAGTATTTCAGGAACTTGCGCAACCTGGACAAGTCAAATAGGGAGACTAGAACCTTGTCCTGTTCGGTAGGAATTCTATCCGCGACAATTTGGTTTACAACCTTTTCCTGCCAATCAATGTTCTGTTCGCGCCACACGTTCCAGAAGTTCTTTCCTGAACCTGTTGTAGCATATTTAATGTTATCCACGTTCGTTGCAACAATCATCTGCACGAACTTGAATAGCTGGGGGATGTATTCCTTACCCTGGTTTCGGATGTTCTGTTCAATGGCTTGAACTTCTGAGATACCTTTAGCTTTGCATTCTATGACCGCGAATGGGATGCCGTTAATGAACAGGACAATATCCGGACGGGCGTTCTTGTGCTTATCCCAGCTATTGCAGGAAAATTCTTCGGTAACATGGAATTCATTGTTTTCAAAGTTTTCCCAGTCAATATAATTGATGTCAAAGCTCTTGGTAGTGCCATCAACCAATGTTTCAGGGTAGCTTTTGCCAAGCATTAGCAAGTCGTAAATGCGTTCGCTAGTCTTGATCAAACCTTCCGCTAAGGGAACGTCAAGATCCTTGATGGCCTTTTCGATGTTCTCTGCAGAGAACTTGTAAGTTATACCTTCATATTCGTACTTGTTATTTTCAACAAGCTTCCTGCGAAGAATGTTCTTCAGAAGTACATCATGCAATTCACCGCGCTCGGCTACGGCATCTTCTGGGGATATGTACTTGAATCCCAGCTTGCACAGAACTTCTATGGCAGGGTACTTGCTCACATTGTCTTCGTGCGTTAAATCGGCCTGGTTCTTGAAGCTCATATAAACCTCGCTTATGCGCTTACGCGCACGATACCTGTTAGCAACAGTTGCATTAAGGACTTCTTTTTCAGCTTTTCCTGTTCCAGATCCTTCTGCAATAGGGTGATTTCATCAGCAGCAGTGGATAGAACTTTAGCGATTGCTTGGGATTCTTTTACATCTCCTGGAATCTTAAATTCATAGCGAGAATATTCTGTTGAATTGATACCTGGTTGTCCACTTCGTTTGGACATAACCCTAACCCATTTCCAATATTCGGTGGTATTTAAAGCTGATGCAACAAATTTAGAATCAATAATTTGGGGATTTATTGAAAATCTGATTAAAAAACCCGCATACACTAACTCGCCATCTTTTTCGTTATATAGGTACGATTTTCCAGTTGTACTACCAGTTCTTACTAGAAGGATATCATCATTCTTTAGAATATAATCATCATATCCATCAACATTGGCGTAAGCTTTTGAATTTAGATCGTATCGTCCATCTTCGGTAATGTCGGTTATTCTAATGTATTTAGGAAGACCATCTTTGTATTCGCAAGCAGGAGTGTTTAAACCATACTGGCCGTCAGTATAACAACAATCGCGTAATGAAATGTTTTTCCAAGGATTGTTATAACCAGAAAGTCGTTTCTTACCAGAAATCAATTGTTCAGTTAAAATAGACTTCTGTATTTTTCTTTCAGCTATAATTCGTTCTTTCTGTTCAATAATCTTATCCTGAGTGGTTAAAATATCTGCAATTTTCTGTTGCTCATCAATTGGTGGACATATGAGGTTAGAATTGAAGAAATCATCTACGGATATGTTTAACAACCCATGATTACGAGCGCCTTCCTGAGCGAAAGCTTGGATTTCGCGATTCATTAAACCAGCTTCAAAGTATTGAACATAGTAGTCAGGTTGTTTGTTCAGTTCATTTGCGGCAAAACAAATATATAAGGGAGAAACAACACCCTTGTCATAGTATTCAAGACGCTTTAAAGCACCAAATGGATAACCATTGGAATAACTCTTGTTATAGGCGAATTCACCTTTACTCAATAGGAAATAATTAGACTTGTCGTCACTTGCGACCGTCTTGTTAAAGAATTCATTCTGATTGATCAGGCCGTATTGAGCAGATATCGTAAGGACGTTTGAATTGCCTTCAGTGTTCTTTCTAGTTACGCGAGTAAATCGGTCGCGAAACCGAACCACATCCCAATCTTCAGGAATGATACCAAGAATGGTCTTCTTGTATCCAGCCGGAACCTTTCCCGCCCGAATAGCTTTGATTCTTTTGTTTATATCAGCGGTCATATAATCATTCCTTTCTGAGGTTGTTGGCTATATACTTTTCGTTGTTTTGAAATCTATTGTGGAATAGTTTAAAAAAGAAATTAGGAATAAGGATTGCAGTCTTTCTGTGCTCGTAGATTTGATTCTGAAGGTTGACTATATCATCATAATTAATTTGATTTGCATGGTAGAACTCCACAAGGGAATCTGCGAGTGCATTCAGTTGACACAACCGCGCGCAATCATTTTTCATTCTCTGATTGAATGTTCTAAGGTACTTGATAAAAGGTAGGCTCCACGGAACGATGCCAATTATACTAGAAAATGTAGGGTTGATTAACAGTGCTGTTGCAAATATCAGTATGACAGCTAATACAAGCAGGCTGTTACATGATAAACGAAAATAATTCCTTAGAGTTTTATCCCAGCGAATGTTTTCCTTTTGTGATAATAATATTTGTAGAGGATAATCTTTAGACGAATAATCTTCATACCATTTATCGTTTTCGTCGAAGCCAGAGGTTTTGAACGAACTCACAATTTCTATGATTTTGTGCTTGTTGAACGGTGTTAACCATTTTGTACAGGGTATTTCTTTACAGGTAAATAGAACGGAATCCATATACTGTTGAATCCCTGAGGCCTTTTTCTTAAAATCGGTACAACACTCATTGGTGAATGATGCTGCAAAGATTGTTGCGACAGAGAGTCCGATTGACAATCCTGTTATAAAATCGCACCTGTAAAGTGTTTTTAGAATAGAAAATGTAACGACAAACAATACACAAATAACGAAGTATGCTCCAGCGCATAATTTTGCATATGTGTAATTACGCCGTTGAGCGAATAAACATTGAATGATAAGTGCGTCACTTTGTTTTTCGTAAATGCTAGCCATAGGTCGGGAAATCCTCTCCGAAGATTTCATGCCAAATGTTGATGGCACTTTCTTGATCGTAAAGTTTTGTTTCCGTGATTATAGCCTCTCGGGATTTCTGGTAATCAGAATTAGCCTTGGAAGCAATTTTTATTCTATTAAGAACGGATATATTATTGATGTCTCCCTGAATTCCCTTCATATCATATATTGGTTTTTGTATATCATCGACAATACTTTTAAGGCAATGCGAAAACCTACAGTCTATAAACTGATTTAGATCGTCTACGCGGTCGCAGTAACGAACGATTAACGTTTCTAGTAAATATGAAGCGGGCGTTTCAAAACGCTTTACCTCAAACCATTTTTTACATAGTCTTACCAGGGACAGAACCCTACCATTCTTCATGCTGTTTACGGACTTTACATAATCACGATCCACGCGAGGGTCGGTTTTTTGCCACCCACCTCTGCCGTTTGGAATTAAGTAGTAATTACGGTTGTCTTCTTCGACAACGGTCTGAAAACATGGCACTATATCAAAAGCCCATTCCCTTGAAGTAAGATTAAGTGTTACCGCTTCACCGTTTTTATGAATTTCGGATTTCTTGTAATCAGGAAGCTGTTTAAGCTTGGACAAAAAACGATTCAAAACGGCGGTACTATTTAGCGTTCCATCAAAATTTGCACACGACTTTTGGATGGCATTTGTCGTGCTAGCGGTTACCTTGACATTATTCCATGCATCATTTTGGTTGTAAGTCGCGCCATCTGCGGCGATACCGATCATTATGTCAATATCGTCAAGGGGTCTAATCTTCGTTTTTCGAGCGAATGAGCCAAATTCAATGTTTATATCGCTATAAAGTCGAAAAAATTTACCATCATCAAAATCTTTGATGTTGTCAAGAAGATTACTTTTACTTGATTTTGCTGCATCAACCTTAGTCGGGTCGAGGTCTACATCATCTTTCATAAATTCCGCAAATGCATCGTCTACCTTTTTCGCCATACCTAATTACAGCCCTAATTCATTCATATACTTTGCCATTTGAGCCTGGACTTTAGACAGTTCAGATTCAATATTTTTAATGTTTGTTTTCACCTCTTCAATATCAATCATTTCTTCTTCTTCAAAGGTGTCGACATAGCGGGGAATGTTCAGGTTGTAGTCGTTACCCTTGATTTCTTCCAGCGTTGCTACATGACTGTACTTCTCTTCACCGCCGAAGCTTGGATCACTAAGGTAGGTGTTGTAGGTTTCTACGATTTTTTCGATGTCTTCCTTACGCAGGACATTTTGGTTCTTTCCTTTTTCAAAGTGTCCATCGCCACTAGCGTCCACAAACAGTACGTGATTACTTGCACCACGATTCTTACGGAAAATCAGAATACATGCCGGGATGCTTGCCCCATAGAACAGATTTGCGGGAAGCCCGATAACGGCATCTAGGAAATTAAACTTTTCAATGATAGTCTGACGAATCTTACCTTCGCTAGCGCCTCTAAACAAAACGCCGTGGGGGAGGACAATGCCCATGCGTCCAGTTGCATCATCAAGACTATGGAGAAAGTGCATTACAAAAGCGTAGTCACCCTTAGATGTAGGGGGGATTCCCCAATCAAATCGCTTGTAAGGGTCTAGTTCCGGGGTCATCTTTGCCTTCTTGTCGCCTTCGGCAACTTCACCAAGGAACCCGCTATCCCACTTGTCTAAAGAGAATGGAGGGTTGGCGACAATACACTGGAACTTCATCAGCCTATCGTTTTCAATGTTGCCTGGATTAGCAAGGGTGTCGCCCTGCCAAATAACCGCGTTATCAACTCCATGAAGGAACATGTTCATACGGCACAAAGCCCATGTCTGCATGTTCTGTTCCTGACCATAAATGCTGATTTTCTTGCTGGGAACCTGCTTAAATCCCTTTAGGAGCAAGCCGCCGCTACCGCAGGTACCATCGTAAATACGGTCATTTTCCTTAGGCTTCACGAGTCTTGCGACCAGTTCAGACACTTCGCTTGGGGTGTAGAATTCGCCACCCTTCTTGCCTGCGTCAGAAGCAAAGAAGGCAATCATGTATTCGTAGGCGTCACCGATGATATCAGCGTCGCTTATTTGAGACGGTCTAAGGTCAAGCTGCTGAATGTCCTCCAGGAGGTTCTTCAAGGTGGCGTTCTTTTCCTTGACTTCACCAAAGTTAATGGATGAGTTGAAGTCAATGGCGCGGAATACACCATGGAGTTTGGCGCTGTTATTGTTTTCAATTGCAGCCAACGCCATATTGATCTTTTGACCGATCTGAGCGTCGTTCTTGTTGGCGTATAGGTAATCAAAGGTGGATTTGTCGTCCATGACGAAGCGTTCTCTGCTCATGGCGCGTTCCACGCGAGTGGCGTCGCCCTTGTACTGAACTTCGTATTTAGCCTTAGTTTCGGCATAAACGTCGCTGAGATACTTAACAAACAGCATGGGGAGAATGTACTCCATATAGAGGGAGCTGTTCATTTTGCCGCGGAAGCTATCGCAGGCGTTCCAGAGTACTTTTTCGATGTCTTGTTTTGTTGTCATGAGATTATTCCTTCTTACTTAAAACTCTTGAATGCGTAGGCCATCAAGGCCTGGTTAAACTTCATTTTTTCTGCGGCGAGATTTTCCAGCAGGTCATGTTCTCTTTCCGCAAGCTTGAACAGTTCGCTAAAAATCCGTTGATTTTGTAGGGACGTGTGTTCAATGGGTATACTTCCAAATAAGCCTGAATTGATGGTTCCGAATTGGGTTGTTCCGCTGACATTCTGGTAAATCGTCTGCTTAACATTCTTTTGACGTAGCTGCCAGAGGATGAAATGGGGGTCAAAATCGTTGGTGGCAAGCCTGATTATAGCGAAGTGGGAAGGAACCAATAGGTTTTCCGCATCTTTTTCTATTATTACAGACGTATATGGTGCGCTTAGGCGAACAAGGATGTCGCCTGCGCGTGTGATAAAGCTATCGGCCAGCTCTTCACAGGCGGCGAAAGGCTCAACCGATAAAAGATCAAGCCTGCCGTCATCACGAACGCAGCGAAGGTTCAGTAGATTATACTGACGCGCGCCTTCGGTGCCTTGGGCAGCCTTCTTTCGGGTCGTTACAACCCCGGTGCGAATTGTCGCTATATTGCTTAGTAAAGTAAATTTTGTCATGGTTTCTTTGTGATTTCTATTCTAAATATACCTCCTTCGGGATTGCCAGTCAAGTGTTTTTTTTGTTTTGGTTGATTTGTGATTGGAAGATTCGACTAAAATGATTGAAAATCTTTACAAATCCTTTGGGAATGTCATAGTATGACAGTGGTGTGATATTATATTAATGTTATACAAGAGATGACGCAAGAAGGAGATCTCGCATGGGCTTGTTCTTTGACAAACTTCTAGAAAAACGCGGTTTGAATTCCGCACCGATTCCGCTTTGGAAGCTTGATGTCGATGACAATGAATATGAAGAGCTGAAACTTACCGTTAAAGATGCCGTTTCTAGGGAGGCTTTTTGGAATTACGGGAAGGAATTTGCCCTTTTTTATGCCGAATCATGGCGTCGCGAGTATTGCGGTGGTTGGATTTCAAAGGAAATCGTAGCGTCTTACGCAAAAGTTCCCGACGACCAAGCGGAAAAAATGTTTCATCACGCTAAATTAGCGTTAAGTTCACTACACATTCCCGTTATCCGTCAAAACAACAACCAATTTTTCAGAACTCTTCTGCTGCAAGGCGGGCTTCCCATGGCCTACGTCCAGCTAAAAGACAACGGATTTAATAGGTTCAAGCTATTCCTGAAGAGCATGATCACCGAATTGTCGCGACTTTCCGTGGATTGGGAAGACGTGGATGTGGTCAAGGGGTTAAGTTGCCTCCGATATTTACCGGAAACATACAAGAACGACAATATATACGCTGTCAGCCTTCAGATTGCTCGTGCAATCAACGAAGAACGTGACGATCTTCTACCTTATAAGACTGATACAGTTGAGCTAAAGAAACTGACCGAAATGCTGAAGAAGGAACGCGAACGCGTCAAAAAGTTGATTATAACGCATCCGTTATCAATTAACTGGACCTTCGAAGTGAAGGAATCTGAATGTGGCTCCGAAGGCGTGTTCCGTTATTCCCTTGATAGTGTCAAGACAATCTATTCTGATATGATTGTCGGTTTGAATCCCGAGGAATGTTTTCAATTTGACTTGTTTGTTTCTCAGCAGTATGTGGCCACCTACAAGAAGGTCAAGCTTGAAACAGACGATTATGGTAAGAAAAGCGCCATTTACAAGCGAGTCAATTCTGACAACAAAGAATTCACATGGAACGGCGATAGCATCATTGACGTTAAGCTTGTATGCGATACTGACGATGAACTTTTCCCGTCTGTGATAAATAGTTGCGCACCGAACCTAACAATCCCTCAAATGCTCCAGAAAAAGGGGAATAGGTACGTTCAGCAGAAGGATTATGCATCGGTTGAATGTATCTCGCTCTACCGTAAACCCTGGCGATCTGAATGCATTGATGATGTCAAGGATATCACTATCGGAGGCGATGAATATCGCATTGCCATCTTCCCTGAAGTAAGTGAAAGTCAGTTCATTCCCATGGTTAATATGGAAACAGGGGAAGAAATTGAACTGAAAAACATGACGTCAAAGTATTCCGTTGTATTTGGTGGTGTATACTTGCCATGGCTTGAAAAGTCCAGTCACGCACTGTTAACGAAACGACTTTTTGTTGATGTGTATGATGAAGGAGGCATGCGTTCCGGCTCAGGCCGTATTATGTGCCGCCAACGCGGTTCGTTGGAATGGAAGGAATACTCAGATAAGATTATTCGTCCGGGCATTGTTGACATCAAGGTAATATTCCCTGATGGAAGTTTTGATGTAAAGACGTTCTATTATATTGATGAATTGAATTTTGAAGCTTTCGACGCTGCCGCCAATTCAGCCCGTATAAGGTGCAATCTGAATTGGGGTAATGTGTATGCGGTAAAGCAGGAAAACGTTTCCTATACGGTTGAACAGACGACAAATCATAGCGTTACATGGAATGTCGTTAGAACTCCTAATACACTAAAGTTCCCTTCAACCTGTAGTTTTGAAATTCATAATCCTGGTAATCCCGCCCTAAAGATTTCCATTCCAAGCCCATATGAGGGGCTATGCCTAGTCAAGAACGAGGATGAACTAGTTTCCGAAGATACTGTTCTTTCGTTCAACGAATTTTCTCAGTATCGAATTCTTTGTTCTGAAGGAAAGCCGCATAGCATGAGAATCAGCTATACCGGTATGATAGGCCAAGAACGTCCGATTACCATTTATCAAAAGGTTAAGGGTGGTATAACCCCATTAAGTAATTTTGAGGATTCTATCAACAGACTCTTCAATGTGAATGGTGTAAATTCCTTTGACAGAACGTCGGCGGCAATTCTTACACTAGGGGACAAGGATTATCGTATCCGCTACTTTACTATGGATTCCGCTCTTAATGTTCTCAGTGAAACGATAGAGGTTCATTCCCTAGATACGGGTGCAGGCTTTGTAAATTACGAAGGAAAAATATTTGCTTGCAAAATTGTTGAACCCGGGGAAGATACCGAACCATCGGTGTTTCAACTGGATCATTTGGATTGTGGATCCTTCAAGTTCCCAAACGAAACAGAAGATGGGGATTATATTGTTTTCTCAGATGTTTATGACAAACATCGTTTGATTCCACGCCTATATCACATCATTAATGGTCATTTGGGTGATGAGGCGTATACCGTTCGCTCTGCAAATAAAAAACAGAATATTGATGTTTGGATTTCCGAACTTACGCATTATGGCGTCGAAAATGAAAAAACATGGGGTCTTGTACCCCAGTATATTGAAATTGCGGATAGATGGCGTCTTCCATTTCGAACCTTTAATGCCATATCCGCGTCCGTATCATCTCCTGTTCTGATGACCAAGTTGCTGTTAAGACTTCTCATGGACGATAAAATGGATGCTTTGTCTTCTGCAATCCTGAAGATTGAACAAGAATGCGCCATGGCTGTCCATTGGAACCGAACCGATATCGTAATGGAACAGTTTTTACAGGTGACAAAGGACTATTCACAGCGTCAGCAAATGAAATTCTTCCAGGACTTTAAGGATGCTCTTCATAACATAATGACATTAACGTTGGATGCTGACGTTGCTGACTTGATGACAAGATTCCTATGTGGTAATTTAGAGAATGTTGACGCTGATTTGTTGACCAACGCAGAAGTAAACGATTTTAAACGTAGAGCAATTGGCAAGAATACGGATGAAAGCAATTTCAATTCAGATTTGCCGATATTGCACCTGAATCTTGTTCACAGTTATTATTCTGCCGCGATTCAAATGCTTCCATATCAGGAGACCCTAATCAAGGCTCCGCTGTATGTCTATGAATACACTCAAAAGTGGAAGGATAGGCTTTGGGGAACCTCTCCAGAACGAATTAAACGCCGTAGAATTATCAATTTCTATCGTTTGCACTATAAGTATACGTATTACACCATCCTTGTGAAGATGCTCAAGTAAGGGCTTGTAATGAACTATTTTGAATTTTATAAGAACTCGAAACGCCGTTTAACAGATAGCCTGGTTTCTATGTGGGCTTCGGGACATTCTAAGGAACAAGAATGTCTTCGTGAGCTATTGGATGAAAAGGAACCTCTGATTGCAGATCCTGTATTTCAAACCATTTTTCCGTGGGAAGCATCAAAGGCTACCTTTGAAGAACATGCAAGAAACCTACATGTGCTGGACGAAGAGTTCGTTAAAGCTCTTTCTAGTATTAGCGGTGACGCTGAAGAATATTGTTTCCCTGCAGATCGCTACCCTTATAAGCACCAGTCCGAAAGCTGGAAGGGAATGCTTGTTGATGGTAAAACCATCGCGGTAACATCAGGAACGGGTTCTGGTAAGACGGAATGTTTCATCATCCCGGTACTTCAAGATTTGTACAGGGAGCGTTGTAAACCCGATTATAGGGAAGGTGTGCAAGCAATCTTCCTATATCCTTTGAACGCTCTCATGAAGAACCAACGCGAACGTATTCATCAGTGGAGTAAGGCTCTTCCTAAGCCCGTAACATACGCCATTTACAATGGAGAAATGGAAGAAACTGGCAAAACGGCCGGTGAATTCCCCCAGGTGTGTACCCGTAGGGAAATGCGAGAACACCCGCCTCAGATTCTGTTTACGAACCCAACCATGTTAAACTACATGATGGTTCGTTCAAGCGATCAGTCCTTGCTTGAAAAGTCTAAGGGAAGATTACGTTGGATTCTATTAGACGAAGCTCATACATATAGCGGTTCTTCTGCTACAGAATTGGCTTTGCAACTCCGTCGTGTTATAGATGCATTTGGCGTAACTGTTGACGATGTTAACTTTGCCGTGACCTCTGCAACCATGGGTGACAAGGATTCCACCAATAAACTTATTGGTATTGTTTCTCAACTTACTGGCAAGAATCCTTCACAAATCCTTGTTATTAACGGTCAGCGAATCATTCCTGAGCTTGATAAGACCAAATTACAGCAGAGCATTGATCAATTCAATAAGAAACACGGATGCCGATTGACGCCCGCATCAGTCAATGAACTGCGCAAAAAATTGAATAATGAACCTGCATTGTCAGCAAAGGATATTGCCCAAGCAACAGGAATGTCCTCTGATGATAGGGGAGCTTGGCTATCCTTGATTGATGATTTAAGCTCCGAAATTCCAGGATTGTCGCCAACAGGCAAACCACTAGCACTGCTTCCTACGCGCGCGCACTTCTTCATACGCGCGATTAATGGTGTATTCACCTGCGTTAATCCAGAATGCTCCCACAAGAATGAAAAATCTCTGAAATTAGGCACATTTACTACTTACCAAAGTGCCAAATGCCCGCATTGCGGAAGCAATATGGTTGAAGTTGCCAGCTGCGCAGACTGTGGCGAATTATTGGTTGTTGGTGAGAATCATGTCAAGGAAGGGTATCGCTTAAAAACCAATGAGGTCTCCCTTGATGACAACCCATTCGATATTGATAGCGAAGAGCTAGAAGAGGATTCTGACGATAATATTTCTTCTCATGATCAGGGATGGGAAATGTTTATCTACGGAATGCCGCAGAAAACTAATCCTAGAAAAATTGATCCACTATACTTTGAATTTGACACCGCAAACGGTAAAGTTGTAGCGTCTTCTAAGGATCGTATTGATAACCCAAGCGCATTGGTATTTCAAGCTGTTCACGATACAAATTCCGGTCGCGACCTATGTCCGTGTTGTGGAGTTCCTGTAAGAAATAAGTTGCTCTACCTGCGCGCCAGCGCAAACCTTCAAGGACGATTCTTGGCGACAACGGTTCTTGACAATGCAACGCCAATGAATCAGGATGCCGTAAATAAAGATAAAGACATCCTTTATAGCGGTAGAAAGTACATTACATTTACTGATAGTAGGCAAGGAACAGCAAAATCAGCCATGGGAATTAACCATGACGTTGAACGAAATTGGATTCGTTCAGCGATATATCAGAAACTTGCGACTAGTCGACAAGATAAGTTTGTACCTCAAGGATTAAGTGAAGAAGAATTAGAAGACTACAATGATTACCTTAGCAGAAAAGATTCACTGACAGCTCGTCAACGAAGAGATTTTGAGGAACTCCAAGCAAAGATGTCGGGAAGCTCTACTCCGAATGCCGAACCAGAAGCTTGGTCCGAAATTAGGACATCTTTTGAATCCAATGCAGATTTGGGTCACCTTTATAAACACCTTAAAAACGCTAGGTTGAATGAAGCTTCTACAAAGGATGGATCCAATGCAGAAAAGGATGTGTATCTTGACGCGCTATTCCTTGATCAATTCGGATGGATTCCTAGAAGTAGTAACACGTTAGAGAACCTTGGCCTAGTTCATGTAGTATATCCACCTCTTGCCAATGCTAAGTTACCAGAAGAATTGGGTTACTATAAGCTAGAAGATGGCCAGAATCCATTTACAGACGAAGATTGGCGAGACTACCTCAAAATATGCGTGGATTACCAGATTCGTGGTGGCAAATACTACATGATTCCCACGTCTTCAACTAGTTTCCTTGTGCAAAATTCATTTACCAAGGATATTTACGACGTTACAGAATCAACATTTGAAAGCAATAAGAAGTGGCCTCAGCTTAGCCAAGATGGTAAAGTTTTGTCGCGCCAACCTAAGCTAGTTCTTTTGTTGATGGCTGCCTTGGGAATAAAAGACATTTCAGAATTGAATAATGAAAAACGAACTCTGATCAATACGGTATTGTTAAAGGCATGGCGAACTATCCGAGACTCATTGCTTGAGGAAACGGACCCAAATCAGAAGGGGTATCGAATCAATCTGCTGGACCGTTCAAAGGTTAAAATCCAGATTGTTGAAAAAGGATGGCAATGTCCTGTTGATAGCGTAGTTGTTGACACTCTATTCCGAGGCTACAGTCCGCGTATGAGAGGCTATGCTACACCGGAAAACTTTGAAAGATTTAAGGTCAATAGTGAGCCGATGAAATTTCCTTATTTTCCGTATGCGGGTGGTAAGAAAAGATCTGCAGATGGTCAAGCAACGCGCGTAACAAATGATGAAGTCTACCAATGGATAGATGAAAATTGGGTTGCACAGAAGCAAGCTGGTGTTGTTAGTAACCTGCATTACCAGATTATGTCTCCCGCATCCATATTCATGGCCGGTGAACATTCCGCTCAGCAACAGTCAGCGGTTCTTGAAAATTATGAAAAGGAATTCAATCAAGGACATTTGAACATTCTTTCTTGCTCCACCACTATGGAAATGGGTGTGGACTTGAAGGGTATTTCTGCTGTTGTGATGAATTCTGTACCGCCTAAGCCTGCCAATTACCAACAGCGCGCAGGTCGTGCAGGTCGTCGTGGAGAAACCAAGGCTTTAACGCTGACTTTCTGTACTCCGAATCCGGTTGGAATCCATGCTTGGCGAAATCCAATATGGCCTCTGAAACACACGACCGAGATTCCTGATGTTAAACTGACAAGCCCTCAGATTATACAGCGACATATTAATGCATTCCTATTTGAAACCTTCATTCAGAATGAAGGTGGTATGGGAGTCAAAGACCATGTATCGGACTTCTTTGCAGAAGGACATTCTGGGTATACTCAATTCAGCGATTTCTTACAATCATTGCCGACATCACATGCAGTATTTGATGAATTAGATAAACATCATAAAATACTTGTTGCTGGATCATGTCTTAGCACACAATCTTTGCTTGAATCAATAGATAAGTGCTTGGTGCAGCTTGATACAGTTTACGCAATATATGACAACCGTTTGAGCGCTCTATTGGCATCGCGCGAAGCAGCAGAGGCAGGAACAGGAACACAAGCCGCGCGTACTGCTATTGAAGGAAGAATCAAGAACTTTAAGGATTCATTCTTGTTAGGTTACTTGGCAGAACAGAATTTCTTGCCGTCTGCTGGCATCCCTACAGGACTTGTTGAATTCAATAACGCATGTAGCGATAATACGGCAAAGAGGAATGGTGGACGAAGGAAAACGCTACCCACGCAGCACCTGAGTCAAGCTATTTCAATGTATGCTCCTGGCAAACAAGTTGTTATTAATGAATGGTGTTATCAGTCTAGCGGAATCGCGATGAAGTCAAAGTTTGATGAGGCAAAGCGATACATCATACAGAACTGTCAGAAATGCGGCTATTCCCAGATAGTATATGGGTCTCCATTAACCAAGTGCCCCAAATGCCATGCTACAAGTATGGCTGGCTTGAAGGGAACAAATGGCGATGAAACCGCCAAATTCACAGAAATTGTAGAACCAGCAGGCTTTTCCGTAGACTGGCTTGGAGGTGTAAGACCCACTCGAACCATTCGCAACGACAATGCTATGTCTCTTGCTCAGCCTTTGCTGCTTCAGATGGAACCATGGCCGGAAAAGAAATCGGGTGTTAAAGTTGCATTGAGAGCTTCTACTGATGAATCTGAAATTCTATTCTATAACAGTGGAACCCATCAGGCTGGATTTATGCTATGTCCTTATTGTGGACGCATGGAATCTGAAACAGATGATGCTGCGAAAAAGCGCTTTATTAGCCATAAACATCTTGAAACAGGCGCAATTTGCGAAGGTGCGGATCATGATGGAGCAAGAATCCGTCATAATGTCCTGCTTGTAGGTCGTTATCAGACAGATTTCGTTGAAGTCAAATTCTATGATGAGTATGACCGCGAAATCCATGATGCAACCACCTTGTATTCTCTGGGTGTTATTATTAGCCGTAAGCTTGCAGAATACCTAGGTGTCAATGACGGTGAAATTGATTTTGGCTATAGCAGACAGTACCATTCTATCTTCATATACGATACAGCTCTAGGTGGTGCAGGATATTCTCCGCTACTGCGTGATTACAAGAATGAGGTCTTCAACCTAGCAAGAAATGCTTTACGTGAAAAGTGTTGCAACAAGGCATGTACTCACTGTTTGGTTGACAGATCCTCTCAATGGTACCTAAACTATTTGGACCGACAGAAAGCCTATGATTGGCTTGAAATGGAATTCAGCAGAAGAAATGTGCCTGAAGAAGTGAACTCTGCATTTGCTGATGCAGAAACAATAACTTCTGACTGGGCTACTGAATTCTATCGCGTATGCCGCGACAGTTCCGTTAAATCATTGAAGCTTTTTGTTGACGATGACTTGAGCAAATGGGATTATGATTCATTTACGTTTAAGCATCACATTGACCAGCTTAAAGCTAGAATGGTTGATTGCTGCTATGTTACAGCGAAGAGACTAAACATCAATGGATTAAGCCGTTTTGAAATCACTCCATTATTGGGACTGCTGTACAGCAGCAAGTTCGAATATGGCAAACTGGATTTAGATGGTTTGAAGCCTATACTCGCGGTAACACATAATGATGGTCGCAAGAGGATTTACTTCGGCAAGGATGTATTGACCACGCTTAATGATGATTGGGGTACCGGCGTCATATTCTCATCCAATTACGATGGAAACCTTGATTTCACTCCTTTGAAGATTGAAAATATTCTTGCAAAGCTAAATAGCAGCGACGAAGGTATGTTCGACCTAAAAATAAAGGATTATAGTGCTTCAGCATCAACCATATTTGACGTCATGCGCAGCTATCGTCAGGATAAATGGAATGACGCTCAGTCTGTATTTTCTGAGGATAAGAACGTTGAAATTACCTATGCGGATAAGTATTTGAATACACCGCTGGGATGTATTATTCTTGCAAACCTTGTTGCGTCAATTGCAAAGGAATGGAATCTCAATATCAATAAGTTAAAACTTAATCTTGCTGCGATTCGTGGATCTAATGTCTATGGCTACAACGACTTCGATGCAGACTTTACATTAGCGTCACGCAGAAATGAATTCTTGAAGAAATGTTTTGATCAAATCGTAGGGTTTGAACCAGATATTGAGATGGTCAATAACTTACACCCGCGCTATCTGCAGATAAAGGGTAACGAATACACCTGTGAGATTCGCCCTGATGCCGGTGTTGCATGGGGTTGGTCTCTTGACCGTTTACACGCCAATCTAAGACTTGAACAGTTTGAAGATAATGTTACTCAGGATCTCAAACTATTTAATAAGCGTAGAAATGATGGTATTTTGTACACCGTTGCTTGGCAAAAAAATAGAAACGATAATATAAACTTAATTGTATAGGGTAAAATAGATCGTTTACAATTACCTGGAGCACCTTCGTCAGTGATGGCGAGGGTGCTTTGGTTTTATTTGATGCAAAGCCGATCAATCAAATACTTGCTTTGCTTCACCATAGCATCCGCGGCCTTGGATACATCCTTGTTGACCTTGACCAGGTAAGCGTCAACCTTAACCTTGAAATTATCATTGTGCTCACCCTGAAGGACAGACGGCCAGAATCCAATCTTAAGAGCTTCCGTGAACAGTTCCTTCATGACCTTGAGTTTTCGCTTGGGAGGATATGCTTTTTCAGTATAGTAGGCGACACTGAGTTCAGCGAGTCTCTGCATGACGAACTGTAGGTCAAGCTTGTTAGGGTTGATGGAATAATTCCTGAGTGAGCTGATAAGAATCTGCATAGCGGGGTGAAGATAGCTAAATATTTTGACACTTTAGTGACAAAATCAAAAATATGGTGAAAGCGGGTGAAACTTACAATCCGCTTATATTCAATGCGAACTAATACCTATTTATTCTCATTAAAATAATTATTGGTGAAATAATAAAACCACCCTGTTAAGGGTGGCTTCCTGCATTCCGAATCATGCTCATGACGTCGGTGGATGACGTGTCGCGAGCTGCATCCAATTCCTGAAGGTAACGGATCGTGACGGTGGGGGAGGAATGTCTTAAAAATTCCTGAGTAGCCTTGAGGTCGCCGTTGCAGGATCTGAGCTTAAGCATCGCGCTAGTATGTCGCAGACTGTGTGCGGTGATTCGTGTAGAATTGATTCCTGCCTTGACCAAGTATCCTTTAATCAATCGGCTGAGGCTCTTGGCCGGAATCCTTCCATCTTCAGAACTATTATTAGACGTGGAAATAAATATAGGCATGTCATCGCTGACGTTGCCGCGCTCGGCAATGTGGTCGCGTACTAATGCCGCCACAGATTCATCAATTTTTTTAGGCTCTTCATCAACATGTGTGGGTGGCTTCGCCACCCTTTTTTGTTGACTTTCGCCTAAATTAAACAAAAAATGGGCTATTTTCTAAAATTTAAT